>NZ_JAFMPU010000003.1:0-368276 GCF_049132085.1 Seonamhaeicola sp. NFXS20 | reverse complement strand
GGAAAAACTATCAGACATATAATAATCCTAAAATGCCTGTACAGGCATTTTAGGATTAAGAAAAAGAGTTGTATAATTATATCAGGATTTATTTATTAACCTGTATAGCTATTTTAGGACGGGTCAAGGACGGGTCAGGACGGGTCACACTTAACACCAACCCTATAGATGCCCTATAGATGCCCTATGGATGCCCTATGGATGTCCTATGGGTAACCTATGGATAAGATTATATGATCCTCTTTTCTGGAATGCCTTAACTTTTAGATAAAATACATGTTCGTTTTTATTGAGAACTATTCCTTTTTAAATTGATCAGAATTTTTGTCTAAACACATCAATTGGTCTTAATCTAAAATTGATACCATAAAAAAGGGGCAAAAAAAAAGTGGGCCACCACAGCCCACTTTACCAACTAAACTAAATAAGACATTAAACTAATTATTAATGTATATTATGAAATTTTTAATATTTTCAAATTAAACTAAAAAACAATTTCTTGTTTCTATCTGTTATTAATTCCTGTAAACATCATTAAAAATAACACTACAAAGATATGTTAGATGCAAGTATAGAAAAACATCGATTTTACCTTATTTATATGCTATTTTAACTGTTAAGGGTATGTTAAATCAACGTAAAGTTAAAATAACACATAATAAAGGTAATAAAATATATAATGTATGCATAATATATTGTAATTTTGCAATTAAATAGTCCTAGATATGATTACTAAAAAACCTACATTTAAAAAAATATCTCCCTCTTTTGGTACTTCCATTCATGTTAAGCAGCATAATGAAAAGTTAGATAGAAGTGAAATGTTTTGGCATTTTCATCCAGAGATAGAGCTTATTTATATTAATAGAGGTAAAGGAAAAACCCATATAGGGAATCACTTATCATATTTTAATAATAGTCAGCTTATCTTAATAGGATCTAATTTACCACACAATGGTTTTACAGATAGGCTAACCGCAGCAGGTATAGAAACTACTGTACAATTTAAACCAGACTTTTTAGGAGAAGACTTTTTTAATAGTGTTCCAGAGGCAGCAGCCATAGCAACTTTGTTTGAAAAAGCTAAAAATGGTATTAAATTTAATAGAGAAGCCAAAAATGCTGTTGGAGCTAAAATTGAAGAATTAGAAAGCTATACGGGTTTAGATAGAATTTTAAAACTATTAGAAATATTACAGTATTTAGCAACTACCGAAGACTATACCATTTTAAATGCCGATGGTTTTATGTTTGAAGCAGAACCTCAGGATACTGATAAAATTAAAACCATTTACAAATATGTAAATGCTAATTTTAAAGATCATATTGCTTTAGAAGATATTGCTAATAAGGTAAGTATGACGGTTCCTGCTTTTTGTAGATATTTTAAAAAGACTACCGGAAAAACCTTCACACAAGTAGTTAATGAAATTAGAATTGTACATGCTACTAAGTTGCTTAATGAAAGCCAAATGAGTATTGCCGATATTTGTTATGAATGCGGATTTAACAATTTTTCGCATTTTAACAAACAGTTTAATGAAATTATTGGTAAAAGTGCTTCAAATTACCGTAAAGAAATTAAGCAAATAATCGGTTAGACTTTTCCGTTCCATTCGTTATAAAACTGCTTTAAGAAAAGTTCCATAAAAGCATGTCTGCTTTCAGCTAATTGCTTGCCAGTTTTAGTATTCATTCTATCCTTAAGAAGTAGTAATTTTTCATAAAAATGATTAATTGTTGGTGCTGTTGATGCTTTATACTCTTCTTTAGTCATATTAAGGTTTGGGGCTATATCTGGGTTGTAGAGTTGTCTGTTTTTATATCCACCATAATTAAAACATCTTGCAATACCAATGGCTCCAATGGCATCTAACCTATCAGCATCTTGAATAACATCTAATTCTACCGATTTAAATTTTTGCTTTTCATTGCCTCCTTTAAATGAAATGTTTTCAATAATATTAATAACATGCTCAATTACAGCAGAATCTACGTTGTGTTTAAATAAAAATTCTCTTGCCATTTTAGGACCTACAGTTTCATCGCCATCATAAAATTTGCTGTCTGCAATATCATGTAAAAGCGCACCTAAAGACACAACTAAAACATTAACAGGCTCATTTTTAGATATTAATAAAGCGTTGTTGTACACTCTTAATGTGTGAAACCAATCATGTCCACCCTCTGCACCAAAAAGGGTTTCTTTTACAAAATCTTTAGTTTTGTCTATAATATCTTCTTTTTGAAGCATCTTTTTATTTGGCAATAACAGGTTCAACCCACTTAAACTCAAATGAGTTTTCAGGAATTTTTATTCTTTCAGCAAGACGTAACATACGGTCTGGTAATTTCATTAAATAGTCTCTTGCTTTTTCTGCATCATCGGTAAGGTTTGTTATTTTATCAATTTCCCACCGGTTAATTAACTTTTGTAAAATATCTACATAATCTTTTGAGGTGTAAACACCAATACGTTGGGCAGTATTAGAAAACTCTTCAAAAGCAGTACTTATTTTGGCTCCAGATTCTCTTAAAAAATGCGCTGGCATGGTAATTTTTTGTTTCATCATGTAATGAAAAGCCATCATCATTTGGCTAGGGTCTATTTTAAAAATGCGTTCAACAAATTCTGAATAGGCATTATGGTGGCGCATTTCATCACCAGAAATAATTCTACACATTTTTGCCAGTTGCTTATTGCCTTTTTCTTTTGCTATTTTGGCAACTCGGTTATGAGAAATATAGGTGGCTAGTTCTTGAAAGCTAGTATATACAAAGTTTTTGTAAGGATCTCTGTTAGTGCCAATATCAAAACCATCTGCAATTAAATATTGTGTGGTTTTTTCAATTTCACGCATATTAACTCTACCAGAAAGGTATAAGTATTTGTTTAGTACATCTCCATGTCTGTTTTCTTCTCCAGTCCAATGTCTTACCCATTTAGCCCAAGAGCTTTCTCGGTCTCTTTGGTTTACCCCTTCAACATCCATTAACCAAGATTCATAGGTGGGTAGAGCTTCTTCAGTAATCATGTCTCCTACTAAAACCACCCAAAAATCATATGGTAATTCTTTTGATAGTTCTCTAATCTCAGTAACTTCATCAAAGAATGTATCATGCTCAGAATTAGGAAGAAAATCTGTTGGCTGCCAAATTTTTTCAATAGGAATCAAATACTTTTCAATTAATTTGTCAACATCTTTTTCTAAAAACTGCATGACTTCCAAACGAACATTTTTTAATGACATAAATGAAATATTAGGGGTGTATACTATCTTTAATAGTAGTTTCAATACTATTAATAAGCTCTTTTTTATCTACAAAGGTAGATAATTCTATAGGTTTATGTACTTTAAGCTTTATGTGATTTCCTAATCCCATAGGAAATTTTCCGTACCTAAACATTTTCCAAGAATTATTAATAGAAATTGGCACTACCAATGCCGATGGTATTTTTTTAAATAATATTTCTAAACCTTTAGTTTGAAAGGGTTTGGGCTCACCGTTTTTGCTTCTTGTTCCTTCTGGAAAAATAACCGCAGCTCTTTTGTTAGCTTCAATATATTCACCAAATTTCATAATAGCGGGTAAGGACTGTCTAGGATTTTTTCTGTCTATTAAAACAGATCCACCATGGCGTAAATTATACGAAACACTAGGGATGCCTTTTCCTAATTCCATTTTACTAATAAATTTAGTATGATGTTTTCTCATATACCACATAATAGGAGATATATCATACATGCTTTGGTGGTTAGCAACAATAATTAAAGGTTGGTTTGTGTTTATTTGGTACGGATTATCAAATGAAAACCTGGTGCCTAAAATATGAGTACATTTTAATAAGAAAAACTGCAGGATGTCAACACTTTTTTTATGAGCTTGATACCCAAACACGTTAAAGCAAAACCATTGGATAGGGTGAAATATTATAAGTGTTAATAAAAAACAGACATAATAAATTACAGTAAGTGGGTATGATATTATTTTAAGCATGTTCAAAAATAGCATAATGATAATAACGAACAAACCACGATTTTTTCGTGGTTTGTTTTTATAATTTGTTATGTGTTTTTATTTAGCAGTACTCGTTATAAGCATCAACTAAGTTTTCTGCTATTAGTTCTGCAGGACGCCCTTCAATATGATGGCGCTCTAGCATATGTACCAATTCACCATTTTTAAATAACGCCATACAAGGTGAACTTGGAGGAAACGGAATCATAAACTCTCTAGCTTTATTAACAGCTTCTTTATCAACTCCTGCAAAAACGGTAACAATATGGTCTGGTTTTTTCTCGTTTTGTAAGCTCATTTTAGCTCCAGGACGTGCATTTGCTGCGGCACAACCACAAACCGAATTTACTACAACCAAAGTAGTACCTTCTTTAGCTAAAGCAGTTTCTACTGCTTCTGGCGTGTGTAACTCTTCAAAACCTACGCTTGTTAAATCTTCACGCATTGGTTTTACTAACTCTGCTGGATACATATCTTTATAATTTAATTTTTTTCATTAATAAAGTGCAAAGTTAATTAAAAACATAGCAATTATTATTATAGCATTCCCTTATAATTCTTATAGTATCATAAGTTGAGGCTATTGCTATTGAAAATAAATTATTGGTGCGCTTATATAAACCGTTCTTACCTTAATACAATTTAGTTGGGTTGTAAGGTAATTTCAATAACTTTAGGAATAACATGGCATTCATTGGCATCTAGCTCTATTGGGTTGCTAACATAAGTTTGGTAATTAGATGAGGTAACAGTTATAGTGTAAGTTCCGGCACGTTCACCAGCACCAAAAAAGGAGTCTACACCTAAGGTCAAGGTTTCTTCGTAATTACCATCTGTAGCAACTACAGTAATATCTTCTGTGATTTTATTAGAATTGGTAGCGTCAATTAAGGTTATATTTAGTCCATATACGTATTCTAGGGTGCAAATAATATCATTTGGGGTGTCATCTGTTTTACATGCAGTAAAACTTAAGACCAGAGTAAAAAGTGTAAGAAGTAATTTGTATTTCATAGTGTTTTATCTTTTAGATGATAAAATTTACAAAGGGTTGCGTAACAAATACTATAAACATTTAACTAACAATAGTATCTTTGAACACAAAAAAGTAAATTTTATATGAGTTTTTCAAAATGGATAGGTGGTGCCTTAGGATGGTCTTTTGGAGGTCCTATAGGTGCTATTATTGGAGTAGCTTTAGGAAGTATTGTAGATGCTGTAGCTAATGGGAATGCAGACACCCTTTTAGGTGAGGATAAACGCCAAAGAAGAACCACATACAGTAGCAGAACCCAACGTCCACAAACGCAATCGGGCGATTTTGAAGTGAGTTTATTGGTTTTAGCTTCTATTGTTATTAAAGCCGATGGAAAACAAGACCAACGCGAGTTAGATTATGTGCGCCAACAGTTTGCTAATATGTATGGTAAAGCACGAGCAAATCGTGCATTTCAGTTATTTAAAGGTATTAGTAAGCAAAAGGTGTCTACACGTCAAGTTTGTTTACAAATAAAACAGATGATGGATCACCCATCGCGTTTGCAATTGGTGCACTTTTTATTTGGAATAGCTAAAGCCGATGGAATAGTAACCCAAGATGAAGAACGCCAAATACAAATAATAGCAGGTTATTTAGGTATTAATGCAAGAGATTATGAGAGTATTAAAGCTATGTTTTACAGCAGTAGTGATAATGCTTATAAGGTTTTAGAGATTTCAAAAGGAGCTTCTGTTGAAGAGATTAAAAAAGCATACCGAAAAATGGCTAAAAAATATCACCCTGATAAAGTACGTCACTTAGGAAAAGAACATCAAGAGGGAGCCGAAGAAAAATTTAGGCAAGTACAAGAAGCCTATGAACAATTACAGAAAGAATTAAGGTTTTAAAAAATAAAAGCCAACTATTTTACATTAAATAGTTGGCTTTGTAATATTTAAAAAATAAGTTTACTTAGAAAAAACCTCTTTACTTGTGTAAACTTTAGTGTCGTTACCTTTGTCAAATACATACACTATTTTGTTGTTTGCATTCATGTAAACAGCTGCTAATGTCCAACCTTCACTTTGTGTTGCATCTAACAGGCATTTACGTACGTCAGGATTGTTTAAATTTAAATCAGAATTTTTAATTGTGTCGGCATTTACACTAATTGAAAATGTTAATGCCACAACTGCTAATATTAATTGTAATTTTTTCATCATAGAAAGGGTTTTAAATTCCTTGTAAATCTATGATATGGCTTACTAATTCTTAAAAATAATAGTTGATTGTTCTTTTTTTACGGTTAACGCAATTGTTTTTCCAAAAATTAACGCTCTATTGTCTTTTTCATGACCTGCAGGCATGTTAAAAGCTATTGGGAAATTGTATTCAGAAAGTGCATCTAATATTAATTGTTCAATAGAACTGCCCCAAGGTGTGGTGTTTTTTTTAATCTTGGTCATATCACCAATTATAATGCCTTTACAGTTATTAAAATAACCTGCACGTTTTAAACTTTGAAGCATACGGTCTATATGATATTTGTATTCGCCAATTTCTTCAATAAATAAAATTTTTCCAGAAGTATCTATACTTGTTTTAGACCCCAACATACTGTGCAAAATAGTTAAATTACCACCAACAAGAGGAGCCGTTACACTACCTGTTTTATTGTATTTTGAAGCTTTTAAGGTGTAGCTTAAAGATTCACCAAACAAAGCAGCTTTAAAAGTACTAATAGTTTCTTCTATAGTTTTAGGCGTATCTTGAAGGCTGGTACACATCATGGCATGAAGCGATTGTACACCTAAATTATGAACTTGGTTATGAATAGCGGTAATATCACTGTAGCCAATTATCCATTTTGGATTGCTTTCAAACCTAGTCCAATCTAATTTATCTAAGATTCTAACCGATCCATACCCACCTCTTGCGCACCAAATGGCGCTAATTTTAGGGTCGTCTAAGGCGTTTTGAAAATCTTCACAACGTTCATCATCGGTTCCAGCAAAGTGATTTTCTTGATTAAAAACATATTTACCAACTTTGGCATGTAGCCCCCAACTTTTAAGTAGTGTTTTTGCTTGTCCTATTTCATCTGTTCGGTTTTTTAGAATTCCAGCAGGGGCTACAATGGCAACCGTATCGCCAACTTTTAAATATGGTGGTTGTTTCAATTTGTTTACTTGTTTTATAAATTCATTGTTTTGTGATATAACTTCATTTATTCCAATGAAAAAAGAAGTACAAAAAATACATAAAATGAGTAGGTTTCTAGACATACTGTAAATGTACATTTTTTTTCTATATAGCTTCTAAAATGTGTACTTTTACGCCCTAATTTAAGATTGATGAGTAAACCAAAACGATATACAGTTACAGCCGCATTGCCTTATACAAATGGTCCTATTCATATTGGGCATTTAGCAGGTGTTTATGTGCCAGCAGATATTTATGTGCGCTATTTACGTTTAACAGGAAACGATGTAGCCTTTATTGGCGGAAGTGATGAGCATGGAGTTCCTATTACTATTAAAGCGAAGAATGAAGGGGTATCACCACAAGATATTGTGGATAAGTATCACGCTATTATTAAAAAATCGTTTAAAGAATTTGGTATTACTTACGATAATTATTCGCGTACCTCGGCACCAATTCATCATAAAACGGCCTCAGAATTCTTTAAAACTTTATACGATAAAGGTGAGTTTATTGAAGAAACTACCGAACAGCTGTATGATGAAAAGGCAAATCAGTTTTTAGCAGACCGGTTTGTAACGGGAACTTGCCCAAAATGTGGTAATGAGGAAGCTTATGGCGACCAATGCGAAAACTGTGGAACCAGTTTGAATGCCACCGATTTAATCAACCCAAAATCGGCATTAACCGGAAATGTACCCACTTTAAAACAAACAAAACACTGGTTTTTGCCTTTAGATAAACACGAAGATTTTTTAAGAGAGTGGATTTTAAAAGGGCATAAAAAAGATTGGAAGCCTAATGTGTACGGACAAGTAAAATCTTGGATTGATGATGGTTTACGCCCAAGAGCAGTAACCCGCGATTTAGATTGGGGAATCCCAGTACCCGTTGAAGGTGGAGAAGGCAAAGTACTTTACGTGTGGTTTGATGCACCTATTGGTTATATATCTTCAACAAAAGAATGGGCAGAACGCGAAGGAAAAGATTGGGAACCCTACTGGAAAGATAAAGACACCAAATTAGTGCATTTTATTGGTAAAGATAATATTGTGTTTCACTGTATCATTTTCCCTTCTATGTTAAAAGCAGAGGGTAGTTATATTTTACCAGATAATGTGCCAGCCAATGAGTTCTTAAATTTAGAAGGTAATAAACTATCAACATCTAAAAATTGGGCAGTCTGGTTATCAGAATATTTAAAAGATTTTCCAGGTCAGCAAGATGTACTGCGTTACGTATTAAATGCCAATGCACCAGAAACTAAGGATAACGATTTTACTTGGAAAGACTTTCAAGCTAGAAATAATAACGAGCTGGTGGCCATTTTTGGTAATTTTATTAATCGTGTGGTGGTACTAACCAACAAATATTACCAAGGCCTAGTACCAACACCAAGTGAATTTACACAGGTTGATGAAGACACTTTAGCAGCCGTAAAAGCGTATCCAAATGTAATTGCAAGTTCTATTGAACGCTACCGTTTTAGAGAAGCCGGACAAGAGCTTATGAATTTAGCGCGCTTAGGAAATAAATATTTAGCAGACGAAGAACCTTGGAAAAAAATTAAGGAAGATGAAGCCAGAACACAAACCATTATGTATGTGGCGCTTCAAATAGCCAGTGCTTTAGCTACTTTATGCGAACCATTTTTACCGTTTACTTCCGAAAAGCTTAAAAACATTCTTTGTCTTTCTGAACTTGATGCAGTAACGCAATGGAACGATATTCCAAATAAAGAAGTGTTGCTACCTGCGGGTCACCAAATAGGAAAAGCAGAATTGCTATTTTCTAAAATTGAAGATAAAACCATACAAGAGCAACTAGATAAATTAGAGGCTAGTAAAAAAGCAAATGAAGCTGCTAATAAACAGGTAGAACCACAAAAAGATACTATTACTTTTGAAGATTTTACCAAATTGGATATTCGTGTTGGAACCATTCTAGAAGCCGAAAAAATGCCTAAAACCAAAAAGCTATTAAAGTTAAAGGTTGATACAGGTATTGATACTAGAACCATTGTTTCTGGAATTGCCGAAAGTTTTACAGCCGAAGAAGTTGTTGGTAAAAAAGTAACCGTTTTAGTAAATCTAGCACCAAGAGCATTACGTGGCGTAGAAAGTCAAGGTATGATTTTAATGACCGAAACTCCAGATGGTAAATTGGTGTTTGTAAATCCTGATAGCGACAAGGTAGGTAATGGGTTGCAAATAAGTTAGTATAATTTCAAAAACTTAAAAATACTGGTAAATAGATGCTGCTTGTAATGTTCTTTTGCTAGAACAGACTAACGCTGTATGCAAAAAACATTCACAGAGTTTTCTACCAATGCTATTTTAAAATTAGGAGATGAGGAACTTCTAAATCCCTATAGAACACCTAAAAAACCAGAGTTATACACTTTTGTAAGAACTCAAGGTTTTTCTGCAAAAATTGTAGTAGACAGTGTTCCTTATACTATTGCTCCTAATAGTATTATAACCTTAACTACAGTACAATATTTTCAATATGTTTCTGGGCATGATTTAGTAGTGTATCAATTTAACAGAGAATTTTATTGTATTAAAGATCACGACCATGAAGTTAGTTGTGCAGGACTTCTTTTCTTTGGAAATGTGCATATGCCTATTATAGAACTTAATGCCAAAGAGCATCAAAAATTAAATATGTTAAATGATATTTTTTTAGAAGAATTTGAAACTAAAGATACCATACAAGCAGAAATGTTAAGGATGTTAATGGCAAGATTTATTATAATAGCCACTCGTTTGTTGAAAGCCAAAGAAGGGTTTACAGAAACTACTAGTAATACAAAAATTGATTTACTTCGTGAGTTTAATATGTTGGTAGAAGCTCATTTTAAAACTGAGCATAGTGTATCGTTTTATGCCGAAAAATTATTTAAATCACCCAAAACCCTATCAAACACGTTTGCAAAATTAAATACAAGTCCGTTACAAATTATACATGAACGTATTGTACTAGAAGCTAAACGTCTTTTAATCTACACCGATAAAACCGCCAAAGAAATAGCCTATGATTTAGGGTTTGAAGATGCTTCACATTTAAGCCGGTTATTTAAAAAACAAACCTCATTTTCGCCCACAGACTTTAAAAAAATAAATATAAAAGCTTCTTAGGGAAAAATAGACAAGCCTTTAGGCATTCTTATCATTCTTTCACTTCTTCCTTTAATTCATCTTTGCAGTATAATTTTAAACAGCAAAATCATGAATTTAAAACACATATCTATTTTCAATTTAATTGAAATCTTTAGAGGACAAAGAAAAAGAGTAGTAAATACTATTTCTCCAAAAACACATTGTGAGCAAAAGCATATTCACGATTTCTATTGTGATGCAGAAAGACCACAAGTGTCATCTCATTTGTAAAAGGAATAATTGACAATTATTTAGGCCATTTATACATGGCGAAAACCTATTGCAAGTCACAAATTTGTACCAAAATTTTAAATCAGTAATAAATAAAAAAGAAAATCATTATGAGTAAAATTAATATCCCAACAAGAGAAGAAGTAAGCCCAAATAATCAGGCTATTTTTGATAATTTACAGAATTCCTTAGGCTTTGTACCAAACCTATATGCCACTTATGCGCATAGTGAAACTGCATTAGAAAACTATTTAAATTTTGCTAATGCTAAAACCTCACTCTCAGCAAAAGAAAAAGAGGTAGTAAACTTAGTAGTAAGTGAGGTGAATAGCTGTATTTATTGTTTATCTGCACATACAGCTATTGGTAAAATGAACGGATTTACAGATGCTCAAATTCTTGAAATAAGAAGCGGAAATGCATCTTTTGATAACAAGTTAGATGCCTTGGCAAAATTAGCTAAAAATGCAACCGAAAACAGAGGGAATACAAATCAGGACATTTTAAATAATTTCTGTAATGCTGGTTACTCTAAAGGCAATTTAATTGATGTTTTAGTTTTAGTTGGAGAAAAAACCATTTCTAATTATATCCATAATACCACTCAAGTGCCAGTAGATTTTCCGTTAGCAAAACCATTAGAGCCAGCAACAGTATAAATAACAATTTAATTAATCAAATAAATTTTAAAAGATGAAAAAAGTAGTATCAATTTTAGTAATAGTTTTAGCATTTACAATTAATGCCCAAGCACAAGAAGTAAAAACCATAGCTTTAGAGCAAACTAAAGGTGAATTTACACAAAAATCTGTAACAGTTAATGAAGGCACCTATGTGTTTGCGGTGGCTAACAACAATGTTGGTAAAGATGTTGGTTTAGTACTTGTACCTAAAGGAAAAGATGCCAGTAAACCAGAAAACCATATACAATCGGCTTATGTAACACAAGTTGTAAAAAATGGTGAAACTCAAACTTCAAAAGCTACCAAATTAACTAAGGGTGAGTACGTTTATTTTTGTCCGTTAAATCCAACACCGCAATATACACTTACAGTTAAGTAATTTTTGTTTCATTGTGTTAATGAGGTTGTTCTATTTATTTAGAATGACCTTTTTTTATTTTAATAGAATCCTGTTTAATTTCATTCGTTACAAAAAAAAACATGCAACTATAAGAAATTCAGATTCTAACAAAATTTTATAGAATAATTTTAACATTTAATATTATTTAGATTAATTAAAAATAACTTATTTTTGCCGTTATATTTAGTTATTTTTATTTCCTGTGGGTAAAAAGAAGAAGCAAAAAAAAGCCATTAAAAAGTTACGCAAATTGGGGATAGAACTCCCTGAAAAAGTAAAAAGCAATTGCTGTAAAAAGTATAAAAAAGGCGAAAACAAACGTTGTAAAAAGTGCCCTTGCTTTGATTTAATTAAAAAAGTGGCATAAACAATCTCTAAATAAAAGAGAGTTGTTTTAATTCTATAGTATTATTTAAGGTTATATTTTCAAACATATTATTTTGAAGACTTTACAATGGTACGTTTATATTTTAATTTAAATCGTAAAATTAAAGCTCTAATAAGTAAAAATGGGGATACAATAATAACAGAACCCCATAAATTGTTTGGTGTAAAAATTTCAGGAAAATTTCTAACTACAAAAAGCATTAAGATAATTCCTAGGATTATTGAAACATGTAGAATAAGCATATTGGCTGTAAAATTTCCAAAAAACACTTTTAAAGGTTGTTGAGTATAATGAAGTAGTGTACGTTCTACAGCTACAAATACTAAGTTGGCATTAAAAAACCAATTTTTAAAAAACAAAATCTTCATATTAGTCTGTATTAAGTCTTGGTTCTTCCAATTGGTCATAAATGCAAAAAACACCACAATAAATATAAAATAAACCCCCATTTGAATAAAAGAGCTAAATATACCCGTCTTCTTATAGTTTGCAAGTGCAGCATTTTTATTCATTTTATAACAAATTCTATCAATAACAATTCTAATAAGTTCATGCCACCAAAAAAAGTAAATAACATAAAAAACTGTGGTATTTCCGTTTAAAATAGACAAAGCAGTAATTAAGAAAAATATTAAAAAATCCCATTGAGCATAATGTTTTGTGTGCTTTTCTAAAATTGATGATGTATGACTCATAGTAAGGTTAAGTTGTGTGGTTATTTTTTGCTTTTCTACGTTTAATTACAAACCTTATAATGAAGAGTAAGACTATGATACCTAATATTATTGGTGTGTAAATAACTAATAGCATTAAAAGACCCGGTAAAGCACCTTGAAAAGTAGTTTTTACAGTATATGGGTTGCCAAGGTTTATTGTATTAAAAACAAGATTACTTTTAGGTAAATGGCTCAACTTATTTATTGATGAAAATAATTGATTGGTATTGTTAAGCACTTCTTTAAACGAAAAATGAGTGTTTTTTTCAAAATAGGTAATTACTAAATTATCTTTTGCTGTAGGTGAAAAGTTACGTTTTTTACCAGCATAAAGCTTGTGTTTATTATTGAATTTAAAATTAAAACCAGCTGATAAACCGTTTATATCTTCAGTATGTAAATCATCCATTAATTGAATGTAAAAGTCTCCTTTTTCTATAGGTAAATGCCAAACGCTTCCGCTTTCTAATAAGTAAATAAATGCATTTTTATAATCTACATCATAACCCTTTCTTACTTGAGCATTATTGGTGTTTACAATAAAAAACACTTCTACTTGTTGTATTTCGTTGGGTGTAAATGTCATATTCCAAACCTTCCAATTATCAGTAAAAGCTTGAGTTTTGTTGTTACTGTTATTTAGTTCTGGGTGTTTTTCATTCAGTAAGTTTATCCACTTGTTTTTTGCTTTTATTTTAAACTGGCTTAGGGAGTCTAGAGTAACTTCGTTTAAATCATTTTCGCCACCTGCATAAATGCCGTTAATAGGATAGCCCATTTTGAATTGTAGGGTCTCATTTGTTGTATTTCTAAACAGGTATACTCCTTTTACAACAGCAAAGCCTTTGTACAATTGAATGTATATTTGCTCCTTTTGCATTTGTACCTTTTTAAACGAGAGCGAATCTTCAGGGTAAAGCATTGTAAATACTGTTCCGCCTGCGTTCCAAATTCCGGGTTGAGAAGCATTGCTATATAGCTTATTGCTTATAAAAAATATAAGTACTATGTTTAATGCTATTTTGATAAACACAGCTTTCATAAATTTTCTAAATATTGTGTTCCTTCATTAATACTAACACCTACTAAGTTTTTAAGAAAGGTTGCTCTGTGTAATTCTATACTATCATTTGTCTTTAGTTTGTTGTATATTTTTTGTGAAACATCAATATTTTCAACATTTGTTATCACTCTAAATTTAGTTGAGCTAGTATTAGAAGTCATTGTTAATTTATCGGTTACTTGTACTGTAGTTATTTGCTTTAGCTTTCCATTTCTATTAAATTTTGCATAGTTATTAATTAAAATAAGCAGTTTAATTGAAGTAAAAATAAAGGCTATTATTACTGGGATTAAAAAAATGAAAATTCCTTGCCATAGTGTAAATAATAAAATGCTATAAATAGCAATGTAAATTAATGCTCGCCTTACTTTTTTAAAGAAGCGTTTTTTTACTAAATCAATGTCACTTTGGCGCATTGGCTTGGTAATGCTTTTACTTTTAAAAGGAGCAGAATAAGAGGTGTTGGCAGTTGTGGTAACTGCATTTTGATTTTTTTCTAAAATAGTAAAAGCTAAAACTTCTTTGTTTTTTGGACTAGACTCTAAATACACTTTATCGTTAATGTTTACTTTTGTGTATTTTGAATAGGGTACACTATGTTCGTTGTTATCAATACTTATATAATAATAGGTTCTGCTAGACTTGTGTCTTGTATTTGTGCCCATTCTGGTATTATAACTTCTTGATTTAGTAGTGTGTTTGTCAACACGTTTATCGGTAATAATACCTGTATAACAGTGTTTAATACCTCGTTTTAAATCGATATAGGTATTCCAGAATATATAAGAAAAAATACCAGCAAAGAATAGCAGAAATATAGAAAACATCACTATAGGAATAGTACTAAAGTTATCTGGTTTTATAACAAAAAAATAGATGAAAGAAAATATAGCACTTGCAACAAGTAAAAACAAAACAGCAAAAAGGTACTGCTTTCTAAGTTTATTTCTGTCTTGAGAGGATAGTGGTTTTATTTCAAAATTGGTAGTTGTCATTTAATAAATGTTATGGGATATTTACATATGTAATATCTTCTTTAAATTCTGAAAATAGGTTTTCATCGAAAGCTGTATTACCTACAACAGTATTATTTTTAAATGTTGTTTTGTAAAAACTAACGCTAGAAATGGTTTTAGTTTTTATATCAACTATTGCTTCAGCATATTTTATTTTATTACCCGAAGCATCTTTTTTGTACTTGTAAATTTTTATTTCAAAAGGGATTACTTTGTCTAAATTTTTATCGTAAAACTGCCAAGTTTGGTTACAATGTTTTTGTAAATTAAACGGAAGATTATCTTTAGGTGCTTCTTTGTTAAATCGTTGTATGCCTCTGTCTAGTTTGCTTTTAACACGCTCGTCGTTTATAAGTTCAAAACCAATGTATACGTTTTCATTATAGATATGTGCTTTATAATGGTTTTTTGGCGCTGTGTAAGAGAAAATTTCTTTATTTTCTAAATAAAAATGATTGGATATAACCTCTGGTTTATCGGCTTGTTTTTTTGAAACCACTTTTTTAAATAAATGTCCTTTTTGGGTATAGTGATGTGTGATTACAGTTTCATCTACATTACTGCTAATTTTGTGAAGTAAATTGTCTTTATATTCGTATTTTACAGTATTGGTATTTCCGTTATTTAAACGAATTTGCTCATTGATTAAGTTACCATTTTCATTATAAGTGTAGCGATGCTTTTTATTGAAATTAGAATTACTATGCTTAAAAACACGTTTGTAAAGTCTATTGTTTTTGTAATAGCTTTTTGTTTTCTGCCAAGAATTATCTTTTAAATTTTTAACATGATAATCTTTAATAAAACCGTCTTCATTAAATTGGTAAGCAACTGTTTTAATAGGGTTTTTATTTAGATTGTAAAAAATAGCTTCTACTTTTGTAACTTTTTTTGTAAAACCATAATCTGTGTTACGTATATCCGTAAGTGATTGTGCAAAACCAATGGATATATTAAGTAAAAATATACTTGTTGTGAAAGATATTATTAATTGTTTCATTATTGCTTGTTTTTAATACGCCGTTTTAAGTGTGCCATTTACCCAATAGCCTTTATTAATTATTTGTTTGTTTTTGTCCAGATAAACCCCAAGGCCATTTCGTTGCCCTGAAGAAAAATTACCGTAATAAGTTGTTCCAGAGCTTTTATAATATTGTACCCCTTGGCCGCTAAAATTTTTATTTTGTATTTCGCCAATATAGCTATCGCCCGATGTCCATCCGTAGGCGCCAACTTTATCTAGTTGCCCATTAGTAAAGAAGCCCACGTAAGTATCTCGATTTGCAAATTGATAAAAGCCAAAACCGTTGCTACAGTCTCCTATACAATTACCAACAGCACGTTTGTTTTTAAAATTAGTAGTAATCATGTTACGGGTTTGTTTACCTTTTTCGTAATAACCCGCTTGTAAAATTTCGCCACCTTTTTTTAGGTAGCCATAACCGTGAAACGTACCATTTTTAAACTGACCAATGTAGTATTGTTTGGTATCATGCCATATAAACATGCCAAAACCATTTCTAAAACCATCAACAAAATTACCTTCGTAATAATTAGCGTTATTGCTAAAGGTTTGCTTGCCAAAACCGTTAGCTTTTCCGTTTTTAAAAAAGCCCTTTAGTATATATTCATCGGTTTTTAACTCGCCGTAGCCATTTATACAATTTCCTGAAAGACAAGTTGAGATATTTTTTGGTGTTTCAGTATTTTTTTTTGCAATTTGATATGTGTCTGTTGTTTTATTGTATTTCCTACCTGGGTGAACCATTTCTTTTTCGGCGTTTTTTAAATTAGGAAAGTAGTAAAGAGGTTCATTATTTTTAAAAAGCACAAAATCATTATTATTGTAAGCAAAGGTGTATTCAGAATTTTTTAAAGCCATTCCTTTTTCAACAAAAATTTTTGTTTCATCATTTATCATAAAGAAAATATTGTCTTCAGATTGTAATTCTTCAAGTGGAAGAAACACCTCATTTAAATTAGGAGTCATTTTTACAAAAAATGTTTTATCTAAAAAATCGTCATAACAAATCGCATTGTTAAACTGATTGTAAATCTTTAAACTTTTATTTCTAAGATAGAATTTGTTTGATATACTAATGCCTTTATAAAATAAATAATAAGACTTTTTAGTAGCCTGCAAGTAAGTATACGTGTTTAAATATATGGTTTCAAATACTTGCTTTTTACCAGATTTAGCTTCGTCAAGCGCGTTACGAATAATCATATAGTTTTCTTGAAAAGGGTTGTAAACCATAACATCTTTATCATTAATTAAACGCGTGTTTAAAAAATTTACAATTTTGTTATTTACGTACAGTTTACAATTAGATAAATCATTCATTCTATATGAACTTTTCTTGTAAATAAGTGATAATTCGGGTGTGTTGGCTAATTCACTGTAAAGTATCGTTTGGTTAAAACCAGCAATTGATGTATTGCCATGTTTATCGAATGTTGGCTCAAATTTTACAGTGTTAAACGCTATTCTATGGCCGTTCCTGAATGCGTGTTTAATAGTATTAAAATTTTCTTCGCCATTTGTTTTATTTTCTTCTACGTAAAGTACATCACCTTCTTTTTTGTAGGTGTAATTTATTATTTGAATGTTTGATATTTGTTTTATTATGCGGTTTAAGCTATCGTACTCATAAATAGTGCTATACGTATCATGTTCTTTTTTGATTAGCAATCCTTTTGGATTATAATGGAATTTTATGGTTTTTTTCCCTAAATGAGCATACGTTTGTTCTGCTATATAACCTTGGTCATTATACTTATAGGTTTCACCTTCAGTATTGTGTAGTAGTCTGTTATTTTCATCATAAATAAAGACTTTAGAATTTACCAGTTCATTAGAGCTTATTAAATAACCGCTTTCTGAGAAAATAAAATGATCATAACCATAAACATCTCCTTTGAGATTAAAATGTTCAAGTTTATATTTTACAGCAATAGGGTTTAAAGGTGCATTTATAAAATCTACTTTTTGTGCATAACCATTAAAAGTTAAGATTAGTGTAATTAATAGGTATAATTTTTTTAATGTTTTCATAAAAATACATGTTGTTGAGGTTAACAAAACTACTTTTTAATGAAGTGTGAAGAAATACGATAAATGTCGTATATTTTAATAATACAACTTTCTATATTTGCTTTTTACAGAACAAGAAGCGCCTATTTATGTTAGTAACCGATTATATTTTTTCGCACACCCAATTGCCCAAAATTGCTATACACAACACCATAAATTTACTTAATGATGCTTGTACCATTCCGTTTATTTCCCGTTACAGAAAAGAAGCAACGGGTAATTTAGATGAGGTTCAAATTGGCGATATTGTAAAGTATAAAGAACAGTTTGAAGCCTTAGAAAAGCGTAAAAGCGCTATATTAAAAACCTTAGAAGAACAAGGTGTATTAACTTCAGAATTACAACAAAAAATAGAGTTTGCTCAAGACTTAACAACCCTTGAGGATTTATACCTTCCTTTTAAGAAAAGCCGCAAAACAAAAGCCGAAAAAGCGCGCCAATTAGGGTTAGAGCCTTTGGCTAAAATTATTATGAGCCAAAATGCCCGCGATGTTGAATCGGTGGCATACAGATATGTAAAAGAAGAAGTAAATTCTGTTGAAGATGCTTTAGAAGGTGCCCGCCATATAATTGCAGAATGGATTAACGAACGTACCGATATTCGTAACAACATACGCTACCAATTGGAACGTTTTGCAATAATTTCAACTAAAGTTGTAAAAGCAAAAGAAAACATAGAAGAAGCCCAAAAATTTAAAGATTATTTTAATTGGGAAGAATCGCTTAGCAGAATTCCTTCTCATCGTTTGTTGGCTATTTTAAGAGCAGAAAAAGAAGGGTTTATTCGTGTAAAAATTGAAATTGATGACGATAGAGCGTTAAATAAAATTGAACAGCGCATTATAAAATCGAATAATGATTGCGCCGAACAAATAGCAATAGCTATAAAAGATGCATACAAACGTTTATTGTTACCATCGTTAACCAATGAAGCATTGCAAATAGCCAAAGAAAAAGCCGATGAAGCAGCCATTACCGTGTTTGCTAAAAACTTAAAACAATTGTTGTTAGGCTCGCCATTAGGAGAAAAACGGGTATTGGCTATAGATCCTGGATTTCGTACCGGTTGTAAAGTGGTGTGTTTAGATGCACAAGGACAATTAAAACACAATGAAACCATTTACCCGCATGCCCCAAAAAATGATAGTACCGGAGCTATTAAAAAAATAAGCACACTTGCCGAAGCTTATAAAATTGAAGCTATTGCTATTGGTAATGGAACCGCTTCGCGAGAAACTGAAGCTTTGGTTAGAAAAATCAAATTTAAAAATGATATACAGGTATTTGTAGTTAGTGAAGCGGGGGCTAGCATTTATTCGGCATCAAAAATTGCTAGAGAAGAATTTCCAAATTATGATGTTACGGTTCGGGGAGCAGTGTCAATTGGCAGACGCTTACAAGACCCTTTAGCAGAATTAGTAAAAATTGATGCTAAAAGTATTGGTGTTGGCCAATATCAGCATGATGTAGATCAAACTAAACTGCAAAAATCCTTAGAAGCAGTTGTAGAAAACTGTGTAAACGCCGTTGGTGTAAATATTAATACCGCTAGTAAACCTTTGTTAAGTTATGTGTCTGGAATAGGACCTAAACTTGCCGAAAATATTGTGACTTATCGTGATGAAAACGGTGCGTTTAAATCACGAACCGATTTAAAAAATGTGCCACGTTTAGGAGGAAAAGCTTTTGAGCAAGGTTCTGCATTTCTTAGAATTAAAGATGCAAAAAACCCGTTAGACGATTCTGCAGTGCACCCAGAAAGTTATCATATTGTAAAAACCATTGCCAAAAACGAAGATAAAACCGTTGGCGAACTTATTGGTAATGCACAAGTGTTGCAAAGCATTAATTTAAAACAATATGTTTCAGAAAAATTTGGATTACCTACGCTTCAAGATATAGTAAAAGAGCTTGAAAAACCCGGATTAGATATTCGTGAACAGGCTAAAGTTTTCACATTTAATCAAAATATAAAAACAATTAATGATTTACGCGAGGGTCAACTTTTACCCGGTATAGTAAACAACATCACTAATTTTGGTTGTTTTGTTGATGTTGGTATTAAAGAAAGTGGTTTAATTCATGTGTCAAACCTTTCTGATAGTTTTGTGAAAGATGTAAACGAGCATGTGCAGTTGCACCAACAAATTATAGTAAAAGTTTTAGATGTAGATATTCCGCGAAAGCGTATTCAGTTAAAACTTCACAAATAAATTGAATTGGATTATCTTAATCATAGCAGGATTGTTTGAAGTTGCCTTTGCCTTTTGTTTAGGCAAGGTTAAGGAAACCGTAGGTTCTATTTCTAGTTTTTGGTTTATTGGTTTTTTGACGTGTTTGTTCATGAGCATGTGGTTGTTGGTTAAGGCCACACAAACCTTACCAATAGGCACTGCTTATGCTGTTTGGACAGGTATTGGTGCTGTTGGTACCGTTTTGGTGGGCATTTTTGTTTTAACGAACCAGCTACTTTTTGGAGATTGTTTTTCATCACCACACTCATTGCCTCAATTGTTGGATTAAAAACCGTCTCTTAGAAACGGTAATTGCAGAAAAATTTAACAACTTTTATCCAGCATTAATGTCGATGTCATTGTTTTGTAATGTAATTTTGCAGGTTTAATTCATTAATTTATTATTCTAATGAAAAAGGCAAGAATCGCTTTGATGGTTGGAATTATCTGCATATCGATTTTTCCCATATTGGTAAAATTAAATTTAACGCCAGGTGTCATTTCGGCGTTTTACAGAATGGCATTTTCCTTAATTGTTCTATTGCCTTATGTTCTTGTTAAGGGGAATTTTAAGATTACCAATGGCAAAGGATTAGTTCTTGCCTTATTATGTGGTGTGATTTTTGGAAGTGATGTGGCCGTATGGAATATTGCCATCCAACAATCCTCAGCAACCCAAGCTTCGTTGCTTACCAACCTCTCTCCTATATGGGTTGGTATTTTGGCTTTCTTGTTTTTAAAGGACAAACCCAAATCAAACTTTTGGATTGGAGCTCTTATAGCTGTAATGGGCATGATACTTTTGGTTGGTTTTGATGTTTTTAAAAACTTAGATTTTGATTTGGCTTTTAGTTTTGGGGTTTTATCAGGTGTGTTTTATGCTTTTTATATGCTTATAAGCAAATATGTTTTAAAAAGCATGAACATTTCTACCTTCATGGTTCTAAACTTGGTAGGTTCCACAACGCATTTGGGTATTGTTAGTTACCTGCTGAATGAGCCCTTTACAGGTTTTAGCGATATGGGATGGTTTGTATTACTTATACAAGCGCTTGTTTGTCAATTATTAGCTTGGTTTTTAATTAGCTATGCTACAAAACAGATGAGAGCCACCAGGGTCTCGGTTAGTTTGCTTGCTCAAGGGCTTTTGGCCTCATGTTTTGCTTGGTTATTTATTGGTGAACAAATTTCTGTTCAAATGATTATAGGAGGTATTGTTTTGCTATTGGGAATTCGAATAACATTTATTGAGAAGCGCCTAAAGTTTGCCAAGAGAAGTGTTACAAGAAGACTTAATATAAAATTGGGACGAGAGTAAATAATTAATTATACTATTATTTACAGTTTGCGTAAGCGATTGAACGGTATGTTTGAGCTCCTTGCAAAGAGCGAGTAGTGAAAGCGCGACCCCGCCCAAAAGCGGGGTTACGCCCCAAAAACACCTACTCATTTACTAGAAATGGTATTACAATAAATTATTCAACCTGTTTTGAAACCAACTTTTTTTGTTTTCAACGGGCTCATTTTTAGTTACGGGTTTATTTACTTGCTTATTACTATTTAAAAGCTTACGCTTTATGGTAATACGAGAAATAACATCGTTAACATAGTTTATAAACTCGTTATTTAAAGCAATTATTTTGGCTTCTTGTAAAACGTTTTCGGCTTTATCATAATTATTTTGAGCTTCTAAAAGAGAGGCTTGTGCTAATAATATGTTTGCTTTTTTAGTGCCTTTAAAACTTAATGCAAAATCTATTAGTTTTTCAGCTTCTTCATAGTTACCGTTGTTTACCAATAGGCGTATATAACCCGGGTATATATCTGCGTCATGCACATTACAAGCTAAAGCTTCTTGATAGTAGGCTTTTGCAAGGTTAAAATTGCCAAATTGTTCTATTTGTATTTTAGCCATTAAACACAACGCTTTTACACTTTCTGGATTGTAAGACAAAGCATAGTTTAAAGCTTCATAAGCTTTTTCTAATTCATACGGGTAGGCTTGTATAGCTTTTAACAAATAGGTGTTATGTAAATTATTTTCCATTTTTTTAAATTTTTAGGTATAGACTTTTACCCAACGTTATGGGGCACCAGAACCTTGTTTTTAAATAGTGACTAGTTAAAGTCTGTTTTAATAGCACATAAAAATTGCGCTTTTAAAATGATTCAGATTTTTACTCTTGAATTTTAGAAATAAAAAACCCGAAACAGTTTACTTACATGCTTCGGGGTTTTTATCTGGGAAGTTAATCTACAGAAAATACCGAAGCCTCATGAGTGATTGTAAATCACGATAAGTATTCCAAATAGGTGTACTATGTTTTAACATGGCTTCTTGTTTTTATTAGTTATTTATAATGCAGTATTTTGTTTTAAACTGCGGTGCAAATATTAAAACAAATTTTTTAATAACAAAATAATTTTACAATTAATTTATTGATTTTCAGATAGTTAATATTCACTTTAGGCAATTAAATCCCTGTCCGCTTATTAGCAGATATTAGTGTTTTTAGGCAAAGGTTTGTTTCCTAGTTGCTTACACATTAAATGGCGTATATTTTATTTTTTTAAATAGTTTTTCAATTAATCTAAATTTTTTTCAAAAAAAAACGTCCAACAAAAGTTGGACGCTTAAAATATGATAGTTTTTAATTTTTCTTATCTATTCATGTTTTTAATGGCATCCACAAAAGTGTCTAAATCAGCTCCAGTACTTACTAAAGATAATGCTTTGTCAATTATATATTTCACATTTACAGCATGAAACCCTAAGCCAACGGCTATCTTTTTTAATAAAGAATATTCTGGTTCCCCTTGTATATCATCTACATAAACCATTCTTACTAAATCATATAAACGCTCTAAACGTCTGTCATAAGAAACAGGCGGATTAATAGGGTGCTCGTTATAATCTTTTAAAATAGATTTATACTCTGTTTCACTAATATCTAAATTTTTGGCTAACCTATCTAAAAAGGCTTTTTCATCATCTGTAATTACACCATCGGCCATTGCAACTCTTACTATAGAAGCAAAATGGCTTTCATTACGCTTTTTAAATCCGCTATCAAATAAATCTGAAAAAGACATATAATTTTGTTTTTTAGTGCTGCAAACGTACATATTATTTTTAAGATTATAAACCCAAATTTTAATTTTTTGGGAGTTACCACACCCTTCTGCTAGCTCAGGGGCAAGTAGTTGGGTTTTACTCATTTTAAATTAATGAATTTGTGAATATAGATATTTCACTACTTAATCCTTTCTTCGTTAGGAATTTCAGACATGCCTGTTAATTTCTAATGTAGGGAATGTTTGCTAACATATGTTATTCTATATTTAGGACACGACAGAGTTTTGTTTAACATTTTTGTAAGTAAGTTAGAACCAACCGTGTTGTTGTAAATTGTTTTTTAAAAATTTAACATCAATTTGCAAGATTGTTTCGTTTATTTCGTTTAATATTGTGTAAGATTACTTAAAACAGCGACAATGGAAACTTATAAAAAAATTAATAAGCCTTCGAAAGATGAGCAAAGGTTGGCAATAGAGTCCTATGATGCTTTGACTTCAGTTATCGAACAATTAAAATCTAAAAATCCTGAGATTGAGATTGAGGAAACTCAAGAGAGAATAAAAATTCCATTAAGTGCTTTGAAATTTTTAGGAGAAATATTAAAGGCAATGAGCCAGGGGAAACCATTTTCATTAGTTCCAGTTGCCACAGAAGTTACAACCCAAAAAGCAGCAGAGATTATAGGTTGCTCTAGGCCTCACTTAGTTAAACTTCTTGAAGAGGGGCAAATAGAATATACAAAAATTGGTAAACATAGAAGGATTAAGTTTGAGGATGTCATAAGGTATAAAACGAAGATGAAAGAGGTTCAGAAACAGAATATTATTGATATAATGAAGTCGGACGAAGAATTGGGATTATATGATTCATAGTGTAAGATTTAAATGTGTATTAGATACTAATGTAATTTATCCGATTGAGATTCGTGATTTACTTTTTTGGTTTGCGTATCATGACATGTTCACTCCAAAATGGAGTGAACATATATTTGATGAATGGAAAGATGTTATGACAAGAAAGGGTGTAAGTGTGAAAGAAGCTAATAGAAGAGTAGAAAAGGCAAACACTGCATTCCCTGATGCTTTAGTTACTAATTATTCTGGATTAATAAATAATTTAGAATTACCAGATCCAAAGGATAGGCATGTTCTTGCGGCAGCAATTAAGACGAATGCAAATATTATTGTTACGAACAACATAAAAGATTTTCCTAAAGATTATTTAGCTTCTTTTGGGCTAACAGCCAAAACAGCCGATGATTTTTTAACAGATATTATAGATTTAAATCCCGAACAAGCTGTCCAAGCTTTTAAGGAATTAGTTCTTCATAGAAGAAATCCAGATTTGGATGAGTTTCAAGTTTTGGATATACTTAGGAATAGAGGATTGAAAGATACGGCTGATTTTCTACATTCACAGTTGTAATCAATTTAGAATCAATAATCTTATTAATATAAATCGCGTTGCATATTTTTATATCCAATGTGAAACGAAATTCAGCAATTTTCTTACAATATAAAGATTAGTAATACATTGTATTAATTAAAAATTAAAATCATTTTAAAAATAAATTTAACACCTATATTTGCACTGGTAAAAAACAGGGTTAAATAATTGAGCTTTTCAAATCTCTCTCAAGTTTATGAACAGGCTTTGCAAATGCAAAATCTGCAAAATTCTATTGGCAAACCAGAAAATAAAATTCATTTAAAAGGGCTGGTTGGGTCTTTGTTTTCTTATGTTATTTCAACATCATTTAAATTTACAGAAAAACCTTTTTTGTTAATTTTTAATGATAAAGAAGAAGCGGCACATTATTTAAATGATTTAGAGCAGCTTATTAATGATAAAGATGTGCTGTTCTACCCCGGTAGTTACCGTAGGCCTTACCAAATAGAAGAGACCGATAATGCCAACGTATTATTACGTGCAGAGGTTTTAAACCGAATAAACTCCCGTAAAAAACCGGCAATAATAGTTACCTACCCAGATGCGCTTTTTGAAAAAGTTGTTACAAGGCGCGAGTTAGAACGAAACACACTAAAAGTAGCCGTAGGAGATAACCTTTCTATAGATTTTGTAAACGAAGTGTTGTTTGAATATAAATTTAAACGCGTTGATTTTGTTACAGAACCAGGAGAATTTTCGGTACGTGGTGGTATTGTTGATGTGTTTTCGTTTTCGCATGATGAACCTTATCGTATAGAGTTTTTTGGTGATGAGGTAGATAGTATTAGAACTTTTGATGTTGAGTCGCAACTATCAAAAGAGCAAATAAAGAAGATTAATATTATCCCTAATGTTGCTAATAAGTTTTTAGAAGAAAGCAGACAAAGCTTTCTAAAATATATAGCACAAAAAACAGTGGTATGCTTAAAAAATGCCGACTTATGTTTTTCTAGAATTGATGATTTTTTTGTTAAAGCAGAAGAGGCTTTTAAGGGTTTATCATCAGAATTAAAGCACAATGAGCCCGAAGAATTATTTTGTAATTCAAAATTATTAAAAAAGCAATTATTAGAGTTTTCAATTATAGAGTTTGGCACTCAGAGTGTGTTTAGTAAAGGCAATGAAATTATCTTTAATTCTTCGCCACAACCCGCTTTTAACAAACAATTCAATCTTTTAATTGAAGATTTAAATACTAATCATAATAAAGGTTATACCAATTATATAGCTTGTGTTAGTGAACAACAAGCAAAACGATTTCATGATATTTTTGAAGATGTAGAAGAAGATGTTCATTATAAAACCATAGTGCAATCATTACACCAAGGTTTTGTAGACCATGATAATAAAATAGTTTGCTACACAGATCATCAAATTTTTGAACGTTACCACAAATTCCATATAAAAAACGGATATGCTAAAAAGCAAGCCATAACTTTAAAGGAACTCACAAATTTAGATGTAGGCGATTATGTAACCCATATAGATCATGGTATTGGGCGTTTTGGAGGGCTGCAAAAAATAGATGTAGAAGGCAAAAAACAAGAAGCCATTAAACTTATTTACGGAGAGCGAGATGTACTCTACTTAAGCATTCACTCACTACATAAAATAACTAAGTATAACGGTAAAGATGGTAAGCCTCCTAAAATATATAAACTAGGTAGTGCTGCTTGGAAAAATTTAAAGCAAAAAACCAAAGCTAGGGTAAAACATGTGGCGTTTAATTTAATTAAACTCTACGCAAAGCGAAAAACTAAAAAAGGCTACCAATACAACCCCGATAGTTATATGCAACATGAGTTGGAAGCTTCTTTTATATATGAAGACACTCCAGACCAAAGTACCGCAACGGCCGATATTAAAGCCGATATGGAAAGCGAGCGCCCCATGGATAGATTGGTTTGTGGTGATGTTGGTTTTGGAAAAACCGAAGTAGCCATTCGTGCAGCTTTTAAAGCTGTAGATAACGGTAAACAAGTGGCTGTTTTGGTACCTACTACTATTTTAGCATATCAGCATTCAAGAACGTTTAAAAAACGTTTACAAGATTTTCCTGTTGTTGTAGATTACCTAAATAGATTTAGAACTGCTAAAGAAAAACGTTTAACACTAGAGGCTTTAGAACAAGGAAAAGTAGATATCATTATTGGTACCCATCAACTAGTAAATAAAAATGTTAAGTTTAAAGATTTAGGACTTCTTATTGTAGATGAAGAACAAAAATTTGGTGTAGCAGTAAAAGAAAAATTAAAAACCATTAAAGAAAATGTTGATGTACTTACATTAACAGCAACTCCTATTCCGCGTACATTACAATTTAGTTTAATGGCTGCTAGAGATTTATCAGTCATTACTACACCGCCTCCTAACAGGTATCCTATTGAAAGCCACGTAATTAGATTTAATGAAGAAACTATAAGAGATGCGGTTAGTTATGAAATACAACGTGGCGGACAAGTATTTTTTATTCATAACCGTATTGAAAACATTAAAGAAGTTGCCGGATTAGTACAACGTTTAGTTCCAGATGCTAAAGTAGCTATTGGTCACGGACAAATGGATGGTAAAAAGCTAGAGCAACTTATGCTGTCTTTTATGAATGGCGAGTTTGATGTGCTAGTTAGTACCACTATTATAGAAAGTGGTTTAGATGTGCCTAATGCCAACACCATTTTTATAAATAATGCCAATAATTTTGGGTTGAGCGATTTACATCAAATGCGCGGACGCGTAGGGCGTAGTAATAAAAAAGCGTTTTGTTACTTCATTACCCCAGAATATTCTGCTATGACAGATGATGCCCGTAAACGTATATCGGCATTAGAACAATTTACAGAACTTGGTAGCGGTTTTAATATAGCTATGAAAGATTTAGAAATTCGTGGAGCTGGAGACTTACTTGGTGGCGAACAAAGCGGATTTATTAATGAAATAGGTTTTGATACCTATCAAAAAATATTAAATGAAGCTATTGAAGAACTTAAAGAAAATGAGTTTAAAGATTTGTATAACGAACCTGATGCAGACAAAATTTATGTAAAAGACGTTACCATTGATACCGATTTTGAATTGCTTTTTCCTGATAGTTATGTAAACAACATTGCAGAACGCTTAAGTCTTTATACTAAATTAAATGAGCTAAAAACCGAAGCAGAATTAAATCAATTTGAAAAAGAATTATTAGATAGATTTGGAGCATTACCAGAACAAGTGACCGATTTACTAAATAGTGTCCAAATAAAGTGGATTGCCACCCAAATAGGCTTTGAAAAAATTATTATGAAACAAGGTAAGTTTGTAGGCTATTTTATTAGCGATCAACAAAGTAGTTTTTATCAAAGCAAATGGTTTACCAAAGTATTGCAATACGTACAAGCAAACTCTCATTTATGTAAAATGAAAGAGAAACAAACACGCAAAGGCTTACGATTATTGCTTACTTTTGATAATGTAAAATCAGTAGAAAAAGCTTTAAAACTATTAAAACCTATTGTGGCTTAATTATTGCATTATATTAACAAATGAAATACACAGTAAAACACTTATTAACCCTACTGTTACTACCAACAGTTTTTTGGGCACAACACACAATAAAGGGAACGTTTTCACCTGCACAAGATTATGAAATAGCACTTTTGTACAGAGTTACTCCAACAGTTTCAGAATATATAACAAATGCTAAAATTAATGAGGATGGAAGTTTTGAAATTAAACTAGACTCTACAGCTAAAAAAGGCATGTATAGATTAGTATATGCTATTCCTCAAGAAGATTATAATTTTGATATTATTTATAATGGTAAAGAAGATATAGAACTAACCTTTAATTCTGAAACAGGCGTAGAATTTCTAAGTTCTATAGAAAATAAACTGCTTACTTCTTACACCAACAGTATGTCTATGGTAACCTATAGTATTGGTAAATTTTTTAGTGAACAAAGCACAGATACATTGGCTTTAGCCAAAATTTTTCAAACACAAAAAGACACCCAAAAAAGCTACGAAGATACTGCTAAAGACTATATAGTGTTAGAATTTATTAAAGCCAACAAACCATATATTCCCGAAGGTTTTGAAGATGTAAAAACCTATGTAAATAACCTAAAGAAACATTATTTTGATTATGTAGATTTTACAAACAAAACATTACAAAGTTCTAACTTTTTAGAAGAGAAAATGCTAAACTATGTGTTTGGAATGACCATAGATTCTGATGATGAAATTGTTAATTACAAACATAATATTGATGTGGTTTGTAAAGCCATGAAAGAGGCTCCTAATGAAGTAAAACGCATTTTACTTGTTAGCCTATGGCAACAAATGGTAGATTTAAATTTTGAATCTGTTGCCAATTATATTGCAGAGAATTATTTAATGGATATTGCAGTAGATTTAAATGATCAAGAACTTTTAAACAGCTTAATACAATTTTCTAACATTTCTGTTGGAAAATTAGCTCCAGATTTTTCTTTTGAAATAACACAAGACGGAAAAAACACTTCAACAAAATTAAGTGAAATTGAAGGTTTTGATAAATATATTATTGTATTCTGGAGTAGCACTTGTTCTCATTGTTTAGATGAAATACCAGAACTACATACCTATATTAAAAACCAACAGAATGTAAAAGTTATTGCTATAGGTTTAGAAGATGAACCATACAACTGGAAACGTTTAACATATAATTACCCAGAGTTTATTCATGTTTATGGCGAAGGTAAATGGGAAAATGAAATAGGAAATAATTACGCAGTTTCGTCAACGCCAACTTATTTTATCTTAGATAAAGACAAAAAAATTATTGCTAAACCAGAAGACTTTGAAGCTTTAAAGAAAGTTTTTGACAAAAATTAATTCAACTTTTTGTTGCCTTAATTTATTTCAGCATCTAGCTATAAAAATATTCTAACTAAAAGTGATAAAAAGCATCTTCTAAATGCTCTATTTTATAACCTTTCTTTTCTTTAACTATAGCAATAATATCAAACCTAACTTCAACCTCTAAATCATTAACAGTAACATACTCATCAACGGCTTTTACTAAGTTTTTAATTTGTTTAGGTTTTACAAAATCTTGCGGATTACCAAAATCTTTAGAAGACCGCGTTTTCACTTCAATAATAGCAAGTGTGTCTTTTTGTTTAGCTATAATATCAACTTCAGCTTTATCAAACCGGTAATTACGTTCTATAATATTGTAGCCGTTTTCAATAAGAAAATCTACAGCTAACTGTTCACCTTTTTTACCAAGTTCGTTGTGTTGCGCCATAGTACTAATATATAAATATTTTATTATAAGGTGTTTAATTTAAAAGTTCTATAAAAATAAAACTTTAGCCTTGTCTAAAAATATTTTTAACCTTGGGTAAATTAGCGTATCTTTGTAATATGGTTTCACTATCAGAAGAAAACTATTTAAAAGCAATTTATCAGTTAGGGCAACAAGGTAGTGTTGCTGTAAGTACCAACGCTATTGCAAAAAAAATTGAGTCTAAAGCATCTTCGGTTACAGATATGATTAAAAAATTAGCAGAAAAAAAACTAGCTAATTACGTAAAATATAAAGGAGTAAGTTTAACAGAAAAAGGGCGTTTAGCAGCAGCATTGGTTGTTAGAAAACATAGATTGTGGGAAGTGTTTTTAGTAGAAAAATTAAATTTTTCTTGGGATGAGGTTCATGATATTGCAGAGCAGTTAGAGCATATAAAATCATTAAAACTAGTAAACCAGCTAGACGATTTTTTAGGAAACCCAACACATGATCCACATGGAGACCCTATTCCAGATAGAGATGGAAATTATTTACCCGTAAAAAGTGTGAGTATTTTAGATATAAATCCTGGAAAAGCGGGGGTTTTAGCTTTAGTTAAAAACTCCTCTGATGCGTTTTTAAAATATTTAAATAAAAATAATTTGTCATTAGGAGATAGTATTAAGGTTTTAGATTTTGAACCTTTTGATAACTCGTTAACCATAGAAACTAAATCTAAAAAAATGATTATTTCTAAAGAAGTAGCTCAAAATTTATACTTAAGTATTTAATTATGAATACCTACAATCCAATATCGGCACTTATCATCTTTTTTATTATTGCAATATTACTTTTTGTTCTGTTTAAACCAAAAAAAGGTTGGTTTTGGATTTTAAAAAGGAATTTAAAAGGCAATGAAAAAACAATTATTGAAGATATTTTAAAGCAGTTATATCATTTTGAAAATTCTGAAAACAAAGTAGATATGAAAACTTTGGTTAGGGTTTTAAATTTTAACAATAAAAGCATTGTTGAAGCCATAAAAAAAATGACCATTAATAATTTAATTTATTTTGAATCAGATATTTTAAAATTAACGGAAACCGGTAGAGAATATGCGGTGCGTATTGTAAGGGTTCATAGGCTTTGGGAACGTTATTTAGCCGATAAAACGGGCTTTGATAAAACCGAATGGCATGATAGAGCCGAAAAAATGGAGCATAAGTTAAACCATGATGAAACCAACACATTAGCTTTACATTTAGGAAACCCAAAGTTCGATCCGCATGGAGACCCTATTCCTACAAAAACAGGCAAAATGGCAGAGGTTACTGGAACAGAATTACCACTGCTACCTGTAAATACCGTTGGTAGAATTACCCATATTGAAGATGAACCCGAAATAATTTACAAGCAAATTTTAGCAGAGAACATTCATATAGGCTCCCTAATTAAAGTCATTGAAAACAATGCTACCCGTATTGTATTTCTATCAGAAGGTGAAGAGTTTAGGTTGGCGCCTATTGTAGCAGCAAACTTAACTGTTGCCCCTATTGAAAAGGAAATTGTTATAGAAGATAATATTGCCAGATTATCAAGTTTAAAAGCATCTGAAACTGCCGAAATTATTGGAATTTCTAGAGAAAGTAGAGGAGAAAGCAGAAGACGACTTTTAGATTTAGGTTTTGTAAAAGGAGCTCGTATTAAAATAGATTTAATAAATCCATTAGGAGAACCACATGCCTATTTAATTAAAGGAACTTCTATTGCTTTAAGAAAAAAACAAGCGTCAAAAATCCTTATTAAAAAAGATTAAATCATGGACACAAAAGTAAAAAGTGCTTGCGAAACTTGTGAATATTTCAATGCAGAAGGATTGAAAAAATTAGGAATAAACACTCGTAATTTTGATTTTGTTGTGGCTTTAGCCGGAAATCCTAATACAGGAAAAAGTACCGTATTTAATGCATTAACAGGATTGCGCCAACATACAGGAAACTGGCCAGGTAAAACAGTTACCAGAGCCGAAGGTGGGTTTCAGTATAATAATCAAAAATTTAAATTGGTTGATTTACCAGGAACATATTCGTTACTTTCAACATCTGAAGATGAAGAAACTGCCCGTGATTTTATCCTTTTCGGAAAACCTAATGTAACTGTAATAGTTGTTGATGCAAATAGGTTAGAGCGTAATTTAAATTTAGTACTTCAAATATTAGAAATTACAGATAAAGCGGTACTGTGTTTAAATTTAATGGATGAAGCCAAAAGAAATCACATTACTATAGACCAGCGTACTTTAGCGCGCGATTTAGGTATTCCAGTAGTACCAACAAGTGCTCGGTTTAATGATGGTATTCCAGAGCTAATTCACACCATTAGTGAGATTGCAAATGGTAATATTGTATGTAAACCACACCGTATTAAAAATGTACCTAGTAATATTGAAAATGCAGTAACAACACTTGCTAAAGAAATAGAAAAAGAGTTTCCTAATATTGCTAATAGCCGGTGGATTGCCTTTAGGTTATTAGAAGGCGATACACATATTATTAATGCATTAAGAGCTGGAGAATTAGTTTAACTAATTGGTGTTTTAAATTATGAATAATAATAAAATAGACCATATATTAGAATTATCAAACGAATTGCGTTGGCAAATTGGTGATGATTTTCACGATAATTTAACCGAAGGTATTTATGCCGATGCTGCCCAAATAGTAAGAGATACGGTACAGGTAGATAATTCAAAAAAACGCTTTAGGTTAGATAGACAAATTGATAAAATAGTTACTAGTAAAACTTTTGGGTTTCCTATTATGTTTTTAATCTTAGCAGTGGTGTTATGGTTAACTATAATTGGAGCTAATTATCCTTCTGGTTTATTAGCACAACTGTTGCTAGATACCATTCATCCTGCTTTAAAGACTTTGGCATCAAATATAGGAATGCCATGGTGGTTAGATGGGTTTTTAATAGATGGTGTTTATCTTGCTGTGGCATGGGTTATTGCGGTTATGTTGCCGCCAATGGCCATCTTTTTCCCTTTGTTTACACTGCTTGAAGATTTTGGTTATTTACCCCGAATTGCTTTTAATTTAGATAGTTTATTCAAAAAATCGGGGGCACATGGTAAACAAGCTTTAACTATGAGTATGGGTTTTGGTTGTAATGCTGCGGGCGTAGTGGCAACTAGAATTATAGATAGTCCTAGAGAGCGTTTAATTGCTATAATAACCAATAATTTTTCATTATGTAATGGGCGTTGGCCTACACAAATTTTAATAGCTACCATTTTTATTGGAGCTGTTGTTCCAGCTTCATGGTCTAGTTTGGTATCCTTATTAGCTGTTATAGGAATAGCTGTTTTGGGTATGGTTTTTATGTTTGGTACCTCTTGGGCATTATCTAAAACCATGCTAAAAGGAGAGGTTTCTACATTTAATTTAGAGTTACCTCCTTATCGTCCACCTCGTTTTTGGAAAACCTTATATACGTCATTAATTGATAGAACCATGATTGTTTTATGGCGTGCTATTGTGTTTGCAGCTCCTGCTGGTGCTGTAATTTGGTTAATTTCTAATGTGTATATAGGTGATGAAAGTATTGCTGCTTGGACAATTGATTTTTTAGATGGTTTTGGTTTTCTTTTAGGGTTAAACGGGGTCATTTTATTAGCTTATATTGTAGCTATTCCAGCTAACGAAATTGTAATTCCTACCATATTAATGCTTACTGTAATGGTAACAGGTATTGCTGCCGGATCTGGTGCTGGTGTTATGTTTGAATTAGATTCGGTGACTGCTACAGGCGATATTTTGCGTGCAGGAGGGTGGACTTTACTAACAGCTATTAATTTAATGTTGTTTAGTTTATTGCATAATCCGTGTAGTACAACTATTTATACAATTTATAAAGAAACAAAAAGTGTTAAATGGACTGTTTTTGCCTCTATCATGCCTGTTGTTTTAGGGTTTATTGTTACTTTTTTAGTGGCTCAAATTTGGAGGATTATTTTTTAATCTATAAAACAAAAAATAACCGTTGATACTGCTTCAAACGGTTATTTTTTTATCTAATTTTAGAGGAAAATGTTTTGACTTACATTTATAAGTTAGTTTAATGTATATCTTAACCCAAAAAACAAACGTCTTCCTTGGTTTGGTCCATATACATAAGCTGGGTCAAAAGTTAATGCATATGGGTTATTTGCTGTTGCAATTGCATTTCCATCGTTATCAAAGCTAACATCTTCATCAAACGGATCATGAGATCTAGCAATTATAAATGGGTTGCCCTTATTGGGAGTCCAATTAAGTAGGTTTTTTACACCTCCATAAATTTCAAAATTTTTTAAACCATCAAAAGTAAGTTGAATGTTTTGAATGCTCCAAAATGGCGATTCTGCTTGTCTAGGATCTAAGTCGCTTAAAAGCGGTAATCTCATAGGGCCATAAATGTTTCCGGTGTAATCTATTGTTACATTATATTTATAGTTTTTATAGGAAGCAGCCCACGTACCCGTAAAGCTTTCTGTTAAAATTTGGCGTTCTGTAACATTGTTTTCGGTTTTAGATACATCTTGAATGGTTGCGCCAGCTAGCAGTTTTATACCATTAGAAAACATAATATCCATATTAATACTAACTCCTTGGCTAATAGCTTTTCCGTCTAAATTATCATAAATAATTTGGTTCGGGTTAGTATCGTAATCTGGTAAAATAATATTATTAAAATAGGTGTACCAAGCCGAGGCATCTAAACCAATAATAATACTGCTTTTAGTGAAAATTTTTGTCATATAATTAAGATTAACGTTATATGAGCGTTCTGGCTTTAGGGTTTCGGTTATAACTACATCTCTAGCGCCGGTAAGTGCAGCATGTTCTTCGGTAAATAAGTTAACTACTCTAAACCCGGTACCAGCATTAACACGAAATATATCGTTGTCTGTGGGTTTAAATTTATAAGCTATTCTTGGGGTAAAGATGTTGCCGTGTCTTTTATCGTAATCATAACGACTACCTAAAAGTAGGTTGTGTTTTTCGTTTAATTTTATTTCATCTTGAATAAATAGGGAGGGGATAACAAGTTTGTCTGCTTTAGGAGTAGCCGGTGTATTATCGTTGTAAAAATTATAACGAGCTGCTACCCCAAATAGTAAATCATGATTTTTAAGCGGTTTATCCCATGTAAATTGAGTAAACCCAATACGTTGGTCTGCTATATAGGGCGTATCTCCATATACTGAATTCTGATGATGATCTGTATACGAAAATTGAAGAAACATCTTTTCATCAATAGGTAATTGGTATTTTCCTAAAATTTCAAAACGATTGGTGTAAATGCTTTCTCCGTAAATTTGATTACCTCCACGGTACGAAGGATTCCATTGCATTTCACCACCCCAGCGGTCTTCGTAATAAAACCGACCTGCCATAGAAAAAATACGATTGTTAGAGCGTTTAAAATTCCATTTTTGAAATACCGATATCCTATCTTGAAGAGTTACATCTGTAAAATTGTCGTTGTTGTTATCAATAGGATTACTGTAATTATAATAGTTTATACCCGTTAGTATATCGGTTTTACTTCCTAATTGAGCTTTAAATCCAATATCGGTATTTACTTCTCCCCAACCAGAAACGTAACTATCGGCAAATACTATAGGTGCGTTTTCGGGTAATTTTGTAATAATATTAATAAGTCCACCAACGGCTTCACTACCATATAAAGAAGAAGCGGGGCCTTTTACTATTTCAATCTGTTCTATGAGTGAATTGGGAATGCCCGAGAGTCCGTAAACAGTTGAAAGTCCGCTAACAATAGGCATGCCGTCTATTAAAACTAAGGTGTATGGGCCTTCTAAACCATTAATATGTATATCTCCAGTATTGCAGACACTACAGTTAATTTGAGGGCGCACGCCATTTACATTTTGAAGTGCTTCAAAAATATTGGGAGTTGGGTTTTTCTTTAAAAATGTAGGCGAATAAACCTCTACAGGAACAGGGCTTTCTAAACGAGAAACAGCTTTTAAAGTTCCTGTAACTACTACTTCATCTAGTATTGCTAATTCATTTAAATGAAAGTTAATGTTGATGTTCTTGTTGTTTACAGTAATACGCTTTTTTTGAGTTTTGTACCCAGTAAACGAAGCTATTAAATTGTATTGTCCTTTTTTAATGTTGTTAATGCTGTAAAATCCGTTTTCATCGGTTATAGTGCCTTTTTGGATTTCTTTTATGTAAACATTTGCAAAGGGCAGAGGTTGCTCATTAGAAAATACACGACCACTTATTTCCTGACTTAATAGATTTAAAGGTAGGAAGCTGATAACAAATAGTAATAGAAATTTCATTTTTAGTCTTTTAGTTATTATTAATTTATACAAATGTAAAAATAAATTTAGACTAATCTAAAAATAGATTTAAAAATACGTTTAAACTATATTTGCTACTAAATAAAGAAGTGATGATAACGCTTACAGAAGAAAATTACATTAAAACCATATACCAGTTAGGTAAATATGGAACCTTAACGGTTAGTACTAATAATATTGCCGAAGCTATTGCTGCCAAAGCTTCTTCGGTAACTGATATGATTAAAAAATTAGCAGACAAAGGTTATGTTGATTACAAGCGTTACCAAGGCGCTACATTAACTTCAAAAGGAAAAAAAATTGCTGCTGATGTGGTTAGGAAACATCGTTTATGGGAGGTGTTTTTGGTTGAAAAGCTTAATTTTTCTTGGGATGAGGTGCATGATATAGCCGAACAATTAGAGCATATAAAATCAGACAAACTAATTAATGAATTAGATAAGTTACTGGATTATCCAACCCATGATCCTCATGGAGATCCAATTCCTGATAAAAGAGGCGAGATTAAAAAATCAAACAAAGTATTGTTGTTTACTTTAACCGAAAAAGCCAAAGGTGTATGTGTTGGAGTTAAAGATACCTCGTCTGCTTTTTTAAAATATTTAGATAAACATAAAATAGCTTTGGGTTCAGAAATTCGCGTGGTTTCTCGTGAAGATTATGACGACTCTATGGTTATTGAAATTAAAGGAAAACCAATAACCATATCGCAAGCTGTTGCCAGTAATTTATTTGTAATAGAAGAATAGTAAAATCCTTAACTATAGTTCCTTATAACATTTAATTTTTATAATGTATTTAATTATATACCAATCAAACTAAAGGCTCCGTTTGTAAGATATTGAGTGTTATTGTTTTCCAGATTTACACTTTTAATTTCTGTATAACCATCATGGGTTTTTCCAACAGTTACTTTTGTTTGTATAAAGTAATAGTTTTGTTCATCTACTTCATCTAAAACAAGCAGATAGTGGTTGTTTTCCATTTCAACAACGGCATTTTGCGGTAAGGCACTAGAGGTAATTTCATGAGTTATAATTTCAGCATTAACAAACATCCCTGTTAGAAACTGTTGCGATTCATCTTTAGGGTGTGCGTGTACCCTAATGGTTCTATTTTCATCAATAGAGGTGCCTACTAAATGTACTTCGGCTTCATAGGTTTCATTAGAGTTTTCAGGAATGCTAAAGTGTATTTTTTGGTGTTTTTTAATATGCATAATATCTTTTTCATAAACCGAAAGTTCTAAATGAATATGGCTGTTATCTATAATCTCTAAAATGGGAGAGGAAGGAGTTACATAGCTGCCTCTTGAAACAAATATGTTGGTAATACTGCCATTTATGGGGGCAAAAATATTGGATACAGAAGTTGTTTTTCCTTGTTCTACTTTTAACGGGTTTATGTTTAATAATGATAATTGTTTTTTAAGACCGTTGTATTTTGCAACGGCAGACTTAAACTCACTTTCGGCTTTTAAATATTTTTTTTCTGAAATAATATGTTCTTTAAACATGGTATTTTGTCTGTTGTACTCAGATTTAAGGTAATTAAGCTGCTCTTTAATTTCCAGATATTCTTGTTGCATTTTAATAAATTCAGGATTTTCAATAGAAAGCAACATTTGTCCTTTTTTAACCTTATCTCCAACTAATAATGAAATAGATTTTATATAACCACCTGTAATGGCATTTACGGTAGCTTTGTTTTCTGGTGGCACGTCTATTATGCCATTTACTTTTACGCTAACCGGAAAAGTCTTTTTTTCTAATCGGCCTAAAGCCATGTTATTAGCATTAAATTGTTCTTTTGAAATTACAATACGATTATCATTTGCTAAATTTTGAGAGTCTTTTTCAGAATTTTTGCACCCTAAGACTGCCAATAAAAAGCTTATAGTTAATAGTTTATATGTTTGAGTCATGATATACATTTTTTAAAGTGTTAAGTAGTTAATGGCTATAACTGTTTGGTTGTATGTGTTAAGGTTTTCTAGATAATTAAGCTGAATATTGTAGGCATTCTCCAGACTTAAGATGTACTGATAAAAATCTATCTCGCCGTTTTTAAAACTGCTATTTGCGGTTTTTAAAATTTCTTTAGAAAGTTGAAAACCCTCAGTTTCAAAATAATCTAGTGCTTTTTGATACTGATTTAATTGTGATAGCAATACTTTATGCTTGGTATTTAATTGAATGGTATAATCTTGAAGTCTTTCTAAAGCTATATCTTCTGAAATTTTAGAAGCTTTTATTTTAGAAGCTTTTCCTGTAAAAAACAGAGGAATTTTTAGCCCAATTTGATAGCCCGTTAAATGGGTTTCAATCTCAGAATTACTACCTTGAAAGTAGTTTAAAGTAATATCTGGTAACAACTTTTGTTGTTCTAATTTTCTTGATTGTTCTGCTACTGCTATAGCGTGAGTGTAAAGTGATATTTCTGCACTTTCGTCTAAATTTGTTAAAGCTAAATCTATCTTTTTTAAAGGTTGAATAGCAATATGTAAACTATCTTCACTTTGTACTAAACTCATTAATTGGTTGTATGTAATAGCAACTTCATCTTTGGCTTTTGTAAGGTTTAAAGTTACTTGCCGTTGTTTAGATTTAGCTGTTATTTTTTCTAAATAATTAGTTTCACCCAACTCAAAACGTCTTTGTGCAGTATGCGCAAAATTTTGATACAAACTATCTAAGGTTTTGTGAATTTGTGCTTTTTCCAAAGCAAAAATATATTGATAGTAGCTAGACGTTATTTTACGTTTTAAGGCTTTTTCTTTGATGGCATAACTAGAGGATTCTAAATTATAATTAGCTCTTTGTAGTTTTTTTTGAGAACCATAAACTGTTGGAAACATAAATTCTTGTTGAATACCAAAAACGCTAATAGGTTTATTGTTGCTAGCTAAATTATTTTCATCATAACCATAGTAAATTTCTGTTTTATCAAAATTGAAAGCACTATTTATTAAAGCCTTTGATTGTATCATTTTTAAATGATTTGCCTTGAGGCCTGCGTTGTTTTTTATGGCAATCTTAATAAGGTCATCTAACGAATTTTGATTGTTTTGCCCAAAGGATTTAAGTGAAAGTAAGCCAAATAACACGAGTATAGCTAGTGTAGAAGATGGTTTGATTTTCTTTTTAATTCTAATTTTTTTAAACTTAACAAAGTAAGAATAGAGTATGGGTAATACCACAAGCGTAAGTATAGTAGAAGTTATTAACCCACCAATTACCACGGTGGCTAACGGACGCTGCACTTCTGCACCCGCATTGGTTGAAATAGCCATAGGTAAAAATCCTAAGGCAGCAGCAGATGCTGTTAACAATACAGCACGAAGCCTATCTTTAGCGCCCTGTTTTATTAATGTTTCCATGTCTTTAAAATCTTTATGATTTAGTTCTTTAAAATGTTCAATGAGAACAATGCCATTTAAAACAGCAATACCAAACAATGCAATAAAACCTACCCCTGCAGAAATGCTAAAAGGCATTCCTCTAAACCACAATAGTAGTATGCCACCAACCGCTGCTAGTGGTATAGCTGTGAAAATTAACAGGGCTTCTTTTAAAGATTTAAATGCGAAATAGAGCATAATGAAAATAAGGATGAGTGCTATAGGTACAGCTACTTCTAATCGGGATTTGGCATTTTCTAAATTTTCAAATTGGCCCCCATAGGTGATACTATAACCTGCAGGAAGGGTGATGTTTTTATCAATAAGCGATTGTACATCATCTACAACTGATTCTAAGTCCCTATTCCTTACATTAATTCCAACTACTATTCTTCTTTTGGTGTCATCTCTTGAAATTTTTGCAGCGCCTTTTTTGTAAGTGATAGTGGCTAATTCATGCATGGGTACTTTGCCGCCGTTTGGTAAATCAACATATAAGTTTTTAATGTTCTCTATGTCTGTACGGTTAGTTAGGTCTAGTCTTACCACTAAATCAAAGCGTTTTTCGCCCTCAAAAACTTGTCCTACGGTTTTACCAGCAAACCCCATAGAAAGCATGGTGTTGAGGTCTTCAATATTTAATCCGTAGCGTGCAATTTTTGCTCTATTGTATTCTACACTCATTTGAGGTAAGCCATCAATTTTTTCAACGGTTATATCTGCAGCGCCTTCTACATGATCAATGAGCGATTTTATTTCAGTTCCTTTTTTTGAAAGTATTTCTAAATCTTCACCAAAAATTTTAATGGCTATATCTGCCCTTACACCTGTTATAAGTTCGTTGAATCGCATTTCAATAGGTTGGGTAAATTCTACTTCCATACCCGGAATTATAGCTAGTGTCTTCTTAAATTTATCGGCTAGTTTATCTTTTGAAGTGGCCGATACCCATTCGTTTTTAGGTTTTAGCACAATAATAACATCACTTTCTTCCATAGACATGGGGTCTGTTGGTACTTCGGCAGCACCAATTCTTGTTACCACTTGTTTTACCTCTGGAAATTTTTCTAGTAAGATGTTTTCAATTTTAGTGGTGATTTCAACAGTTTTTTTTAAAGAAGTACCCGTTTTTAAAACCGGTTGAATTACAAAATCACCTTCATCTAAAGTGGGTACAAATTCCCCACCCATGGTTGTAAATATGTAAATGGAAATGGTTAGCAATAAAGCAGCTAAACTAAGCACAAACTTTTTACTTTTAAAGGCCCAATTTATGGTAGGATTATAGATGTTATTTAAAAATCGCATTAGGCGGATGGATACATTTTTATTAGATTGAATGGTGGGTTTAAGAAATAGGGTAGCTGCAACAGGCACATAGGTAAAACAAAAAATCATGGCACCTACTAAAGCAAAACTAAAGGTTAATGCCATAGGTTTAAACATTTTGCCTTCAACACCACTTAAGGATAAAATAGGAATGAATACTATGAGTATAATTAACTGCCCAAATATGGCAGAATTCATCATTTTTGAAGCCCCATTAAAAGTAATACTATCTTTAAATGGTTGGAGTTCGGTTTTAGATAACGATACAATTTTTGCCTGATTTTTGGTGATTTGAAAAGCAATAAACTCAACTATAATAACGGCACCGTCAATGATAATTCCAAAATCAATAGCTCCAAGGCTCATTAAATTTGCATCTACTCCAAAAATATACATGAGAGATATGGCAAATAATAAACAGAGCGGAATTACCGATGCCACAACTAAACCAGAGCGGATGTTTCCTAAGAGAAGAACCACAACAAATACTACAATAAGGCAGCCTAAAACTAGGTTTTCGGTTATGGTAAATGTGGTTTTTGCAATTAGTTCACTTCGGTCTAAAAAGGCATTAATATAAACTCCTTTGGGTAGTGATTTTGAGATAGCATCAACACGTTTTTTTACCGCTTGAATAACTTCTTTAGAGTTGGCACCTTTAAGCATCATGACTTGCCCTAGTACTTTTTCGCCTTCGCCATTTCCTGTTATGGCACCAAATCGGGTAGCGTTTCCAAAGCCCACTTTAGCAACATCTTTAATATAAACAGGAATGCCGTTGGTGTTTTTAATAACAATATTTCTAATGTCATCTAGTGAAGCCACCAAACCATCTCCTCTAATAAAATAAGCTTGATTTACCTTTTCAATATAGCCACCACCCGCAATGCTATTATTTTGCTCTAAGGCACTAAAAACCTCGTGAGCCGAAATTTGCATAGCGTTTAATTTGTTGATGTTTAAAGCAACTTCGTACTGTTTTAAAAATCCGCCCCAAGTGTTTACTTCTACTACACCAGGAATACCCGATAGTTGGCGTTTTACAATCCAATCTTGTATGGTGCGTAAATCTTGAGCGGTATAATTATCTTTATACTCAGGTTCAACATCTAGAATATATTGGTAGATTTCTCCTAATCCAGTAGTTATAGGTCCCATTTCTGGTTTGCCAAAACTCTCAGGAATTTTTTCTGAAGCCGATTTTATTTTTTCGGCAATTAATTGGCGTGGTAAATAAGTGCCAATAGCATCGTTAAAAACAATGGTTACTACCGATAAACCAAATTTTGACACTGAACGAATTTCTTGAACACCCGGTAAATTTGCCATTTCTAACTCTACAGGATAGGTAATAAATTGTTCCATATCTTGCGTAGATAGATTTCTAGATGTGGTAATTACTTGTACCTGGTTATTGGTTACATCTGGTACAGCACCAATAGAAATTTTAGACAAGGCATATAAACCAAAACCAATTATAAACGCGGTAAAAATTAGAATAAGGTATTTATTCCGTAAGCTTAATTTTATAATATAAGATAACATAATTCATTGTTAAAAAATTTGTCAACCCATAGAAAATATAAGTTGAAAAGAATATTTAAGATGTATTGAATTATGCTTGCCTAGGCGGATGAAGTAGCTCTTTATTGTTAAGAGAAACGTATAGGTTTAAATAGTGAAAATTAGTTTTGGTGGTTTTGGTAGCCTTTAAAGTATTGATGTGATATGAAGTTTGAAAGGGAATAAAACCGATAAGTATTGAACAGTGTCCTTGACATTGAAAAGGTAATTGTTCATGGTCATTTTGTTCTTCTTGATGGTTTTTGCTGTGTTCTAGTTTTAATTTACCGTAATGTTTTGATAAGAACACAAAAAAGTTATCGCCATATTCTTGTTTATGATATTGGGCATGTTCTAAAAACTCATCTATTTGCAAAAAATCTTGTACTACTACATGAAAACTTTGCATGAGTATAAAACCAGATAATAATATGCTTATTAATTTGCTCACTTATACAAAGTTAGTGAATTTTAAGAAAGCAAAAATTGAAAACTTATTTAAACTTAACTTGTTTTCTTATAAATTTAGGAAACTTTTTAATAGGTGTTACTGTAAGTTGTTTGTAGTAACATTCGGCTGCTTCAGATTGTATTTGTATTTCACCTTTGTTTAAAATAGTGCCATCGTGTTTTTTTGCATTTTCTACCACCATAACAATATGCCCATTTACAACATGAACAGCGTTATTACCTAAAACATAAATTTCTAAATGATTCCATTTGCCATGAGGCGCATCGTGTTCTGATGCAGCATGAATATAGCCCTTGCCAACAGAATACACGTTTGAGTTTGGATTGTATTTTTTTTCTATTTCAAAATCACCTCTAATATCAGCAGTGGGAGAACCTACTTTTGGTTTAGCAGAATTACCTCCTAACGGAATAAAATCGCCTAAATCACTTTCCTGTACTTGATATTCTAAACAGGTTTTCCAAGTGTTCCAAAAACGTCCGTGTTCACCATAACAATGGTATAAAATACCACTATCTCGTTTTTTGTCTAATCTAGGTTCCCATTTTTTATCGCCCCATTTAAACAAAACGCTTAAATGATAGTTTTTAAAAGATTCTTTAGATGAAATACACCCAAAAATTTCGCCAGTAATTTTTAAAACGGGCTCGCCATTTTCTTCAATTATAGAAAATACATTTTTTAGGTTATTATTTAAACCTATTGGTGCTCCAGAGTTCATTTTATCAGATTGATATGTGCCTTCTGGAAGTCCAGTAACTGTTGAGTGTGGTATGCTTAACCAAATATCAAAATGGCTTAATTCTTTATCGAATAATTCAATGGGCTTATTTAATTTTTGAGAATATGATGTAATACCATTTATGGCAAACAATAAGATTATAATTTTGGTTTTCATTGGTTTAGTTGGTTGTTAAAATAGATGTAGGTAAGTTAATGACAACCACAATTGTTATCATTACCGCAAGCTTTTTTAGATTTTGATTTAGGCAAGATATATTTTTTAACTAAAAAAATAATTGCAAGTGCCAAAACTGAAAAAACTAATATATTTTGAATAATACTGTTCATTTTTATTTTAAAAATTGAAATGCTATTAAAGCAGTAATATACGCAAAACCGCTCATAAATACTAACTGAAGCATGGGCCATTTCCAACTATTGGTTTCTCGTTTTGCAATGGCTAAGGTACTCATGCATTGCATAGCAAATGCATAAAACAGCAATAATGATGTACCAGAGGCTAACGTAAATACTTTTGTGCCATCTGCATGTACTTCTGCTGCCATTTTATTTTTAATGGTATCTTCATCTTCGTTATCATTAGCACTTCCAACGCTGTAAATAGTTGCCAGTGTACCAACAAACACTTCGCGTGCCGCAAAAGAAGTTACTAACCCAATACCAATTTTCCAATCGTATCCTAATGGACGTATTATAGGCTCTATGGTTTTACCTATAATACCAATATAGCTGTGTTCTAATTTATGAGCTGCTATTTTATCTTCTAGTTCTTTTTCTGATGCCGAAGTGTATTCCGTTTTAATAATTTCTTCGGCATTATTAAAGTTTTCTCCTGGTCCATATGAAGCTAATACCCACAAAATAATAGAAATAGCTAATATTATTTTACCAGCTTCTAAAACAAAGGTTTTTGTTTTTTCTATAACAGTTAGTGCTACATTTTTAAATAACGGAATTTTATAACTTGGCATTTCTATAACAAAATACGTTTTACTTTTAATTTTAAGTATTTTGTTTAAAATATAAGCCGATACAATAGCCGTTAAAAAGCCAATAACATAAAGCGCCATTAAGGTGAGCGCTTTATAACCCATACCTAAAAAGGTGCCTTCTGGAATTACTAACGCAATAATTATAACATAAACTGGTAATCTTGCAGAACATGTGGTAAAGGGAGTAACAAGAATTGTAATAAGGCGTTCTTTCCAATTCTCAATATTTCTGGCAGCCATAATTGCAGGTACAGCACAAGCATTACCCGAAATTAGAGGAACTACACTTTTTCCGCTTAAGCCAAAACGACGCATTACTTTATCCATTAAAAATACTACGCGACTCATATAACCGCTTTCTTCAAGCAGCGCAATAAATAGGAAAAGAAATGCAATAGGAGGAATAAACACCATAATACCACCTATGCCAGCAATAATGCCTTCTGATAATAAATTAGTGAATACTCCTGGAGGTAATGTGTTTTTAACCCAATTAGCTAAAGAGGCAAAACCTTCATCTATTAAATCGGTTGGGTAAGTAGCCCAATCATAAACGGCTTGAAACATTAAAAATAGAATAACAAAGAAAATGATGTAACCCCAAAATTTATGAGTTAAAATTCTATCTAATTTAATACGTAAATCACTTGCATTTGCTAGGTCTACTGTAAGTCCTTTTTTTAGAACATTATTTATAAACTGGTAGCGTTTTATAGTTTCTTTTTGTTGTAAACGTTTTAAGTCTGCGTTACTTTTTGTTTTAAAATCGTTTATATCATTAAAGTCGTTGCGTTCAATTTTGCCAAAATTTACATCTTGGGTAATAACTAGCCAAAGTTTGTAAAGTAGTTGGTTAGGAAATGTTTTTTTTAAGCTATCAAAATAATTTTTATCAATACTGCTAATATCTAAACAGGGTTTAGTATTTAACGTACTATAATTAGTAATGAGTTCTTTTAATTTATCTATGCCTTCATTTTTACGAGTACTAACAACAGCAATTTTGGTGTTTAGTAGTTCTTCAAGGTGCTCAACATTTAACGAAATACCTTTTCTAGACATTCTATCGGCCATATTAATTACCAATAGAGTGGGTATTTCTAAATCTTTTATTTGAGTAAATAAAAGTAAATTACGTTTAAGGTTTTCAACATCTGTTACTAACACAGCTACATCTGGGAAATCTTTACCATTTTTGTTTAAGAGCAACTCAATTACTACGCTCTCGTCTAATGATGATGCATTTAAACTGTATGTTCCAGGTAAATCTAGAATATGTGCTTTAAGGTTGCGTGTTAGTTTGCAAACCCCTTCTTTTTTATCAACAGTAATACCAGGGTAATTACCAACTTTTTGATTTAAGCCTGTAAGGGCATTAAATACCGAGGTTTTTCCCGTATTGGGGTTACCAATTAGAGCTACATTTATTTGCTTACTCATTCGCTACTTTTTCAATTAAAATATGAATAGCAGTTTCCTTTCTAATGGCTAGGTGAGACCCATTAATGTTTAAGTACATAGGGTCTGAAAAAGGAGCTACTTGAACAAGTTCTACAGTATTACCTGGTAAACATCCCATTTCAAGTAGTTTTAACGGTATGTGAATGGACGAAACATCTGTAATTATACCACGTTCGCCCTTTTTAAGATTTGCTATAGTCTCCTCCAAGCTTATTTAGATTGATTTTAAAGAAGCAAAAATAGTGTAAACTTTATTAGTTTAAAAGTTAAAGTGTAAATATTTGGGTGTTCTCCTTGGTTTGGCTTTATCCAAGAAAAGTAGTTGTACATTTATTTATACTCTTCTTTTAAAACAGTAATATCTTTAAGTAAACGTTTAATGTCTTCTTTGTTGGTGCCATCGTAAAAGCCTCTTATTTGTCTTTTTTTGTCAATAAGCATAAAATTTTCAGTATGTACCATGTCAAATGGTCCGCCATCACCTTGGTCTTTAACTGCTAAATAACTTTTTCTTGCTAACTTATATATTTGTTTTTTATCGCCTGTAACTAAATTCCATTTAGAGTCAATGACGCCTTTTTTTATAGCGTAGCGTTTTAGTTGAGCCACTGTGTCAATTTCTGGAGTTACAGAATGAGATAAAAGCATCACATCATCATCATTTATTATTTCTTTTTGAATATCTGCCATGTTTTTTGTCATGATAGGGCAAATGGTTTGGCATGTAGTAAAAAAGAAATCGGCTACATAAATCTTGTTTTCGTAATCTTTTTGGGTAATTATTTTTCCATTTTGGTTAATCAGCGAAAAATCGGCTATTTTGTGGTACTTCTTTTTGTATTGAATGGTACTATCAACTAATTCTGTACTTACCATAGCGGGTTGATAGATAGGAAGTGGTTTATAAACATTTAGTGTGTTATAAATTAAAGCAATAATAATTGCCGAAATTACAGCAAATACAATAGCAAATTTTTTGTATTCTTTAAAAAATGAAAGCATTTTATAAGGGAAATAAATTTCAGTAAAAATACAATGAAATTTGAATTTTTTAAATTATACAGATGCTTAAATTAGTGTTAAATAGGTGTACAATGCATAAATGTCTTTTTATACTTGGTTTAAAAGTTTACTTTTGTGCGGTTATGAAAAAATTTTGATTGAAGACCTATGGAGTTTGTTATAAAAATATCTCAGTTTTTATTGAGTTTATCACTACTAATTGTTTTACATGAGCTAGGGCATTTTATACCTGCCAAAGCTTTTAAAACCAGAGTAGAAAAGTTTTATTTATTTTTTGATGTTAAGTTTTCACTATTTAAAAAGAAAATAGGCGAAACCGTATATGGTATAGGTTGGTTGCCTTTAGGAGGCTATGTAAAAATAGCTGGTATGATAGATGAAAGTATGGATACCGAGCAAATGGCACAACCACCACAACCATGGGAGTTTCGTTCTAAACCTGCATGGCAACGTTTAATTATTATGCTAGGCGGGGTTACTGTTAATTTTGTGTTAGCTTTAATTATTTACATTTTTGCTTCATTCTTTTATGGAGACACTGATATTTCTGCATCAAGTATAAAAGATGGTTATTATATAGAAAACCCACTACTTACAGATTTAGGTTTTAAAACAGGAGATAAAATTATAGCAGTTGGAGATTATAAAGTAGAAAATTATTCTGATATAAAAACCAATTTTATAGGTGCTAAGTCAATTACATTTTTAAGAGATGGAATAGAAAAAACGATTCAATTACCTGAGGATTTTTTAGGTCAGTTATCAACAAGTAAAGATAGGAGTCTTTTTGAAATAAGAATGCCGTTTATTTTTGGAAAGGTTACAGACTCATCATTAAATAAGGGTGTTGATTTAAAAGAAGGAGATCTTATTCAAGGGATTAATGGCAGAAAAATTAAATATTTTGATCAGTTTAAGTCTGTTTTAGATTCATTAAAAGGACAAACTGTTACGGTTGATGTTTTAAGAGGTGATGAAACTATTCAAAGAACTTTGAAAGTTGATAAATATGGTAAATTTGGAATCATTCCTACGGGATCATATAACAAATTTGAAGAACTAGGTTATTTATCAATAACTAGAAAAGCGTATACTTTTGGAGAAAGCTTTGGTGTAGGGTATAATAAGTTTATTGGTCAAATTACTTCATATTGGGATCAATTGGGCTTAATTTTTAATCCAAGTACGGGAGCTTATAAAGGAGTGGGCGGATTTAAAGCCATTTTTGATATTTTTCCAGATACATGGAGTTGGGAAGCCTTTTGGGGAATCACAGCCTTTTTATCTATTATGCTAGGGGTTTTAAATTTATTGCCAATACCAGCTTTAGATGGTGGTCATGTTATGTTTTTACTGTATGAAATGGTGTCTGGTAGAAAACCAGGAGACAAGTTTATGGAGTATGCACAAATGGTTGGTTTCTTTATTTTAATAGCTTTAGTATTATTTGCAAACGGTAATGATATTTATAAAGCCATTTTTGGATAAAATTTTTTAAAAATTGTATTGTAGTAAATAAAAATATATATATATTTGCGCTCGCAAAAGCGAAACATAACCTTCCTCAGTAGCTCAGTTGGTTAGAGCATCTGACTGTTAATCAGAGGGTCGCTGGTTCGAGCCCAGCCTGAGGAGCAACTAAAGACTTTACAGAAATGTAAGGTCTTTTTTGTTTAAAGCAATGACTTTTTAAAGGCTCCATAGTTCAAGGGATAGAACAAGAGTTTCCTAAACTTTAGATCCAGGTTCGAGTCCTGGTGGAGTCACTTTTTAAGTGAGTAGTGAGATGTGAATAGTGAATAGAGAGGAATGATTCGTCCTAAAATAGCTATATAGGTTATTAAATATATGCTAGTATAATCATACTACTCTTTTTCTTAATGAATGAAGATGGCTTTTTATTCAGAATACACTAATTGCTTTAAAAGATTATGTAATCTAATAGTTTCTGAAATATTATCTGTTTTATTACAGCCTTCCCAATCTACATGAACATATTCCATGCATGTAAACCCTGAATACTTATTTTGTTTTAAATGAAGAGCAATGGCTTTAAAATCTATTTTATTGTCTTTAACGCTAGTTTGAAGTTTTCCTTTAGTACCTCCTCTTGCATGAAAATGTGAAGTGTGTTTAATTAATGGATGTACAGACTTGTTAGTTTGCCCTTGATATATAAAATGTCCATAATCTAATGTTAGCGTTATTTCAGGGCATTCTTTAATGAATTTTAATGTACTAATAGCATCTGGTAAAATAGAGCCAACATGAGCTTCTATGGCATAAGTAATATTAAACTCTTTGGCTTTTTCTACTCGCCAGTGGTTTTCTTCACAAGCTATTTTCCAATCATCTTGTGTAGTCTGTTTTTCATGAAAAACTCCGGGCAAACCAGTAATGTGTTTGCACCCAAGCGTTTTAGTGAATTCTAATGTTTTTAGAAAAGTAGTACGGTTATTTTTTCGTGTATTCTTGTCTGGTGAATTTGTTGCTGCTATGTTTGGTTCTTCACCAGTTTGTAAAAACACATCGGCTGGTTCAAGTCCTATTTCTTTTAAATCTTTAGCCAAACGTATTCCTTCTTTTGTTGGATTTTTTGAAATATCACTAGGAAAATGGTGAGATCTTCCTTCAAACAAACCAATATCTACGGCATCAACTCCTATAAGTTTAATTAATTGTAGTACTTTATAATGTGGAAGTAAAGGAAAAGTAAAATCAGCACATGAGAATTTAGAACTTAAGTTGCACATAATTTTATTTTTTAAGGCTATCTTGATAGTATCTGCTAATACTATTTAAAGCACTATTTGCTGAAATTTTACCCGAAATGTATTGTTGTAACGGAACACCTGCTTTTTCTTGAAAAGGCACATAGCCATTATATCTTGGGCGAATTAATGCTTTTTCATGAGATAGAAAGCTATTTGAAAAGAATCCACCAGTAAAATCTTTAATTTTTTCTAAATTCCAGACTTCTTCACGTACCGGTTGCCCTCCGGCGTATAAATAAATATTAGATTGAACCTCTGCGCTTGCACAATACAATGAAAAGTTAAGTGCTAATTCAATTTGATTACAATTAGCTGAAATAGCAATACCAGTACCTCCTAAAATACTTTTCAAAGGTTTATTGTTTAGTTTAATTAAGTTCCCGTATTTTAAAGGGTTTTTAGTGAAGGATGGCCTGCAATAATTACTGTAACTATAAGCAAAAGGACAGAAGGCAAACCTATCTTCTTTGGTCATTAACTCTGCTATATTTATAGGGTTCCAATCAAGCATATCTTTAGGCATAGGTTCTGCTAAACATTTTAAGAGTTGCATGGCTTCTATAGCTTTATCTTTATTAGCAAAAATGCTACGGGAATTAAAAGGGTTTGCTTCTAAGGCATAAAGTAACATTAACCAGTTTAAGAATAAATCTGCACCAAACCCTGGCATTATTACATGTTTTTTGTCGCTTAATGCAATTAAATCATCCCATGTTTTGGGTAATTCTATGTCATGTTTTTTTATTAAATCTGGTCTCCAACTAGGAACAGGTGTAGCTCCATCTATGGGTATTGCTAGTAGTTTGTTGTTAAAAACATAGCTTTCAAAAGATTTACCAATACAATTTTGTTCTAAATCTGCCCATTGATTTTTTGTTAAATATTTTTTCTGATTAATAACTAAGTTATTATCAAAACAAAATTCTGCCCAAGGATGATCAATTACAATAAGATCATATTCTTTTATAAGTTGATCAATAGGCTTATGCCCAAATTCATCAAGTGAGCGTTTATCCCAATGAATACGAATGCCTGGGTTTAATTCTTCATAACGTTGCGAAACAGCAACTAATGGGGGGAAAGCCCTACTATGATTCCATGTAATGCCTTTAATGGTTTTCATTATTTACTTTTTTACCATTAGTAAACAGCTCTACCACCTGTCATATCAAAAGTAAACCCTGTATTAAAGCTAGCTTCTTTTGAGACAATCCACGCTGTTAGATTAGCTATTTCTTCTAATTTACCACATCGTTTCATAGGTATTTTATCTGTCATATACTTAACCTGATGGGGTTCCATTTTTTCTACCATAGGAGTCATTATAGTTGCTGGTGCTATGGCGTTTATAGTAATGCCAGATTCTGCATGTTCTTTTCCTACTGCTTTTGTTAAACCTATAACGCCTGCTTTTGAAGCAGAATACGAAGCCATACCAGCATTACCTTCTTTACCTGCTATTGATGCGATGAGTAAGATGCGGCCATAATTATTAGGAAGCATAAGTTTAAGAGCGTATTTTGTTATGAGAAATGACCCTGTTAAATTAACCTGACAGGTTTTTATAAATTCTGAAGTATCAACTTGGTCTGTAGTAATACCATTAGGGCCAACAATACCAGCAGAATTAACAACAATTTGGCAGTTTCCTTTTTCCTTTATTTTTTCAAAAGCAATTTTAACATCATCTTCATTAGAGATGTCTGCAGCAATAAAATCTGCTTCATAACCTTTATTTTTAAGAGATTGAGCAGCTTTTTTAACTAAATCTTCATTCAAATCAAGAAGCCAAATTTTAGCACCTTCGCTAGCTAATTTTTCGGCTACAGCTAATCCTATACCGGTGCCACCTCCTGTTATAACCGCTATTTGGTTATCAAATCGATTCATAAATCTTTTATTTTTACTGGTTTTTTTGTGTTATTTGAAGTACATGCTGCTTCAATTATTTTCATAGCAGCTAAACCGTGTTCGCTTTTAGAACCATTAGTATCTAAACCAAGACAGGCATCAATAAAATTTAAAACAGGTGCTTTATGTGGGTAGATTTCTTCTGCGTTTAAGGTTTCGTATTTTTTAGATTCTCCATGAAAAGGATAAAATTCCATTGTGCCTTTCCATAGTTCTAAGAGTAAAACGCCTTTAGTTCCAAAAATCCTTACTTCATAATTTTTAATATTTGTTGGAGTTGCACCTGTACTTGCAAGGTTAACTAATGTTCCATTGTCCATAGTAATAGTAAGGGCATCATAGATATCATTTACAGAACCGGCATAATCAAATTTGGCATAAACTTCTTTAGGATGTGCATCAGTTAAGAAACTTAAATAGGCTCCAGCATGTGAAACTTGGCAGTAAATCTGTCCGCCTCCTGCAATTGAGGGGTCGTTATAAGAGCCTTTGTTTGGTTCTTGGTAAACATCGTCCATTTCATGAGTTGGTGTGGTATTTATGCCTTTTAATAATTTATCAATAGGATTAGTCATGAGTATGGAAATCATTTTGATTAATCCTAACTCCCCATTTTTTATAAGTTTACGAGCTTCAATTCCATGTTTTGTGTAATGCCAAGGGCAACTAACAAGAAATTCAAGTTTTTTATTGGCGGCTAAAGCACAAAGTTCCTGCGATTCATCAACTGTTATAGTCATTGGTTTTTCCATTAAAACATGTTTGCCTTGTTCTAATGCAAACTTTGCATGCTCATAGTGCATATTGGGAGTTGAACTGATTATTACCGCATCTAAATCTTTCATAAGAATTAGAGACTTGTAATCATCAAAAGCTTGATCTGCACCAAAATCTTGAGCAACAATTTTAGCTTTATTTAAATCTCGTTTAAAAATGGCGCTTAAGTTGGCTCTTTCATGCTCAATAATTCCAGGAATATGCGCATAGGTTGCCCACCATCCTGCACCCACAACACCAACATTTAATTTGTTATTAGTCATTATATGGAATTAGTTTTTCTCTATTTAATTCTACACCAAATCCAGGTTTTGTTTCATCTAGAGTTATATGTCCATTAACAGGTAGTGGTTCGCCTATAATTGTATCAAAAATTGGGTGAAGTTCTTTGCCTTCGCCTGTTGTAAGAAACTCTGCGTATGCACTGTTTGTGTTAGACATTACAAAATGATAGTTATATACAGATGCTCCATGAGGAATAACTTGCATATCATATGGTTTTGCCATGGCAGCAATTCTTCTAACAGCGGTTATACCACCAGCCCATTGAATTTCTGGTTGAATAATGTCTGTGGCTTCATTTGAAATAATATCATGGAAAGCTTTGTAGTGATACTCAAGATTTCCTGTAGCTAATTGAATGGCACCAAGTTGATCTCTTAAAAAGGCGTTTTGTTTAGTTGCCCATCCATTTTGTAATGGGTCTTCAAACCACTTAACATCATAATCTTGAACGCGTTGAGCTAATCTAGTTGTAAACTCAATATCCCATGATAAATAACAATCAATCATTATTTCCATGTTATCACCAAGATCTGAGCGTAAATTGGCAATTAGTTTTTCCATTTTTTTAACACCATCTAAACCGCTTTCTGCACCCCACGGAGCAGCAATTTTAACACCCATAAAGCCTCTGTTTTTCCAATAACTTGCGTTATCTGGATGAATTGTTGCATAACAAGGAATGGAGTTTTTTGTTTTACCTCCTAAAAATTTATAAACGGGAATATTAAGATATTTAGAAACTAAATCATACAAAGCTAGGTCTACCCCAGCCATAGCCATATTTGTAATACCACCTAAACCATATGGTAAAGTAGAACGGTTCATTTGATCCCAAATCATTTCAATATTGAAGGGGTCTTGACCTATTAAAAAGCGTTTAAAATGATTTTCTATTACCGCACAAGCAAACGCTCCACCACCATAATTAACACATTGACCGGTTATGCCTTTATCAGTTTCTATTTCAATAGCGAAGGGATCTTGTCCAGGTCCCATCCAGGAAGAACGTACTTTAGAATATTCGGGGTATACAGACATAGGATTTGCAATTAATGTTTGAGCTTGCCAACCACCACCCCAATATTGAGATTCACCCATTGAAGCACCACGCGCTCCCGTATCTCCACTACTAATGGTGTACAATTTAATTCCTGTAATTTTCATTATATTTTTGTGTTAGATTTATTTTAATTGTTTTTGTAATGATTGAATTTTACAAACTTAAAGTAGTATATGATTAAAAAAAATGGACAGTTTGTCTAAACAAATGTCTTAAATGTCTGTTTTTTGATGTTTAAATTCTTTTCTGTAATTATCTTAAAAATAGTATTTGTACAATCTGCTTAATTACTTGTTTTATTTGCTTTTTATGTAGTTTAATGGGGGTTGTGCTTTAAATTAAGAGGTGTATTTCTGTACTTTTGATTTTAAGGTTTAGATTTTATTTACCCAAATAATTTGTGACCAAGAGTTAATAATTTACACTATTCATATGAAAGCTTTTCTAACATTTGCGCTATGTATTTTAATAGGGCAAACAATTTATGCTAAGAATTATTTTTGTGATCCAGTTCATGGTAATTCTAATAATAATGGTAGTAAAGAACATCCGTGGGGCACATTAGAAAGTGTTTTTAAGACAGGTATTAAATTTGAATCTGGTGATGTTATATTTTTACTTTCTGGTAATCATGGTAATGTTGAAGTAATAGGTGAAAATGATAAGTACATTAAAGTAGTTGGGGTGCATGGAGAGGTTCCTATTATTAATTCTATAATATTCGGAAACAACCAATTTAAAGCATCAAGATGGACATTTTCAAATATCATTTTTAAAGATTCTAAAAACTCTAATACTGTTTTTATTCATGAAAATAGTTCTAAAATTAGATTGTTAGAAAATTATTTTAAATCTTCAAACAAAAACAATATTGTAGCTATTAAAGTTAATGGGGTGCAATGTAAAATAGAACATAATGTAATAAGTAATTATAATATTGGGATATATGTTTCAGGCTTAAAAAATCAAATAAGAAATAATAGAATAGAATTTTTTAAAAGTAATGCTGTTGAGGTTTTGGGTAGTTATAACATTTTTGAGTATAATTTAATTAAAGAAAGTGTAGCAACAGATGATGTAGTTAATAATGGCATTTTTATAAATAATACAGAAACCAAAGGGAATATTTTTAGAGGTAATTACATAGTTAATTTTACTAAAATAAACAGAGATAATATAGGGGGTTTTAATGGGATTTATTCATTTAACAATGCTGTTTCTGATTGTATTTTTGAAAATAATACTGTGGTTACAAATACAAAAAACGGTATTTACCTTGAGGGAGATGTTAATAATTTAAAAATTGTAAATAATACTGTAATTAACCCATATTTTGGACTTAAAGTAGATGATAATAGTGAAATTAATATTCCTACAGCTATTAATATTATTGGTAAAAACAGTTCGTCTAACATTATAGTAGGAAACAATTTATCTAACAATTTTTTGTTTGAAAATATTAAAGGATTTGCAGATAATAACCTTGAAATTCCTGTTTCAGTTCATGATTTTGATATGTGTTTTAAAAACTGGGCCCTTTTTGATTTTTCATTAAGTAAAAATTCAAAAGCTTTAAATGCAGGGTTTTTAAAACTAGCACCTACTTTAGATGCTAGTTTGAATAAACGCATGTATGGTAGTTTTGTTAATATAGGCGCTTATGAGTACACAAAAATTAATGAGTCTAATGAAACTTTTACCATCGTTTCAGAGGTTTCAGACAGACAAATTCATTCTAAAGGAAAGGGCGATTGGGATGGGCAACCACAAATTAGAGTTGGAGGCGTAGCTGAAGGTATTGATGGCGCAGGAATATTTCCATTTAAAATTCCGTTAATTCCTCAAGGTAAAAAAATACTATCTGCAAGTTTTAGCGTTTATTTATCAAAAATAGATAATCAACCACAAGGAGGAATTGATTTGTACGGGTTAACTCCAAAGTCAAACTTTTGGGTTACAGATGATATGTTTTATCAAGGTACATTTGGGCAAGATTTAAGTGCAAGACCTATTCAGCATAATTTAATAGATGCTGAAACTTATGTTGGCGAAATAAAAATGTCAGATTTGGGTAGAAATGCATTAAAAGGTTATTTAAGCAGTATTATGGAGTCTGGAGCTAAAGCAGGTGATTATATTTTTTTAAGAATAAATCCAAACGCTAAAGATGTTTCAGATTATAATAGATGGAATTTTGTTAGTGCAAATAGTAATAAAAAAGAAAATACACCTAAGTTAGAAATAACCGTTGGTTATCCAGATAAAAAACCTGTAACAACTACTAAAACGTTACCAGTAAAGAATATAGTGGTTACTTCTGCAAACCCATTAAAATCAGGAAATGTTTCTTTTTATTTTCTAGGATTTGAAAATAATAAGCAAGTTCAATTAAGGCTATTAAACTTTTCTGGAGAAGAAGTTTTTGCTCATTCTTTAATACCTTCAAATTTGCCAGATCTTGTTTTTCGTACCGAAAACTTAGGGCTTTCTACAGGGAAATATATGTTAGAGTATTTAATAGATGGGGAATTAAAAAAGCAAATTTTATTTGTTTGGTAGGTATTACTAAATAAAATACTACATTTTAATAAATACCATTTTGTAGGAATCTTTAATAAAAACTGTTAAGGGTTTATACTATCTGTTTAATTGTTTGTTTGTTTTGTCTTTTCTCGCTGTAAGCGCCTGTAAACAGTAGGTTTAGTAGATTATTTGTGTTTATATTTGAGAGTGTTATCTTCTTTTTACAGCATTATTATATAATGTTTTTAAGAAGAATAATGGACTCTCAAAATAAAAATCTCATGTATAAAAAAATTACAATTTTTTTAATTGCTTTACTACCCATTTTTAAATCAAGTGGACAAAATTTGTTTAATCTAGACCCAGCTGTTGGTTCAAGGTTTAGTATTACAGATAAGGTTTGGCCAACTAATGTTGGAGAAGGAGATGTTTGTTTATGGAATGATGATAAGTTAGCAGCTTTTACAATAACCATAGATGATAATAATGAGCAAAATATTCCATTTTGGAAGACTATGATAACCAAGTACGGTTTTCATTTTACTTGGTTTGTAATTACAGAAGCAGACTCACAATACAATGTGCAAGATTGGAGCCTATATAATGACCTTGCTAGTTTAGGAAGTCAAATAAATGGGCACGATGATAGAAACTGGTACAGTAATCCAACAGGTGGAGAAACAAATCCAACAGATGCTGATTACTTAGCAAGATTACAAGCAACAAAAACAAAGGTAGATACAGAAGTTACTTCTGGAAATAATAATTGCTTAACCTATGCTTACCCTTATGGTGAAGGTAATTCAACCGAAGCTAGAAAAGTTTTTATTGGTATAAGAGGAACGCAGGGGTTCTTAAATCAAGCTAATACAGTAAATTATTTAGACATAAATAGTATATCAAATATCTATATTTATGATAATAACACAAACAGAGATAAATATATATTACCGCTTTTAGATAAAACAAGTACGCTTTACGGAACTAACTATTATAGAGGCTGGGGGAGCACCCATTTTCATAGTTTAGATACGGCAGGCGAAACAACAACAGATGCGTTTTTGCAGTATTTGGCTAATAAACCAGAATTATGGGTTGCCGGTTTTACTGAGGTTACCCAATATTCACAATCTTTTGCAACACATAATTTAACTATTGATAGTGTAGGTGCTAGTGAAATAAAATTCACTCTAACAGATACTATGTTAGACACTGCATTCTATTTTCCTTTAACAGTTAAAATAAGAATTGATAATAGTTGGGTGAGTGTTTCGGCTGTACAAAATGGAGGGGCTGTAGAAGCAGAAATAATAACACATAATGGAAATAAATATGCCCTAGTTAAGGCAGTTCCAGATGCAGGACAAGTTACTTTAACAGGAGTTGCAGACTCAGATCCCGCTGTTATTATTCCAACTATTGGAGATCAATCTATGATTGAAGGAGGTACTTTGCAAATTGATTTTGCTGCTTCAACAACAGGTGGAGATGCTATTACTTTTACAGCATCTAATCTTCCAAGTTTTGGAGTACTAACAGATAATGGCAATAATACAGGTAGTATCACTTTTACACCAACAGTTTCTGACGCTGGGGATTATCAAAACATAACATTAATAGCAGACAATGGCCGAAGTTTTACATCACAATCATTTAAGTTATCTGTAAGTCCAGATTCTGGTGGTAACGCAACTACAGAGTATACCATAATACCAACAGGAGATGGTATTATTTCAGATATATCTAATTTACCAGAAGGAGGAACAAATCCTTGGTTAAATGGTAATGATATTGATGGCACAAAGGTTTTAAAATTAGGGCAAAGTGCTTCAACAGGTGCTGGCTATACAACTAATGCTATTATTCCTTTTCAATTACCAGTTCGTCCAGCAGGTAAGCAAGTTGTTTCAGCAAATTTAAAGGTTAATATTGCTTATATAAGACACTGGATATCTTCTGATATTGATTTGTATGGATTGCCATATAGCTCATCATCTACTATATCTCCAAACGATTTTTACGATGGAACTTATGCAGACCCAACAGCCACAGTAACAGGTATTCAAGATGCTTTTGTTGTTAGAGATACAGAAGGAACAGAACCTTTAGGAACTGAAATATTTACAGATAGAGAAGTAAATTCTGACGACTCAGGAGATGCTGCTTTGGTTAACTATATCAACGCTCAATATGATGCAGGAGCTGTTGCAGGAGATTATGTGTTTTTGCGCTTAAGTATTGATGCTACTTCAGGATCTGTTGGTGCACATTACTATGGTATAAGCGATGAATCTACTACTGAAGCGCCAACCTTAACATTAGAAATTGAAAATGTACTTAGTGCAGATTCTTTTGAGAAATCTAGTTTTAAGCTTTACCCAAACCCTTTAACAGGTAATACATTAAGTATTTCAACTCAAGGACTAGAGTCTAATAAAGTTGTTATGAATATTTATTCTTCATTAGGGCGTTTAGTTCATAATGAAGTTATTGAAAGAGGGGCTTATCAAAAATTTAAAACTCAATTAAACTTAAAGTCAGGGCTTTATATTGTTCAGTTAAAAGACGGGATAAAATATAAAACGCAAAAATTAATAGTAAACTAAATTAAATATAAACCATTAAACTAATAAGATTATGAAAACAAAATTACGGTATTTAATTTTTGGAGTTACATTAGCTGTAACACCATTTGTGTTGCAAGCACAAACAACAACATACAATGTAACCCCAGAATTAGTTTCAGGACAAGCATATCACAATGATGGTATTGTTTCAAATATTACAGATGTACCATCATTTAACCCTTACCTTGAAGGTAATAATGTAGGAGGAATAAAATCATTAAAAGTAGGGGCAAGTGCATCAACAGGAGTTGCTTTTACAACAAGTGCTATTATTCCTTTTAAATTGCCAGAAAGACCTGCTGGTAAATTAGTAGTTTCTGCAAATTTAAAAGTTCATGTAAACTACGGAAGAGAATGGATTACATCAAATGTAGATTTGTATGGTTTACCGTATAATGCAGCAAGTACTCTTGATCCAGCAGATCATTACGATGGAGCATATCCAGATGCTACATCTGGTGTCACTCCAATAGAAGATGATTATTTTGCTAAAAATGTTGCTGCCGGAAGTTTAGATACTGCTCGTTTTGAAGAAACAAGCGCTACGGGAGATGCAGCATTAGTAGCCTATTTAAATGCACAATATGATGCTGGCGCTGTAGCCGGAGATTATGTGTTTTTAAGACTTAATGTAGATGACCCAGCTACTACAGGAGCTCATTATTTTGGAATTTCTGATGGTTCTACCGCAAATGCACCAACTTTAACTATTGAAGTTGAAGATGCTAGTGCAGGTGCAACAGCAGATTATACAATAGAAGCACCAACAGAAGATGGTTATGTGTCTGATGCTTCTGTTATTACAACTAATAATCCGTATTTATGGGGAGCAGCAAAATTAGGTTCTAGTGCTGTAGATGGATCTGGAAATTTAACAAGTGTTATTATTCCTTTTGAGTTACCAGAACGTCCATCAGGAGAAACAGTTGATTATGCAAAATTAAATGTATATGTTAGTTACGGAAGACAGTGGCTTAATGCTAATGTAGACTTGTATGGATTATCATATAAAAAACAAACAGCTAATGGCGGAACAGGTCTTGAAATTTTTAGTTCAGATTATTTTTCAGGGGCATATCCAGATGCTACTCCTGGTGTAACACCAATTGAAGATGATTATTTCAATAAAAACGTAGAATTAGGAGATTTAGATACCCCACGATGGGAAGAAACAACAGCAGATGCAAATTTAATAGCTTATATAAATGCACAATATGACGCTGGCGCTGTGGCCGGAGACTGGGTGTTTTTAAGATTAAGTATTGATAATACAGCTATGACAGGTTCTCAATATTTTAATATAGAAGGTGGCGACTCTGCTACACCAGCTAAATTAGAATTAGGTTTTACAGGAACGCTAGGTGTAAAACAATTAGAAGAATCAGACTTAAGTATATATCCTAATCCTGTAAAAGACGGTAGATTAAATATTTCTTTAAAAGATTTTAGCAATGATGCAGAATTAAACATTTATTCTATAACAGGCCAGTTAGTACATACAGAAAAAGTAGAAGTTAATTCTAGAAATAATTTTCAAACTAATTTAAACCTAAAAACAGGTTTATATATTATTAAGTTACAAGACAAAACCCTAACAAAAACTCAAAAGTTAATTGTACAGTAACTTACATTAAATTTTAAAAGCGAGGAGAAGTCTATCTCCTCGTTTTTAATTCAAACTTAGTATCTATATCAAAATAATGAAGTTAAAACTGCTTAATATAATTGTTTTAGCAAGTTGCTTTGTGTTTTATACACAGGCACAAACAACTTATTATTGTGACCCATTAAATGGAAGTAATTTAAATGATGGTTCGCAAGCTAACCCATTTCCCGCATTTGGAGATGTTAATTGGGCCACCGTAGGTTTACAAGATAACGACGTTATTTTTCTATTAGATGGAAATCATGGACAGGGTTATTTAGGAAATTTACAATTTCAAACAAACTTACTTATCAAATCTGTTAATCTACAACAAGCGGTTTTAAATAAAATTCAAATTAATAATTGCAACCACATCACGTTTGAAGATATTAAATTTGATGCTAGTTCACAATCTTTTTCAAAAGAAGAATATATTGTAGTTGGAGATACTAATACAAGTTATATCACTTTAAATAATTGCTTGGTACAATCTGCAGCAGATTCTTCAATCTGGACACAGTCTGATTGGTATGCTAATAGCGCAAGTGGTGTAGAATTTAGAGGAGGCAATATTACTTTAACCAATAATACGTTTTTCAATCTATATCATGCCGTAGAGTTACGAGGTGATAATACTTTAATGCAAAATAACATCATTGAAAATTTTGCAGGCGATGCTATAAGAGGGCTTGGTTCCTACAGTGTTTATGAAAACAATAATATAAAGAATTGCTTTATTGAAGATTATGCCATAAACCATGATGATGCTTTTCAGGTTTATAAATTATCAGGAGATTATATGGTTACCAACGTGGTTTTTAGAAACAATAAAATCATCATTTTTGAGAACCCTTCACAATTTGTATTAGATAATAATTTAATAGGAAACTCTATGCAAGGTATTATTATTACCGATGGTTCTGCAGAGGGTTGGGTAGTTGAAAATAACTTAGTTGTTAATAATCATTACCATGGTATATCTTTATATGGAGCTCAAAATTGCAGAATACAAAACAATACTGTAATTCAAAGCCCACTTTTTACAGATACTGATGAGATTCCAAGAATATACATTGATGACCAAAGTAAATCAGGACAAGCAAGATCAAATTCAAATAATATCATTCGTAATAACATATGTGCACAATACACGCCTTGGACATATGATACCACAACTATTGTAGAAAATAATCTAGATGTTAATCAAAATGATTATGCTAACTATTTTGCATATTTTCTAGATTATCCTAATGGTGATTTTCATTTAAAAGCCTCAAGTCCGGCAGTAGATTTTGGAATCAATACAGACTTATCTTTAACAGATATTGATGGTAATAATAGAGTGTATAATAATGGCACAGTAGATGCTGGTTGTTATGAATTTCAAGGAGATCCAAATGTTGTTCCTACTGATACATATGAGATAACTTCAACAGGAGATGGTATCATTTCAAATACTAGTCAATATACAGGAACTAACCCATGGCTTGCAGGAAATAGTACCGGAACGCCATCTGAACTCACTTTAAAAGTTGGTGGAAGTGCTGCCAATGGCGATGGTGTAACTACAAGCGCTATTTTACCTTTTCAATTACCAGAAAGACCTAGTGGGAATGAAGTGGTTTTGGCAAGTTTAAAAGTAAATGTTCATTATGTAAGAAATTGGATAACTTCAAATATAGATTTATATGGTTTACCATACAGTAGTAGTAATACACTAAATCCCTCAGATCATTATGATGATGTGTATAACACATTAAGAGGTACAGATACTGCAATTCAAGATGATTTTATAACAAGATTAGAAACAGTAGGAACAGCTTACACACCAGATAGAGAAGTTGTAACTTCTAATTTGGGTAATGAAGCATTAATAAATTACATTAATGCACAATACAACGCAGGAGCCACAGAAGGAGATTATATATTTTTACGTTTAAATATTGATGCGCCAATAAATCAAAGTTCTCCAACATCGTTGCCAACTGCTGCAGCTAATTATTATGGAATTAGTGATGAAACTACAGGTGTAAATGCACCTTTATTAACGCTTCAAATAGCTACGTCATTATCAAACCAAGAAAAAGTAATAGATAATAATGATTTGTTAGTTTTTCCAAATCCAACCAATGGCAAAAGTTTAACTATTAAAAGTAGTTTGCTAAGTCAAAATACAAACTTAGAAATTTACTCGGTTAGTGGTACTAAAGTTTTCAATCAAACCTTGGAAGCAAAATCATCTAATCAAATTCAAATAAACGTTAATTTAAGTAAAGGAGTGTATGTTTTAAAGTTATTTAATAATAGAACTTTCCATACTCAAAAATTAGTTGTTAATTGATAAAAGAAATTCTGTTTAGAATACAATGAAGTATATCATATTAATTTTTTTACTTATGTCTTTAATGTCTTGTAAAAAACAGGAAAAAGAAGTAGTTGTTGATGTGCAGGATAAATTCCATATACCTTACACCATTTCGCAAGAAGCACAAAAAGTTTTAAGCGGTTGGACAGTAGAAGGAAGAAATGCAGGAGCACATTTACCAAAAGCTAATGCGCCTATTAAAGCATGGGAAAAAATACAAGAAGATGCTAAAATAGCAGCAGCACAATTTATGCCTAAATTAATAGAAACCTACAAGCCTACTGTAGACACTATTTTTTTAGGAGGAATAAGAGCCATTGATGTAAAACCAAAAAATTATGAAAAATCCAATAAGGTTGTGGTTTACATTCATGGAGGTGGTTTTGTTTTCTATCCTGCCGATGTTACATTGGCATCTAGTATTCCGTTGTCAGATGCTAGTGGGTTAAGAGTTATTAGTATAGATTATACCCTAGCACCCCAAGCTAAATTCAACCAAATCATAGATGAGATTATTAAGGCTTACAAAGCTTTATTAGAAACATATAATGCAGAAAATATTGCTATTTATGGTGATTCTGCAGGAGGTGCCATTGCTGCAAGTGCTGTCTTAAAAATGAGAGATTTGCAAATAGAGATACCAAAAGCACTTGTACTTTGGTCGCCTTGGTCTGATGTAGATGAAATAGGTGATTCCTATTTTACTTTAAAAAACTATGATCCTAATTTGGTTTACAACAATTTTTTAGAGCATTGTGCCGAAGCTTACGCACCAAAAAACGAATGGAAAAACCCCTATGTATCGCCTGTTTATGGAGATTATTCAAAAGCATTTCCGCCTACATTAATTCAAGTAGGTAGTAAAGAAATATTTTTAAGTAATGCTATTAGAATGTATAGAAATCTTAAAGAAAATAATAAAGAAGTAGAACTAGATGTGTATGAAGGTATGTGGCACGTGTGGCAAGGGTATTATGAAGTGCCAGAATCTAAAATAGCTATTAAAAACACAAAGAATTTTATGCTTAAACATTTAGGTATTCACAAATAATAATCTCATGAAAAAAATAATATTATTCATAATATGCATTAATGGGTTTTTGTTAAAAACATGTGCGCAAGAAAATATTAAAAGTACTACAGATAGCACAAACCCTATAACTGAAAATCAAAATATAATATTTGAATTAAATTTTGATACTGCCGAAGAAGGTAATTACACAAAGCAAGATTTAATAAAAGAAGCAGGAGATATACGTTGGTCTTTATTTGGTAATAGAGCACATATTATTAAAGACCCTAAAGAAGAAAAAGGGCCGGTTTTAAAAGTAGATTATCCAAAAGGAACCGTTGGTCCAGAAACCAATGGCGTACAATTTATAAAAAGTTTACCCCCTTCAAACGAATATTATTTAGATTATTATGTGTTCTTTCAAGAAGGATTTGATTTTAAACAAGGCGGAAAGCTACCTGGTTTAACAAGTGGAGGCTCTACATACACAGGAGGAAATCATCCTGATAATGGCGAAGGTTGGAGTGCTCGTTACATGTGGGTTAAAAGAAATGCAGGGGTTGAAGCAATTGTGTATTTCTATTATATAGATATGAATTCAAAATATGGAGAATCTGTAGATAGTCATATTTATTTTGAAACAGGAAAATGGTACCGTTTAACACAACGCATTAAATTAAATGACGATAATTTATCTAATGGACAGATGCAGGTTTGGGTAGATGGTGTAGAGGTTATAAACAAAACCAATATTCGTTATAGACTATGGGAAAAAGGAGATATAGATTCATTTTACTTTTCAACCTTCCACGGAGGAGCTACCGAAGATTGGGCACCACAAAATGATTCGTTTGCTTTATTTGATGCCATAAAAGTAACCAAATTAAAACCTGAATTTTAATAGAAAGCAAGCTTGTACTTATGAAAATTAAGAGTCTCAATTTTATGGTTTTTATTTGTTTATTATGTGTAGCAAGTTATGCACAAAGCAATTTAAAAATAGCTGATGTTTTTTCAAATGGAATGGTTTTACAGCGAAATCATAAAATTCCTGTTTGGGGAATTGCTAGTCCAAACACTGAAATACAAGTAATGTTTAAAGGAATAACAATTGCTACAACTTCAAATGCCAATGGAAATTGGAAAGTTTATTTTGAAGAAGAAAAAGCAGGCGGTCCATTTCAATTAACAGTTTCTTCAAAAAATGAAACTATAAAATTAGATAATATTTTAATAGGCGACGTTTGGTTGGCCTCGGGGCAATCTAACATGCATTTAGATTTAAAACGCACCTTAAACGGTGAAGAAGTAGCCAAAAAAGCCAACAATCCAAACATTAGAATTTATAATATGAAACCAACATATCCTACGGGTAAAGATGGTGTTCATACCTTAAAAGAATTAGAAAAAATTCAAAATAACCAGTATTTTAATACTAAAGGTTGGGTAAACGTTACTCCAGAAAATGTATTATATTTTTCAGCAGTTGCTTATTACTTTGCAGAAAAAATTCAAAAAGAATTAAACATTCCTATAGGTATCATTCACAATGCTGTTCCAGGGTCGCCAATAGAATCGTGGTTATCTAAAAAAGTAATTGATAGTGATGTAACAATTAAAAACTTTATAAAGCAACGTTGGGCAGATAAAGAAGAAGAAAAAGATGCTATGGTTACTACAGCAAAAAAGCAAATTTCTTTAAGTAAAAATAAAGGGCAGAAGCACCCGTGGATGCCAAGTTATAATTATGAAAATGGTATTTTACCAATAAAACAAACACCTATTAAAGGTGTTATTTGGTATCAAGGAGAGTCTAATGCAGAGCATCCTAAACTGTATAAAAATATGTTTAAAAAAATGGTGGCTTTGTGGAGACAAGATTTTAAAAACGCCTTTCCGTTTTATTATGTACAGTTAACAAGTAGAGAAAACAGACCTGCATGGTCAGAATTTAGAAATGCACAAAGAGAATTACTAGATATTGTACCTAACACAAAAATGGTAGTTATTACAGATGTTGGAGACAGACAAGATACCCATGCCAAAAATAAACAACCAGTTGGTGAGCGGTTAGCACTATTAGCTCTGGGAGATACCTATAAAATTATTAATAATTATGAAAGCCCTTTGTTTGATAATATATCAATTACAAAAGATTCTTGTTTTATCCATTTTAAGGGGCATTTTAATAGTTTAAATCAAACATCAAAAGAAATTATTGGGCTTGAAATTAGTAATGATAATTCAACTTTTGAAAAGCTAATACCTAAGATTCTAAAAAAAACAGTATCGTTTAAAATACCAAAGCATTACAAAAAAACTATTTATGTTCGGTACGCTTGGAAACCCTATACCGAAGCAAATTTAGTGTCTAATTTAGGGTTGCCAGTTTCAACCTTTAAAGTAGAAATAAAGTAATTACTGTTAATAGTCTATTATTTTTAGAATAAAGTTAAAAAATGATTACACCAGAAACAAAAGTTACCAAAAACCATGCAGGGAAAGATTTTCAAATGCTTAAACATGCGTGGAAAGCACAGTGGATAACACACCCAACAGAATCTACTCAAGATTTTGGAGTTTTTCTATTTAGGCTAGAGTTTAATATTGAAGAAAAAGTAGAGAATTTTAATGTTTTTGTTTCTGCAGATAATCGTTACAGACTTTTTGTTAATGGTAAGAGTGTGTGTTTTGGACCATCGGTTGGCGATTTAACACATCAACGTTATGAAACAGTTGATATTTCAGCAAATCTTAAAAAAGGAAAAAATGTATTAGCAGCAGAGGTTGTTAACTTTGGCGAATATAAAAATGTATCACAACAATCTTTTCAAACAGCATTTATATTACAAGGAGAAGGAAAACTAGGTCTAGATATTAATACAGGGAGTGCAGATTGGAAAGTGATTAAAAATCATGCTTTCACACCTGTAAATTTTACAAGCGAAATGCTTAATGCCTATTATGCAGCAGGACCATGTGATAGAATGGATGCTTCACAATATCCTTGGGGTTGGAAAGATATAGTCTATAACAGTGCTCATTGGTTAAAGCCTAAAAGTGCTGCCACCGAATTTGCAGTTGGGAGAGGGTTTCTCTATGGAGGCGCTTGGTTTCTTGTACCTAGAACCATTCCTTTTATGGAAGAAACAAAAGAGCCATTTACAAAAATAGCCCGTACAAACGGAACCAATATACATGATGGCTTTTTAAAAGGAACAAAAGCCTTAACAATTTCTAGCCACTCAAAAGTTAAGATTTTAATAGATCAAACCTACCATACAACAGGATTTCCAGAGTTAACTTTTAGTAAGGGTAAATGTAGCAAGATAAAAATAATCTATGCTGAAGCCTTAGAAAAAAAGGTAGCTCCTAATGAAAATGTATCTGATGGTAATTTAATGCTTATTGATTTAAAAGGAAACCGTAATGAAATAGAAGGTAAGTCTATCTTTGGATATTATGATATTGTTTTACCAGATGGTGGCAATAATCGTTTTTTTAAACCACTGTCAAGAAGAACCTATAGATTTATAGAGCTTGAAATAGAAACAAAACAAGAGGCTTTAATTCTTGAAAACTATTACGGTGTTTATACAGGATATCCTTTTGTGCAAAAAGCAAAATTTAGTACAGAAGACCCGCTTCTTGAAAAAATATGGGATACCGCTTGGAGAACGTTACGTAACTCTGCCGAAGAAATGTTTATAGACCCATACTATGAACAATTACAGTACATAGGAGATACAAAAATAGAATCATTAGTTTCAATCTACGTTTCTGGTGATGATAGATTAATGCGAAAAACACTTCAGCAATTTGATGATTCGCGAACACCTGAGGGGCTTACACAAAGTCGTTACCCATCTAATATTGTTCAAATCATACCGCCATATTCATTAATATGGATAGATATGATTTACGATTACTTTATGTATCGAAATGATCCAGAATTTTTACGGCAATTTATTCCAGGAATGAAATCGGTTATAGATTGGTTTGCTTTAAAAGTAGATGACACAGGAATGCTAACTAATTTGGCTTGGTGGAATTTTACTGATTGGACTATCGATTTTCCAAACGGAATACCACCAGGAGCAGACAATGGTTATTCAGCAAATATAGCGTTGCAGTTTGTTAAATCTTTAGAGCATGCCAAAGCGGTGTTTGATTTCTTTGAACTAGAGAACGAAGCAAAAACTTACGGAGCTTTATCTAATAAAATTAAAACTTCGGTAATGAATTTGTGCTTTGATGAAGCACGTGGGCTTATTGCAGAAACTCCAGACAAATCTATGTTCTCACAGCATACCAACATCTTTGGTATTTTATCTAATACGTTTAAAAAAGAACATCAAAAGGATGTTATGCAAAAACTATTAGCAGATGATACACTTTTTCAATCAACAATATATTTTAAATTTTATCTGTTTAGGGCATTGCAAAAAGCAGGTTTAGGAGATCAATATCTCCGTTTATTAAAACCTTGGCAAACCATGATTGAAAATGGTATGACAACTTTTGGAGAAACAGATATTAATCCGCGCTCAGAGTGTCATGCGTGGAGTGCTAGTCCTTGTTTTGATTTTCTACACATAGTAGCAGGTATTTACCCAGCAGAACATTCATTTAAGTCTGTAGTTATTGCTCCTAATTTAGGAGATTTAGAGAAGCTTGATGTTGAGTTTCCACATCCACAAGGTATTATTAAGGTGAGTTACAGAAAACATAATAAAAAATTAAACGCTCAGGTTTCAATGCCTAACGGCGTTCAAGGAATGTTTAAATGGCAAGGTAAATCGGTAGAACTTGTAGCAGGAAAACAAATTATTTCATTGTAAATAAAAACATCTTTTTCTGATTAGAAATAAAAAATACAATATATGAAGTACGGTAGTTTTATAAATAATGGATTTGAGTATAAAATAACAAATCCACAACCCCCTAGAGATTGGTTTAACATGTTATGGAATCCAACCTATTTAGCTAGTGTAGGACAAAATCTTAATGGTTTTTCATTATATCAAAACGAGCATGGTGTTTTAACCAATCTTTTTGGAAAACAAGATGATAGAACTGCACCTAGAAAGATATATATAAGAGATAATGAAACTAAAGAGGTTTGGTCTGCTACGTTAAGTGCTTATAACCAAACCTTAGATGAATACAGTTGTACACATGGTTTGGGGTATACTACCTTAGAGAGTAAACAAAATGGCATTAAAATTATATTCAAAATATTTGTTCCTCGTAAAGAAGCAGGAGAAATCTGGTCTGTTACGGTTGTAAATGAATCTGGTAGAAAACGAGATATATCAGTATTTAGTGTAGCTAAAGTTATTTTAGATGGTGTTAATTTAACCTATGGTTACAATTCTGCAGTTGATGGCTATCATGATAAAGAAAAACAACGCCTGTTTTTCAGAAATAGATCAGTAAGTGTTATGACAGAAAAATACCGAGCCTTTACCTATACCGATGTGCCTTATAACCATTTTGATATCAGTAAAGAAGTTTTCTTAGGGTATAATTCTAATTTTGATTTACCTCAGAGCGTTGTAAACGGACAGTTAAATGATAGTGATGCCTCTACAGAATTTATGGTATCTGCATTACAGCATAATTTGAGTTTAAATGAAGGAGAAGAACAACGCATCAATTTTGTAATGGGAATTGTGTTTGATGAAGCCGAAGCCGATGAGTTTACTGCGCTTTACGCCAATAGTACCTTAATTGATAGCGAGTTTGAAAGCATAAAAAAAGAAAATATAGCAAGATTAGGGCTCACAGAAATCAATACACCAGATGCCAATTTTAGTAATTTGTTTAATGTTTGGATGAAACATCAGCTATACCTTATGGCAGATTGGGCTAGGTTTTATTTTAAAGGATATAGAGATACGCTTCAAGATGCCGCTGGTATTGCTATAATAAATCCAGACAGATCCTTAACTATGTTAGAAAAAGCACTCCAAAACCAAAAAAATAATGGGTTTTGTCCAAGAGCTTTCAGAGTATCTTCAATGGAGGTTGCTGCAGCCGATAAGCATTATTCAGACTCACCAAGTTGGATAAGTCATGCTACCTATTCATTACTTCGTGAAACGGGAGATCTTTCTATACTTGATAGGGTTGTTAATTATTCAGATAGTGGAGAAGGTACCATTTGGGAGCATAATTTAAGAGCATTAGACTTTCTTTGGAATGACAGAGGAGAACATGGTTTAGCACTTATTAGACATGGCGACTGGAATGATTTAATGGACCAAGTTGGAGCCAAAGGAAAAGGCGAAGGCATATGGATGAGTATGGCATTAGCAAGAGCGCTTAAAGTTGTAGAAGAAATAGCTAATTGGAAGGGCGATAAGAAAATAGAAGCCCAATGTGCAGCACGATATCATGAAATTAAAAACAATATTTTAAAACATGGTTGGGATGAAGACCATTTTATTTACGCATACACAGATGCAGGTAATAAAGTTGGAAATAATGCTTCAAAAGAAGGGCAAGTTTTTATAAATCCACAATCATGGGCGGTACTAGCAGGTGTTATTAATGCCGAAACGTATGAAGATATTATGAAGAAAGTAGAGCCTATGGTAGATACTCCTGTTGGGCCTGTTCATAATTGGCCACCTTATACAAAATACAATAAAGATATTGGTTCAATTACAGGAATACCACAAGGAAATTTCACTAACGGAAACGTGTATTGTCATGCAGCATCTTTTAAAATTGCAGCAGATTATGCAGCAGGAAGAAACGATAAAGCGTTTACAACGTTTAAAAATATTTTGCCTTCAGAAGAAAAATCAGAGCCTTATGCACAACCCAACGCTTATGTGGGGCCTTCGGCCTTACGTAAAGAACGAAATGTATCTGATGACCCTTGGCGTACTGGTACCGTTGCTTGGAATATGCTAAACTGTTTTGATAACCTTTTAGGGTTTAATAGAACGTTTAAAGGTGTTGAAATTAATCCGCAGATACCTTCGCATTGGAATGAATTGTCATATAAAAGAGTGTTTAGAGGCACATTATTTAAAATCAATATCAAAAGAGGTAATTCACAAAAAATGGTTGTTGATGGTGTAGAACAACCCAACACCTTTATAGAAGTGCCCGTTAGTGGCTTAGACAATAAAGAAATAATAATTGATTTTCAATTAGAAACCCAAAACTAAAATCACATGCATTTAGAAAAACAAAATATCGAGTTTGAAGAAAACATCTCTATAAAAGAGAAAATTGGTTTTAGTCTTGGTGATACCGCTTCAAATTTGGTATGGCAAACATTAATGATTTTTCAGTTGTATTTCTATACCGATGTTTTTGGTTTGCCTGCAGCTGTGGTAGGAACTATGTTTTTAATTACAAAAATTTGGGATTCAATAAACGACCCTATTATGGGGGTTATGGCAGACCGTACAAATACTAAGTGGGGTAAATTCCGTCCGTATATTTTGTGGCTAGCCTTACCTTTTGCATTGTTTGGGGTATTAACCTTTACTACGCCAGATTTTAGTTTAACGGGTAAAATCATATATGCTTATGTATCATATACGCTTATGATGATGGTGTATACTGCAATTAATATCCCTTATTCTGCACTTATGGGAGTCATTTCAGCAAGCCCATCACAGCGTGCTAGTTTTTCACAATACAGGTTTATGTTTGCGTTTTCTGGTGGGTTAATAGTTCAAGCTTTAACACTTCCATTAGTAAATACTATTGGAGCAGATAACACCAATGTAATTTCAGCAGAAATAAATAATAGTAAGATTGTAATTACTGAAAATGGTATAGGAGCTTCAAAATTAGTTTTAAATGCAGATATAGGAGAAGATAAACCGCTAACAAAAAATGTTACCGTAACTGTTTATAGAGAAGCATTAAAAGACGAAATAGATACAGCTACTGATATTTTATATCTACAAGAAGGTTTTGGTACTTATACTTTAAACCCTTCAGAGTATTTTGATGTTGATATTTCTTCAGAAAAATTAACAATAGATATTGTTAACGAAGCTAAAGGATTTCAAGGCACTATGGTTGTTTTTGGAATTATGGCAATAATTATGTTTCTAATTACTTTTTATACAACAAAAGAGCGGGTTTCTCCACCTAAAGAACAAAAAACAAATATTAAAAATGATTTTAAAGACCTGTTAAGTAATGGTCCTTGGTTATTACTATTGGTTGTTGGGGTTATCAGTTTAGCTTATGTTGCCATTCGTTATGGGTCAGTAATGTATTATTTTAAGTATTTTATTGGAGATGAATCACTAGTAAGCGCATTCTTAGTTTCAGGAACTATAGTAACCATTATAGCTATTTCATTTACAGAAAAGCTATGTGATAAGTTTGGAAAAAAACAAGTATTTATTGTATCTCAACTTTTAGCAGGCATTTTTACGGCCTTATTTTTCTTTGTAGACAAAACTAATATTACCATGTTATTTGCTCTTAATATCATTGTTAGTTTAGCTTCAGGACCACCAGCACCAATTTTATTTGCTATGTATACAGATACAGCAAGCTACTCTGAATGGCAGAATAACAGACGTGCTACGGGATTAATTATGTCGGCTTCCACAATGGCACAAAAATTTGGCTTTACTATTGGAGCTGCTCTTGCTGGTTGGTTATTAGCTTATTATGGCTTTAAGGCTAATACTACCCAAACTTCAGAATCTGTTACAGGTATTATTTTAATGGTTAGTTTAATTCCTGCTGCGGGTAGTTTTCTTGTGGCAGGTGTAATGAGTTTTTATAAGCTAGATAATGACACAATGGATGAGATAGAAGGCGAATTAAAAATAAGGAGAGAAGAAGAACTATCAGAATAAAAAGCGTTCAAATAAAATAAATAAACATGACATCAATAATAAAATTTACCACAATTTATATATCAATATTAGTATTATTATCATGTAAAAAAAACGTTGAGGTTGCAGAAAATAAAGAAGAAACAAAACAAGAGCTTATAAATAGAGTTTTTACTTTGGCTGCTTACCAATATGATTTTTTAATAAAAAAAATAGATACACTATCGCCTTTACTACAACCCAGAAGTTTAAATAAAGATGGTTCGTTAAGAATGGCTTACAAAGAAGATTGGACCAGCGGATTTTTTCCGGGGTCGCTTTGGTATTTGTATGAACATACAAAAAATGAAAAGTGGAAAATTGAAGCAGAAAAATTTACTAAAGCTTTAGATTCTGCTCAATTTGTAAAGTGGAATCATGATGTTGGTTTTATGATTCAAAATTCGTTTGGTCAAGGGTACAGACTAACAGAAAATGAAGCTTATAAACAAGCAGTAATAGATGCTGCCAAATCTTTAAGTACCCGTTATCGTCCGGTTGCAAAAATCATCCAGTCTTGGGATACTAATGCGCCTTGGATTCAAGGAAAGGGCTTAGATATGCCTGTAATTATAGATAATATGATGAATTTAAATTTGTTATACCAAGCAACTAAACATACTTCAGATTCTACATTTTACAACATAGCAACAACGCATGCTACTACAACCATAAAAAATCAATACAGAGATGATTATAGCTGTTATCATATTGTAGATTATGATCATGTAACAGGAAAGGTTAGAAAAAAAGTAAATTTTCAAGGTTTTGCCGATGAATCATCATGGGCAAGAGGGCAAGCATGGGGGTTGTATGGTTATATTGAAGCCTATTCGCATACAGGTAATATTATGTTTTTAGAACAAGCCAAACACATTTCTAATTTTATAATGAATAACCCTAAAATACCTAAAGACAATATACCATATTGGGATTATGATGCACAAGATACTAAGCCAATACCTAGAGATGCATCGGCAGCAGCCATAGTAGCATCTGCCTTAATTGAATTACAAAAGTATGATGTAGAAAATAAAACATCATATTTAAACTATATCGAAACTATTTTAAGAAACCTTTCTTCTGAAGAATATCTTGCCGAAATTAGAAAAAATGGCGGGTTTATTTTAAAGCATTCTGTTGGTAATTTTCATGAAAATAATGAAACAGACGCTCCACTTAACTATGCAGATTATTATTTTTTAGAAGCGTTGATAAAGTGGGGTAAAATTAAATAAACCAAACTTATTTAAGGGTTTTAGCTATAATAGCAGACATTACAAATAAATCATATAAATGTTTAGGTCATATAAATACATGTTTAAAAATAATAATATAATAATAAGAAGTTGTTTATTTTATTAATATGCAAATTTGTACTATCTGTTTAAACCTTTGTAAGTTTTGTCTTTTCTTAGGTATCATGGGGCTTGTAACATTAATTCAGGCCTTATTTTATTTATATTTGAATACAACTATAAACTAAAATTCAATATTAAACTATTACCTTTTTTTAGAGCACTAAACGGTCTCTTACTTAGTCTCTATAATTAACGTATACATTAAAATTCAATAATTTTATGAGAATTAAACAATTTAGATTAGTAGTATTTCTCTGTTCATTTTTAGGAACATTTTTAAATCTACAAGCTCAAGAAGTTCAAATAACAGGTGTTGTAACCTCGGCTGAAGATGATCAACCAATTCCTGGTGTTACAATCATTGTTTTAGGAACTAATAATGGAACAGCCACTGATTTTGATGGTAATTATTCTTTATCAGCAAATACAGGAGATGTAATTCAATACAGTTATATTGGTTATACAAAACAAACAGTAATAGTAGGGGCTAATACTAATTACAACATTAAGTTAGTAGAATCTGTAGAAGCTCTTGATGAAATAGTGGTAACAGCCTTAGGTATTTCGCGTGAAGAACAATCTTTAGGGTATGCTATTTCAAAAGTAGACGGTGAGGGGCTAGCAGAAATTAAAAGCATTAATGCCGTTAACGCTTTATCTGGTAAAGTGGCAGGGGTTGATATTGCACAACCAAATACAGGAGCAGGTGGTTCATCAAAAGTTATTATTCGTGGTAACACTAAATTTAACGGAACCAATCAACCTTTGTACGTTATTGATGGTGTGCCAATGGATAATAATACCATGGGACAAGCAGGTCAATATGGCGGGCAAGATTTAGGAGATGGTATCTCATCTATAAACCCAGACGATATAGAGACCATGTCTGTTTTAAAAGGTCCAGCAGCAGCAGCTTTATATGGTTCAAGAGGTGGTAATGGAGTTATACTTATTACAACAAAGTCATTTAAAGAGGACTCAAAATCAAAATTCAATGTAGACTTTACAACCAACTTAACATTTGATCAAGTTGTTGGAGAATATGACGATGTTCAGCATATTTATGGTCAAGGTATAGGAACACCACCAAAAGATATTGGAGACGCTACAGGTATGTGGAGCTGGGGAGGTAAAATGGATCCAGATTTACAATTTATTTCTTTTGATGGTCAAATAAGAGACTACGGACTTAAAAAAAATCATATCAAATCCTTTTTTAGAACAGGCTACACAGCACAAAATACTATTGCGTTATCTGGTGGTAACCAAGCTGCTAACTTTAGATTTTCTGTTTCAGATGTAAATACAGAAGATATTGTACCAAATAGTGGCCTGCACAGAAATAATTTTTCCTTAAGAGGTACCATGAAAATGTGGGATAAATTAAGCGTTGATGCTAAAGTAAATTACACTTTTGAAGATGTAGATAACAGACCATATTTAGGATATTCTGGAGCAAACACTGCCTTAGCCCTTTTAGGTTTACCGGGTAATATTGATCAGGAATGGTTAAAAGAAAGTGTTGTTGATGAAAATGGCGATTATGTGTTTTGGAATTCATCAACCCGTATCATCAACCCTTATTTTTCATTATATCATATGAAAAATGAATCTAAAAAGAATAGGATGCTAGGTTATGCATCTTTAACTTATGAATTTAACGACTGGTTAAATTTTAAATTCAAATCTGGGGTAGATACATTTACTTATGATTATTATAATTTTTCTCCTCTAACAACGCCTTTGGCAGAATGGGGTGAAATGAGCAAAATAGATTCTAAAACCCTAGAGTCTAACACCGAGTTTTTATTATCTGCTAATAAAGAATTAAATGACAATTGGACTATTGGGGGAAGCCTAGGAGGAAACTTAATGAGTTTTGAAAACGAAACAACAACCATACTTGGTAAAAATCAAGGAGCAGCAGGCGTTATATCTATTAATAATTATAATGAATTTGTAATAGATAGAGACAATCCTAAAAAGCAAGTAAGGTCTTTATACGGTTTTGCAAACGTTGGATTTAAAGATTATTTATTTGTTGATATAACAGGAAGACAAGATTGGTCATCAACCTTAAAAAAAGGAAATAATGGTTATTTCTATCCATCTTTTACAGGGGCATTTGTAGCCACAAAAGCCATTGAAAAATTAAAAGGAAAAGTTCTTAGTTATGCTAAATTAAGAGCATCTTATGCCGAAGTAGGAGGAGACACAGACCCATATGCATATAACACCTTTTTTGATTATCCTTATTCTTCAAATGGCACCAACTTTTCAACAGTTAATGATATTACTTATTACACAGATATAAACCCATCAAGAACAAAGGGGTATGAGTTTGGTTTAGACGCAAAACTACTTAATTGGCGTGTGGGTTTAGATGTTACATATTATAATCAAACCACTTATGATGAAATTATGAATATCCCAATTTCTAATTCAAACGGATTTGAATCAGCTAGTATCAATGCTGGAGAAATTAATAATAAGGGGTGGGAAGTTATGTTAAACATAGTGCCAATAAAATCTGAAAATGCCAGATGGGACTTAACATTCAATTTTGCTAACAATGAAAATAAGATTGTAAAGCTGCATGAAGATGCAAAAACACAAACAATAGCCAGAGCAGATTGGATAAGTTCTTTAATAACTGCAGAAGAAGGAGGTTCTTATGGAGATATTGTAGGCTATGATTTTAAACGTACAAGCGATGGTATACCAATAATAGGATCAAACGGCCTTCCTTTAAGATCAGATGAACAAATTACTTTAGGTAATGGCCAATATAAGTTTACAGGAGGTATCACCAATACCATACAATATAAAGGGTTTAAATTAAGAGCTCTAATTCAAGTTAAATCTGGTGCCGATATTTTATCTATGACCAACCAGAAACTATATCAACAAGGTGCTCATATAGGAACTGTTGAAGGTAGAGATGATTGGGCACAATCTGAAGCTGCCAGAGAAGATGCTGGAGTATTATCAAGTGATTGGGTAGCAACAGGTGGTTACCTAGCTTATGGTGTTATTGAAGATGGTGTTGATACTGAAGGCAATACAGTTTACAGACAAAATGATATTTATGTAGACCCAAGAGATTATTGGGGTAATATAGCCAATGCACATATAACTAAACCATTTGTTTATGATGCTTCATATGTTAAACTAAGAGAAATGTCTTTATCTTATACCTTAGGTCCTGAAGCCTTAAAGAAATTTAAATTTGTTAAAGGCTTAACAGTATCTGTTATTGGTAGAAATTTATGGCTAATACATTCAAATGTTCCTAATATCGATCCAGAATCTACGTATAGTATTAGTAACGGACAGGGTTATGAGTATGGCTCATTACCACAAAGAAAAAGTTATGGGTTTAACTTAACTGCAAAATTTTAAAAAGATGAAAACAAGACTATATACTTTAATAACGTTGGTATGTTTCATTACAATAATTACGAGTTGTGATGATTTTAATGACATAAATGTAGATCCAACTACCTCAACAACAGCCAACCCTAAAACCTTAATATCTAAAGTACAAACTAGTTATTCAGGAGACAGAGAAACACAATGGCGTTCTTTAGCAGCTTATCATATGTCTATCACCCAAATGATATCAGATGGGTGGACGGTTTCACATGGGCAAGCATATAAACTAGATATTAGTTATATGGAATATATGTGGAAAAGTTCATACAGAGAAATCAATGATTTAATTCTGGCCATTCAAGAAGCCGAAACAAATCCCGATTTAGTAAATTACGAAGCCGTTGCAAGAATTTTAAAAGTGATGATTTTTGCTCAACTTACAGATTCTTACGGCGATTTACCATATTTTGAAGCAGGAGCCCAAGCAGAAGCAGACAATTTACACCCTGCCTATGATAATCAAGAAGATATTTATAATGATTTCTTTATTGAATTAAAAGAAGCCGCAGATCAATTAGATAGTTCTAAAAGTTTAGAAGGCGATTTAATCTTTAATGGCGATGTAGATAAATGGAAAAAATTTGCAAACTCATTGCGCTTAAGATATGCCATGAGGTTAGTAAATGTTAATATAGGAAAAGCCGAAGAAGAAGCTAAATTAGCTATTGCAGATGGTGTTATGGAAAGTGTTGATGATACAGCAGCTGTAGAACATGGCGATTATAATGTGAGCACCAGTGGAGCAACTGAAATTAGAGGAAACGGTTTCTCTCAAGTTCAAAACTTTTCAGAAGAAATTATAGTAGCTTGTGATACCTACATATCTTACATGAGAGAAAATAATGATCCAAGAATGCTCATGATGTTTGGTATGTATGCGGCGTATCAAGAAGATGCAACATCTAGATACAACTCAAAATCAACAACAGAAACTAGTGTAGAAATAACCCAAGAGTATTTAGCAAAATACGGTATTTTAGAAGGCTATGCACCTGGATATTTTTTATGGGAAGCACCAGAAAATGCACCTGCAGATATTTGGTCACCACGCTATGTAGAAAAAGATGGTAAAACAGTGCAAATTGATAAATTCTTTAAATCACTTCAAATTAGAAGAAATTTAACCCGTATAGATTTGCCATCAATATATCAATCGTATTCAGAAGTAGAACTTTGGTTAGCAGAAGCTGTAGAAAGAGGTTGGACTAGTTTTGGTGGCGATGCTAAAACCCACTATAAAAATGCCATATTTGCTAATATTGATGAGTTAACAAACATATTGGGTGCAGAACCTAACTTAGAGTTAAATGCAGATGATTACGCAGAAAATTTATGGGCAAATACCCCAGATAAAATGGAAGCCATAAACATGCAACATTATATGAATAACTTTTATAATGGTATAGAAGGGTTTGCTAACTGGAGACGATCTGGGTATCCTAAATTAAAACCTACAACAGATAATGCTTATACAGATCAAACATTAAACGGATTAATACCAAGAAGGCTACCCTACCCTAACACAGAAATGAATTTTAATAGAGAAAATTTAGAAGCACATTTATATGATGGTGTTAACTTTTGGGGAGCACCCGTTTGGTGGGATGGTAGTTTTAATAGAGGTGTAGATTTATCAGATTAATAAAAAAGAAAATTATGAAACTAAATAAATATATAACTTGGGTTTTTGGTATTTTGTTATTTGCAGTAGTATCATGTAGTAATGAAGATGCAAGTAACCCCGTATTAACAGATACAGATTTAAAAGTTTATTTCTGGGGAGAAGGCGATAATGTTACTGGTATTGCCTGGGAAGGTTACGATGTTTTAATAGGAGAAACATTAGATTTACAATTACAAGTCTCACCAAAAGACGGAACAACCGTAAAATGGGTTGATGATGAAACCGGTGAAATACTAAGTGATAATCTTGAGTTTACCTATGCACCAACCCAAGAAGAATCTAAACGCGTTAATTTTATTGCAACTCGCCCTTCGGGTTATGAAGAAATAGTTGTATTTAACTTTAGAGGAAACCTAGATGGTTATACTAGTAAAATTAACGAATGGCAATCTGTATTAATTCCACAAGGAACCCAAACCGGAACATTTACAGTAGAGTTTGATATGATTCCTAGCAAAGATATTATGAACGGTGTTGTTGGTGTTTTAGATGGTATAGCATCAACCTATTCAAATAATTCTTGTATAGTAAGACTAAATCCTTCTGGGAAAATTGATGCCTATAATGATACCGGTTACGAAGCTAATAACGAGTTAGAATATCATGCAGGTGTAACATATCACATTAAAATGGATATTGATGCGGTTAATATGAGCTATGATATTTATGCTAATGAACAAGGCGGTGATGTGGTAGAAATAGGAAAAGACTTTAAATTTAGAAATAAAATTACGCATTTAGACTACTGGTCTATGGTAGCCGATAATTTCAATTTAGCAGACCCAGGTACACATAGGGTTTTGAATATGGAAATTACTACCCATACTCAAAATCAGGCTCCTGTATTTTTAGATGTAGAAGATGTTGAGTTAGCAGAAGGTAATGTTTTAGAAGTAGACATTGAAGCAGTAGATCCATTAGGAGGTACTATGGTTTTAGAAGCAACAAACTTACCGCGTTTTGCAAATTTTGTAGATCTTGGGTATGGAAAAGGTAAAATAACTTTTAGTCCGTATGATAACTGTGGTGGCTGTGATTTAGGACTTTATGATATTAATATAGTAGCAACTAATAGCGCAGAATCATCTAACTTAAATTTTACAGTTGAAGTTGTAGATCCTAATGCTGCTTTTGATATTAAAGTAGATTTAGCCGATGCAACCATTTGGGGAAATGGAGCATTAGATGCCACTTGGACACAACTATTTGGAGGGCATGTAGCAACTGGAGTTGGAGGTGATGATCATGTAGTAGGGGTTATGCCTTTTGCTTTACCAAATGTGCCCGCAGGTAAAAGAGTAAAATCTGCTGTATTAACAGTTAATGTAGTAGCTAATAATTCATGGATTTCTGTAGAATACGATGTTTATGCTATTGATGCAAGAGCAACTTCAGAGGTGTTGGCATCCGATTTCTTTTTAGGCGATTTTGATACCGATCCTAATGCCACAGGCATTCAAAAAGGGTTTATAAAAAATGGCGATGCTATAGGAGAGTTTGTAATGGATGATACATCGGGTGAAGCTTTAGCAACTTTTATGAATAATCAATACCAAAATGGAGCCACTGCAGGACAGTTTTTATTCCTTAGAATAAGTGCCAATAGAAATGATATGGATACCTGGGCACATTTACAGTTTGATAGTGGAGAGGTAACTGATACAGCCCCCGTTTTAACAGTTACTCTAGAAGATGAATAATATTTCTTAAAATTCTTTTTAAACAATAATAAAAACCTTAAAACAATATTTATATTGTTTTAAGGTTTTTTTACAATTATACTAGTCATAATTTAAGTGTTTTAACATAAGTATGCTTAAGAGATTAATCACTAAACCTTTTATTGGTTTTATGGTTCAAAATATCTACATTTGATTAGCTATGGATAATTTTTTTCATTATTTATCAGAAGATTCTGAGGTAGAGAGTTGGGGTATATATGTACCTACATGTGGCTATCAACATATACACCCTGGAGAAAATTACCCAGTAGAAGGCCATCCAGAAACCCATGATTTTAAACAAGAAGTAGGTCGTGTACTACCTGGGTGTTATCTTGTGTATGTGCCAACAGGAAGAGGTTTCTTTGAAACCAAATCAGGGAAATGGGAAGTAAATCCAGGCGATGTTATGGTACTTTACCCGGGCGAATGGCATAATTATAGACCCTCTAAAAATACAGGGTGGGAAGAATATTGGATTGGTATTAGAGGCGAAGTTCTATCAAATAGAATTCTTAAAGATTTATTTCCGAATGGGACATCGTATGTAAAACACTTAGGATATCAAGAGGAGTTAATATTTTTATTTAACCATTCTTTACAACTTGTTAAAAAGCACAGTGCTGGGTTTAGAAAAATATTAGCAGGCATTGTAATACAATTAGTAGCCTATGTTTTATCTCATGAAGATGAGGAAACTGGCAGTCGAGAACAACAACTTTGTAAAAGTGTTATAGAATATATAAGAAAAAATCTTAATGCTAAAATAGATTTTAAAAAATTAGCTAGCGATCATCATTTAAGTTATAACAGATTTAGAACTGTCTTTAAAAATAATACAGGAGTATCGCTTCAACAATACCTAATTCAAGAACGCTTAGAAAATGCTAAACGTTTAATGATTAATACAGATCTTTCTCTTAAAGAAATATCAGCTAAAACAGGTTTTAATTCGTTATTTTATTTTTCAAAAATATTTAAAAATAAAATGGGGTATTCTCCTGGACAAATTAGGAGAAAATAAAATTATTTACGTAGTATTTTTAGGTATAAAAAAACTTGTTTTACTTATAGAGTATCCATAGGGCATCTATAGGAGTGAATAGTGAATAGTGAGAAGTGTGACCCGTCCTAAAATAGCTATACAGGTTACACCTTCTTAATCACATTAGTAACAATACCCCAAATAATAAATTCGTTTTCTGGTGTTATTTTAATAATAGGGTAGTTAGGGTTTTCTGGTTGTAGCCAAACCTCATCTTTATCTACTCTTAGGCGTTTTACGGTAAATTCTCCATCTAAAAAGCAAACAGCTATTTTATTGTTTTCGGGCTCTAAGCTGCGGTCTATTACCAATAAATCATTGTCGTCTAACCCTGCATTTATCATAGACTGCCCGCTTACGCGTGCAAAAAAGGTGGCTTCTTTGTTTTTTATAAGTTCTCTGTCTAATGATAAGCGTTGTTCTTTAAAGTCTTCGGCAGGTGATGGGAATCCTGCTGAAATGCCAGCATCAACAAATAAAGCACCTAAAGAGTCATCATGAGCGTCTTCGGGTGTGAAGAAGGTTAATTTTTCAGATTTATGTAAAATCATTTTTTCTAGTGTTTTTTGCGTTAGGGATTGAACGGTTTGTTTGAGCTCCTTGTAGAGAGCGAGTAGTGAAAGCCCGACCCTTGTGGTAACGCCATAAAGATACTAATTATTTTACTTTAATAATATCATTAATATTAGTAGTGTATCTTGGAGATAGGCGTTCTTGACGCATTTTCCAAGTGCGTTTTAAATCTTGGTTGGCTAGTTTTATTTTATAATCGCCATATTTGGTGTTTATATTATCAATAGACTTCATTAAAGGTTGGTGTTTTGGGTTTTCTTTTTCAAACATATTAAGTTGAAAATTGTTAGTTGGTACTAAACCAGATACTATAACCCCTGCTTTTTTGTATTTTATATTTTTTTTAAAGATAGTGGTTACGGCTTTTACGGCTTCATTACTAATTACTAATGATGAATTGGTAGGGTAGGGTAAATTTATGACGGCACTACCCCGGTGTTGTTTATCATCTTTTTTATGCCTATCGCTACTTAGAGTTACATATATAACATAGCAACTAGAGCCTTGTTTACGTAGTTTTTCTGCGCAACTTGTGGCAAAGGTTGAGATGCGTTCTTTTATATAGTTTACATCATCATACGAAAAATCAAAACTACGTGTGGTGGCTATGGCGCGTTTGGTTTTTACCTCGTCTAGTTCTAGTTGGGGTATGCCTTCTAATTCTTTTTTTAGTTTAAAACCTGTTGAGCCAAAGTTTTTGCGTACCCATGCATCAGGTAGGTTAACAAAGTCTATGGCTTTTTCGCAACCTTTGTGTTTTAATTGTTTTTGTAGGCTTCTGCCAATGCCCCAAACGTCTTCTAATTTAATCCAGTTTAATGCTTTTAGGCGTTTTTCTTGTGAGTCTATAACATAAACGCCACCAGTTTTTTTAGGGAATTTACGAGCTATTTTATTGGCTACTTTACTTAAAGCTTTTGTTGGGGCTATACCAACACATGTGGGAATGCCTGTCCATTTTAAAATGCGTTTTCGTATTTGTTGACCGTAGTTATTAAACTCAACATATTTAAAGCCTTTAAACGCTACAAAAGCTTCGTCTATACTATATACTTCTACATCTGGAGAGAATTGTTCTAGTATTTTCATTACCCTACTACTCATATCGCCATAGAGTGGGTAATTAGAAGAAAACACAGCAATGTTGTTTGCTTTACAGAAGTTATCCCATTTAAAAATAGGGGCTCCCATGGGCAAGCCTAAAGCTTTAGCTTCATCGCTTCGTGAGATAACACAACCATCGTTATTGCTAAGAATAGCAATTGGTTTTCCTTGTAAATTAGGGTTAAAAACACGTTCGCAAGAAGCATAGAAATTATTACAATCTACTAGTGCAAACATACCTTGTAAAGATACAAGAAAATGCAGTTGAAAGGAATATTAAAAATTTAAAAAACCTCTATTTTTTTTGCAATATTATGTCCAACACGTTTGTAAGTTACTACGGTACCGTTGGCACAAAATTTATAGGTTCCTGTTTTTTTAATTTCTTTAGCATAAAGCAGTATAACATCATCTACAGTACACTCAAAATCGTTAGCTACTTTTTGTTTAATGTGCTTTATGGTGGCGCGTCCCTTTTTTAACTGATTTTGAATTTTCTGGTTTAATTTAGGTTCTTCAAAACCGGGTTGTACGCTACAGGTGTTGTCTTTTGTTTCTGCTATTTTTGTTTCGGGGGTATGGTCTTTAGGAGCTACTAAATCAATGTATTCCCAAGTAAAGTCGGCTTTAAGTAAAACGCGTCTGCCATCTTCGGTTTTAACAATGTAGTTGTTTTGAGAAAAGGCAGTTAAAGTGATAAAAAAAAGGAAAATACAAGCTAAATATTTCATGAAAATTAAAATAAGGTTTAGCTCAAAAATACAACTTTATTTTTCATTCTTGGTTTTTAAGTTCATTATAAGCTTCTCTTAATTTTTCAACAACAATCTTAATTTCCTCCTCGTTTAAATGCCCAAAGCCAAACCGAATAGCGCAGGTATTTTTATCTTGGTATAGAATTGTTTTTGGTAAAAACACATCATATTGTTCTGCTATTTCGGCAAACTTTACTAATGAAATTTTAGGTTGAAATTGTAGCCACAGGGCTAAACCACCGTTGGGGATTTCAAAAGATATTTTATCTTTAAAATATGCTGAAAGGTATTTGTACAAACAATCGCGTCGTTGTTTATAAACCACAATGTTTTTTTTCATGAGGCGATAAATTTCACCCTCATAAATTAATTCTGAAAGCATTTGTTGCTGTATAATATCGCCTTGTAAATCAAGTAATTGCAAATAGTTTTTTGCTTCTAAAATTAAGTTTTCGGGTGCTACCACAAAACCTGTTTGAAAGCTTGGAAATAAAGATTGCCCTAGTTTTCCCAAATAAATGACCATACCATTAACATCGGCACTTGCTAGGGGTAACATGGCAGAACCTTCAAACTGGAAATCGAAATCGAAATCATCTTCAATAATGGCAAACTGGTGTGTTTTTGCTAATTCTAATAATTCTAATCGGCGTTTGGCACTTAAGGTTTTTGTAGTTGGGTAATGCCTATTGGCGCATACATAAACACACCGTATTTTACCTTTTATAAAATGCTTTTTTATATAAGCAACATTTAAGCCCTGTTCATCTACAGGAATGGTTTTTATAATGGCACCTGCTTGCTGAAAAATCATATTAGAGGCGTAACTACTTAACTGGCCAACCAAAACAACATCATTGGGTTTTATGAGTAATTGAGACACGATATACAAACTCATTTCGGTACTTCGTGTACTTAATAAGTTGTTTGGTTTAATATGAAAACCCCTTGTAGCGTTTAAATAATTACAAATTTGAGTTTCAAAGGTTGAATGTAAAGTGGTTGTTTGATTCCATTTTGAAATTAACGATTTTCGTTTCATAACCGCACTGTACCACCTAGAAAACTGGTGTACAGGGTGCAACCTTAAATCGGGTTTACCATCGTTAATACTATATTTGGCGTTGGTTTGTTGAAACGTGGAAGCCAAATGTAGCGCCGATTGAAACGGAAATCCCGTGGTTTTAGAATAATCATACACCTTATCAATATGTTGTGTGCTTGCCTTTATGGGGGCAGTACTTTGTTCGGGTACTAATACAAAGGTACCTTTGTTGGGTATAATCTCTACCCAGCCTTGAGAAGCTAGCTCATCATACACAGCAACGGCTGTATTTCGGTGAATGTTTAATACCTTACTAAATGTTCGGGTACCCGGTAAAACCGTTCCTTTTGAAAGATACCCGCGTTGAATAGCATTAATAATTTGTTGCGCTATTTGAATATATACCGGATTGGTGCTTGATTTCTCAAACTGAATTAATTGTTCTATGAGTCTTGTAACCGGACTATTCATTGTTTTAAAACTGGACTATTTTACTCGTCCGGAAAGTTACGACTTTTGCAGCGTATTAAAAATGCAACTCGTGTTATGAAAACTAAACTTATTTTATTAGCTATTTTAATGTCTTGTTTTTTAGGGATTTCTCAAGAAAAACCACAAAAGCAAAATTTAGATACCGTAGTTATTGCTTCAACTAGAATAGATTTGCCTTTTAAGGAAAACTCAAGAACCATCAATATTATTTCTTCTGAAGCTATTAAAAACAGTGCCGCTACCAATATTGCCGATTTATTACAGCAAGTGGCGGGGGTAGATATAAGACGACGCGGAACTGCTGGAAGTCAAGCCGATTTATACATACGTGGGGGTAGTTTTGACCAAACCTTATTACTTATTGATGGTATAAAAATGGACGATGCCCAAACGGGGCACCACACCATGAATGCTGCGTTACCCATAGAAGTTATAGAGCGCATTGAAATTATAAAAGGGCCTGCCGCCCGTGTGTTTGGGCAAAATGCCTTTACGGGTGCTATTAACATTGTAACTAAAAAAGAATTAAAAAATAAAGTAGCTGTTAAAGTTGAAGCTGGTTCTTTTGGGCAGCTAAATGGCGGGGTTACTATTGGTACAGATTTAGAAAACTCATCGCACCTTGTGCATATTGAAAAAGTTACTTCTGAAGGGTATCGATACAATTCAGATTATGATAATAGTAGCTATTTTATAAAAAGTATTTTTAATAAAAACAAACAAGCTATAGAAATGGTTACTTCATTTCAAGATAGAAAGTTAGGAGCCAATGGTTATTATGCCAGTGCTAGTGCGGTAGATCAATATGTAGCAACACAAAACAGTTTAATTGGTTTTTCTACAGCATTTAAAACCGAGAAATTAACACTTAAACCAAAAGTGTATTGGAGGAGAAACCAAGGCGAGTTTTTGTATGTAAGAAGTAATCCTACCGGCTATAGAAATTTACACATTTCAAATAAAATAGGCGCAGAACTTAACGGAAGCTATACCTCTAAAGCAGGCATTACTGGGTTTGGGGTAGATGTCTCTAAAATTTATCTGGAAAGTAACAACTTAGGAAGCAGAAATAGATTTATGACCACGCTATTTTTAGAACACAGATTTAAAGTTTTTAATGATAAGCTAGATGTTACCCCTGGAGTTGCTGTTACTTATTTTTCAGATTTCGATTTTTATGCGTTTCCTGGTTTAGATATAGGTTACAAAATAAATGACGCCTTGAAAGTTTACGGAAATATAGGTTATACTTATAGAGTGCCTACTTATACAGATTTATTTTACACCAGTCCTGATACCGCTGGTAATCCTGATTTGGAAGTTGAAGAGGCTTTTGCTCAGGAAATTGGAATTAAATATTTTTCACCAAAATTTTCGGGTTCTGTAGCCGTTTATAATAGAGATGCTCAAAATTTAATAGATTATATTCGTCCTAATACCACAGAAACCGTTTATACAGCCACTAATATTACCGATGTAAACACAAAAGGATTAGAGGTTGAAGCCGCTTATCATTTCAAACTAAATACATTTAATCAAACATTGGCTGTTGGGTATAATTTTTTAGATGATGATATTTTAAACCAGAATAAAGAATTATCGCGTTATTCATTAAACACCTTAAAGCATCATTTTACAGCACGTTTAAGTACGCAGCTGTTTAAAAATATAAGTCAGAATATTATTTATAAACATGCCGAAAGAACTGTAGGAACAAGTTATAATGTTTGGGATGCTTCTGTAGCAGTTAATATTAAACAGTTAGAATTAATGGTTACAGCCAGTAATATTTTTGATGCCGATTATATAGAAACTGGTTTTGTGCCTATGCCACCAAGTAATGTGTTGTTTGGCTTACGTTATAATTTAAACTAACCGGGTTAAAAATTTGTTAATAATTGGTAACGTTTTCTTAACTTTGGGAATCTAATTTTACCAATTTGAAATTGAATCTGCAAGATATTCCTAGGGTAAAAACCATTACCAAACAGGAGTTTATAAAACACTATTTTAAGCCTCAAAAACCAGTGGTTATTGAGCAGCTTATTGATGATTGGCCAGCATACCATAAATGGCGATTAGACTATATAAAAGATATTGCTGGAGATATTACAGTGCCTTTGTATGATGACAGACCCGTAGATTACAAAGACGGGTTTAATGAGCCTCATGCTAAAATGAAAATGGCCGATTATATTGATTTGTTAAAGCGCGAACCTACTAAATACCGCATTTTTCTGTGGAATATTTTAAAAGAAGTGCCGCAACTGCAAAACGATTTTAAATTTCCAGACGTTGGTTTAAGGCTTATGAAAGGTATTCCTATGCTGTTTTTTGGTGGCGAAGACTCACATACCTTTATGCATTATGATATAGATTTAGCTAACATTTTTCATTTTCATTTTGAAGGTAAAAAGCAATGTATTTTGTTTGACCAAAATCAAACCGAATTCCTCTATAAAATACCACACTCTTTAATTACCAGAGAAGATATAGATTTTAAAAACCCCGACCTTAAAAAATGGCCCGCACTTAAAAAGGCGCAAGGGTATGTAACCCATTTAAGTCATGGTGAAACCCTATACATGCCAGAAGGTTATTGGCATTACATGCGCTATATAACTCCTGGATTTTCTATGAGCTTACGCGCTATTGCCAGAAACCCCAAAAACTTTAGTAAGGCCCTTTATAATATTTTAATAATGCGCCATTTTGATAATGCTATGCGCCGTATAAAAGGCCAAAAATGGATAGATTGGAAAAACCAACAAGCCATTGTTAAAACCCATAAACAATTAAATATTTAAGTTTTTATTTACAAAACTTGTAATATATTTGCGCTCCTAAAAATTAAAAGATATCATGAAAAAGATTTTATTATTACTACCATTATTTAGTGTATCATTAATTAACGCTCAAGCTTTTTTTGGTAAAGGCGATGACAAGTTTCAAGTAGGCGCTAACTTTCAAGATAACGCCACTGGAATTAACGTAACTTACGATTTTGGTGTGGGCGAAAACATATCGTTAGGGTTTTCATCTACCTATGCTTTGGGTGTAGATGAATCTTTAGATGCTAGCTTTGGAGACCGTTTTGATATTAAAGCCCGTTTTAATGCCAACTTAGGTAGCGTAGTTAATATTGATGATAATTTTGATATTTACCCAGGTTTACACGTAGGGCTTAAAAACTTTGGCGGCCATTTAGGAATGCGTTACTTTTTTTCAGATGGGTTTGGTTTGTTTACAGAATTAAACACGCCATTTGCTAAGTATAATACCGATACTTTAACAGCCGAAGAAAAAATACACAACCAGTTTACAATTAGTGTTGGTGCTGTTTTTGGATTGTAAGGCTGTTTAAATAGCATAACGTTTTTGTTAGATTGGGATATGTCAATTTCGACAAGCTCAATTTGACAAGGTTGGTTTGGAAGGATTGGTTTTTGGCTGTGTCAATTTCAACAAGCTTAATTTGATAAGTTAGGTTTGGAAGGATTGGTTTTGGATATTTAGGACGACTCACCACTCACTTCTCACAACTCACTACTCACTATTCACTTCTCACTCCTATAGATACGTCAATTTCAACAAGCTCAATTTGATAAGTTAGGTTTGTAAGGGTTGATTTTGGATGTGTCAATTTCGACAAGCTCAATTTGACAGAATCAATTTGACAAGGTTGGTTTGGAAGGATTGGTTTTGGATATTTAGGACGACTCACAACTCACTTCTCACTTCTCACAACTCACTATTCACCACTCACTTCTCACCATTCACTTCTCACCATTCACCACTCACTATTCACAACTCACCACTCACTATTCACTTCTAACTCCTATAGATACGTCAATTTCGATAAGCTCAATTTGACAAGGTTGGTTTGGAAGGATTGGTTTTGGATATTTAGGACGACTCACAACTCACAACTCACAACTCACTATTCACTTCTCACTCCTATAGATACGTCAATTTCGATAAGCTCAATTTAACAGAATCAATTTGATAAAGGGTTACTCAGTAAGTTCTTTGGCTTTTTCGTACACCAAATCACTTTCCCAGCCTCTATACAACAGATAGTCTATTATTTTCTTTCTTTTTTTAAACTTATTGGGTTCTTTAATAGAACGTGCTTTTTTTTCGGCTAAATCGTTAAAAACCTCGATATACTCCGTGTCCGATATTTCTGCAAGTGCTTGATTTATATTAACTTTGCTGATGCCTTTTTGCTTCAATTCGTAAGCCAAACGGCGTCGGCCCCAAGCCTTAATTTTAAACTTGCCGCTTACAAATGTTTTGGCAAAACGTGCTTCGTTTAAGAAGTTATGCTCTAATAGGTGTACAATAATAACATCTATAGCTTCGGGTATCATATGCATATCTTCTAGCTTTTGCCTAACTTCTTTATGGCAACGTTCTTGGTACGCGCAATAATGTTCTAGTTTTTTTGTAGCCTCTTGTACCGTATATGTATTTTTTTGTTGCCGCATAAGCACCAAAAATATAAAAGCATTAGCAGTTTTAAAAGTATAAACATAAAACCCTAACAACAACAAACAACTAATTAACACCATGAAACAACTAACCACCATTATAACCTTGCTTTTAGCTTTAAATTTTAGCTTTGGGCAAACAACTTTAGCTGAAGGAGATATTGCTATAACAGGTGTAAACCTTGATAATAATGACCAGTTCTCTTTTGTGTTACTAAGAGATGTTACAATTGGTACAGAAATTCATTTTACAGATGAAGGTTGGTTAGATACAGGTGGATTTAGAGGAACTGGTGAAGGTTCTTTAACCTGGACTGCAACTACAGGTTTGTCTTGCGGAACGGTTGTTCTTATAGAAAGAGTAGGGAATAATTTATATTCGGTTAATATAGGTAGTGTAGCTACTTTAGAAAATGGTTTTAATTTAAATAACACAGCTGATCAAGTTATCGCTTTTCAAGGCTCTGTAACAACACCAACATTTATTTATGCTGTTCATTTAGGTAATACAAATGGATGGAGTGATGCTATAGATACTGAAAATAGTGCTATTCCTGCTGGTTTAACAGAAGGAGTTAATGCTTTAGATCTTGGCAGTTTAGAAAATCAAGTATACAATTGTGCAGTTCAAAATGGTCAAGCTGAAATACTTTTGGCTTTAGCTGATACAGCTAATTGGTCTGGTTCAAGTTCAGCTAGACAAATTTTAGGCGGTTGTACATACACATGTAACGCGCCGGCATCATGTACAACTACAGTAACTTATAATGGAGGTTGGAGTGGAGCGCCAGATTTATCAACCGAAGTTATTATTGCTTCAAATTATGATACAGCTTCTGGTAGTTTTAGTGCGTGTAGTTTAACGGTTAATGCAGGAGTTACTTTAACAGTAAGTGATAATAGTTTTGTCGAGGTTGAAAATGATGTGGTTGTAGACGGAGATTTAATTGTTGAAACACAAGGTAATTTTGTACAAAATGATGATAACGGTTCATTCACTTTAAATACTGGAGGTATAGCAAGAGTTAAAAAAACAACACCAGTTAAAGCAGAGTGGTATTATTATACCTATTGGAGCTCACCTGTAGTAGATGAAACTATAGAAAATGTATTTCCTGATGTTCCTACTGGTAGGCGTTTTTATTTTGATGCGGCAAATTATTTAGATGCAGATGATGATGGTGTTGAAGATAATGGAGGTGCTTGGGCAATTGCATCTGGAACCATGACACCAGGTGTTGGGTATGCTGCTACAGAGGGAACTTTATTTCCAGGGGGAGCAGCAGGAACAGCTTCTTTTGAAGGTGAATTTAATAATGGAATCATTGAGGTAGATGTATATAATAACCCTGCTAATGGTGATTCTTGGAATTTAATAGGTAATCCATACCCATCGGCTATAGATTTTATTGCGTTTCAACAAGCAAACTCGTCAGTTATTGATGGTACTGCTTATTTTTGGTCGCAAGCAAGCCCCCCAGACGCAGGAAACACTGGTAATGAAGTTTTAAATTTTAACACTGCCGATTATGCAGTGTTTACAGTAGGAGCTGGAGGTGGTGTTAAAGGAGGAGGCTCTGATACACCAGATGGTTATGTGGCTTCTGGTCAAAGTTTTTTTGTTGCAGGCTTAACTAACGATAAGGCAACGTTTACTAATGCTATGCGTATGGCAGATGACTCAAGTAATAATTTGTTTTTTAAAAGAAACACTTCTAAAAAGTCAACGGCTGTAAAAGATAACAAGTTTTGGATTGACTTAACATCAGATAACGGTGTGTTTAAAGAAATTTTAGTTGCCTATGTTGATGGTGCTACTAATGCTAATGATGGGATGTACTATGATGCTCCTAAGATAGCTGTAAGTGAAGCGGCAAGTTTATTTTCTAAAATAGAAGGTTCAAACCAAGCATTTGCTATTCAGTGTAAAGCCGCTAGCAGTTTAAACGAAGAAGAAACCATAGCATTAGGCTTTAAAACTAATATTGATGTGCCTACTTTATATACTTTATCTTTGGCTGATATACAAGGCGATTTTTTAAGTGGTAGTCCGGTATATCTTAAAGATAACTTGTTAAACAAAGTGCATGATTTATCGGTTTCAGATTATACGTTTACCTCAGAAGTTGGTGAGTTTAATGAGCGTTTTGTTATAGGGTTTAGCAATAACACTTTATCTACAGACACCGCACTTACAAATGACAGTAGCTTAAAAATAGTGGCTTTAGATAATGATTATGTTCAGTTTAGTACCTCTAATGATTTACAAATAAAATCGGTTGCTATTTACGATCTTTTAGGTAGAGCGCTTTATAATTTTAAAGGTAGTAGCAGTTCTGAAACCTATAAGTTATCAAACTTAAAAAGTGCTGTGTTTCTTGCTAAGGTAGAGCTTTCTAACGGTGCTGTAATTAGTAAAAAGGCGGTTAAAAAGTAGTTTGTTGTTGTGTTGAAACAGGACTAGGCAAACTTTTCCAATTTAAAATAAACAGATTGCTTCACTACAGCCTGTCTTGAGCGACAGTCGAAAGGTTCTCAATGACAAATACCATTCCGTCATTACGAGGAGCGCCGCGACGAAGTAATCTTTTTAATGTATAGGATAAACGACATAGAGATTGCTTCACTGTGTTCGCAATGACAGGATTGCTTCACTACAGCCTGTCTTGAGCGACAGTCGAAAGGTTCTCAATGATGTTATAAACTATATTTTAAAGCTATAATAACGTTTCTGCCAGGTGCTGCAATACCAGAAGAATAGGTTTTGTAGCGTTGGTCTGTAATATTCTCTAAACTAGCAGTAAGTGTAGTGGTTTTGGTTAATTGGTATTGGGTTCTAAGGTTAAGGGTGTACCAAGAAGGGCTATACGGATTGCCATCATCATCTAAGGCATAGATATAATCTTTTTCTATTTCAGAAGGCGCTAATTGATTAAATGATAATTCGTTATTATAATTAGCAAATAAGTCAATTTTAAAATCATTGCCAGTGTAGGTAAGGTGTGTGTTTCCAAAATTTGGAGCTACATGTCTTACGGGAACTTCAATACCTTCATCTTCTTCGGTTCCTCCAATAACGCTGTATTGAGAATTTAATGTTAATTGATTGGTAATTGTCCATTTTAATCCAGCTTCAAAACCATAAATCCAAGCTTTAGAAGCATTTTGAATGGCTTGTACGTTGCTTAACTCGCCATCATACATAATTTCACTTTCGCCATTTAGGGTAAAATCTCGTCTTACCAAGGCGTTATCTAAATAGGTGTAATAGGTGGCTACATCTAAAACCAGTTTTTTATTAAAGTCTAGTTTTAAACCTAGTTCGCCACCATAAGCATACTCTGGTTTTAAATTATTGTTAGGTACTACTACAGAGCCAGGTTCAGAGTCAAACACCTTACCAATATCATCAATATTAGGAGCTCTAAAGGCCGATGATGCATTTAATTTCCACTGAATTATTTTGTTGGGAGACCAACTTATACCTGCGGTTCCTGTTAGGGCACTGGCTTCATTTTTTGATGTATTGAACGGTAGGTTTAAGTACACGTTATTTTCTTCAAAATTAGCTTTAGATATAATGTGATTAAACCTTAAGCCAGATTGAAACACAAATTTAGAATTGGGTTTATATTTTATGCTTGTATAAACCGCTGCCGATTGCCAACTGGCACCATTAGGATATCTTGAAACAGTTGGTGTTGAGGTGTTTAAATTAATGTTTTCTTCTGTGCCGTTAGACATGACTTTGTTGTACACGTATTCTAAGCCATAAAAAAACTGGGTTTTAGTACTAACCGTTTTTTCTAAATCTAGGTTAAAGGAGTAAGCATCTACAGCTTCTTCTCTAACATTTCTTATGTCTGATTGAAAATCGCGATCTTTTCTGCTTTCTTTAAAGTTTTGATAGGCAAGTGTAGTTTTAATTTTATCATATAGATTAGAACGACTGCTTAACTTGGTAATTTGAAAATTAGACATAAACCATTGTTGTGGCCCGTAGTTCCATTCTGCAGAACGTAGCGTACCGTTTCTATACCTAATTAACCTATCATATCTGGGAATATCTGAGGTTGTGGTGTAATGCAAACCTAAATCAAAACTTAAATTTTGATACGGTTGAAACTTAACTTTTTGCATGAGGTTAAGTTGGTTGTAACCCGAGTATTTTTGAATTAAATTATTGCTATTCTCAATAATTTCATCGCCAGAGTTAGTGGTTAAAACAAATTCTTGTCTTAAATAATCAGTGGGTCCGTGGCTACCCATTTTTAAATCGTTAAATTCTGTATAGCTAGCATTGGTAACAAACGCCCATTTGTTATACCCCAAATTAAAATCAAAATGTCCTGTTTTTTCATTGCTAGCGGTAGCGTATCTTAATATTACGTTTGATTTAAATAGTAAAGAATCGTTATGAGAAAGTTGAGGTTTTTGGCTGTAAAAACTCATAACACCTCCAATGGCATCACTACCATAAATTACAGCACCAGCACCTAAAGTAACCTCGGTATTTTGAATTGAAAAAGGGTCTATGCTAATTACGTTGTGTAAATTGCCACCTCTAAAAATGGCATTGTTTATTCTTACGCCATCTACAGTAATAAGCAGGCGGTTTGTAGAAAATCCGCGTATCATGGGGCTACCACCACCTAATTGACTTTTTTGAATGTAAACTTGCCCTGTGGTTTCTAATAAATCGGCACTGGTTTGTGGGTTTGAAAACTGAACGTTTTGGGCATTAACACTTACAATTTTTTGAGGAATATCTCTTTTACTTTGTTGAAATTTTGAAGCAGAAATAACTATTTCATCTAAGCCTTGTGTGTTAGATTCTAATAGTACCGTTCTGGTAGTACCTAATTGTTGTTTGGTGAGTTTTTTTAATATGTGAGATAGATGTTTAAAGTAAATATACTCGGTGTCTGAGAACTCGCTAATATCTGCTTCACCTCTAAAATTAGTGATGGTGCTTTTAGACTTATCTACGTTGTAAATGGCAACACCAAAAACGGGTTCTTTTGTAATGCTATTTATAACTTTAATGTTTTGTGCTTGTGTATTTAAAAAAGCCAGTAAAAAGAAGAAAAGTGCGTAATAAAACTTCATGTTTTAGTTAAAAACTTGATTAAATATTTGTAGTGATTTTGGTTGTTTAAAATTTCCTAAATGTAGTTCAAAATAAAGCAACATCATATTTAAAAAAGATTGTCTTTGTTTAGAACTCATTTTTATACTAGAAACATCATCAAATTTTGTGCCTAACAGCTGTTTTAGGCGGGTTAAATTTTGGTCTTCAATACAGTAATTATTTATTTTAATTTCACCAAACTTGCCTTCTGCTAAGTTAAAGTATGGTTTTTCTGTTTGTGTGGTATCAGGATAAAATCCTAAATACTTAGTGAGATTGAGCAAAAACAATAGGTGGAAGTTAGCATACTCGGTTTGCTCATCTAACCAAAGTAGGGCTGTTTCTATGTAACTAAATAGGGTTTGGTTTTGTTCTTCTTCTTGTAATGTGTTTGCTAGTACTTCTGCTAAAAACATTACTATGGCACTTTTTAAAACATTGGTGTGTAAACTGCTGTATACATGATTTAATTTAACTTCTTTAATTGTTTGTAAAGACCTGTTTTCTCTGTATTGAATAACAAGTTGTAATTGAGATAATGGTTGAAAATAGGCTACTTTATTGTTGTTTTTTTTACTTTTTAAAATGCCTTTTAGTATAAAGCTAATAACACCTAATTGTTCTGTGTAGCACTTAACAATAAGATCGTAATCTTTGTATTTAATTTTAGATAAAACAATGGCTTTGGTGGTGATGAGCATTATCTAATAACCATTAGTTTTATAACTTTAGTTTCGTAGGTGTCTAAATCTGAAAGCATAATTAGATACACTCCAGAAGCTACCACGTTATTTGCAAGGTTTTTACCATTCCAGTAGGCGGTGCCACCATCAATTTCTAAATTATAACCGCTATATCTTTGGTTTATATTTGATTGCGCTTCTGCTACTAAATTGCCTTCAATATCGGTTATTTTAATATTTACATTTTCTGAAATGTCTTTAATTTTTACTCTTTCCTCTACAACATTAAAGTTTGGTCTTACTGGGTTGGGGTAGGCAAATGCGCTAGTTAAACTTTCTAAAGTGCTAGATCCGCCCGCTTTATATGAAACTAAACCTCTGCTTGTAGCTATGTAAACAATACCGTTGTTGGTATCTAAAGACACATCGTTAATAATGTTTGATGGTAGTGGTGAGTTGTCTTCTGTGAAATGATAAATAGTTGTTTGACCATCTGATGAGAAATAGAACAAACCAGAATCTGCTGTTCCAATCCATTTGTTGTTAGAGCCATCAACTTCAATATCTGTAACAAATTGCTGAAAAAGGAGTTCTTTAGCAATACCATCTTCTTCAATTATTATTTCTTCAACCTGCACATCATCATCTTCAAAGAAACCAGAAGTGTTATACAAAACTCTTAAGCCTTGTAGAGTGCCTATCCATAAGCTGTTACTGTTGTCTAATGCTGTACATGTAACTTTATTACTGGGCATGTTATTTTCATCTCCCATAATATTTTTTAGTAAAGGATTTCCGTTATTTTCACTAAAACCAATTAAACCGTAGTTATGGCTCCCTATAAATAAATTGTTATTAGAGTCAAATGTGATATTTGAAAAGCCGTTGTTAGAAAATTTATCTGTAATTAAATTAGTGAAACTAAAAGACTCCCAGTTACCGTTTGAAAATTTATTTAAAGGTTGGTCTACACGTGCATTTGTTATCCAAAGATTTCCTTGACTATCATAATTTGAAGTATTTGTTAGATAAAAATCATTATAAAAAGGAGTTAAAGTACTGTTTGTTTGGTTGTATAAGCCAGCTATATTTTCTTCATTTATTTCAATAAGTCCAGAATAATATGAACTTACAAAAATATGGTTAGCGTCTGTGGGGTCAATAGCAATATGAGATAAGTAAAGCGGGTTTTCTATTACAGCGTTTATAGAGTCAAAAGAAATATTATTCCACTCACTTCCATTTAAGTTACTTATTCCACTTTTACTTAAGCCACCATCCCAACCAAAACTAGTACTATAACCACCAAAGGCAACCCACAAATTATCATTAAGAAAGCTTGTTGAAAAAGGTGCGTTAAGTAATGGTCCATCGGGGTGTATTTCTTCAAAAGAAGAAGGGGTGTTTGTGGTTGTGTTTAAAATGCCAAAATCATTTGTGCCAATATAAATATTGTTATTTGTGGTTACTGCAGCAGTATAGGTTGTACTAAATTCTTCTTCTATGTTAACTTGAGAAATGATGTTAAAGTTATCATCATATACAAAGACATTGTTGTTTGTTGTTACGGTTAAGTAGGTGTCATCTGTTTTTATGTCTACTGGTGCGCTATTAAAAACAACAACTTCAGTTAAAGTTTCATTAGTTATATTAAACATTCTTCTGTTAGAATCTACAGTGTATAACTCTGTGTTTTGAGCTTTTATAAATAGATAATTTCCAGAGAAAATAGTTTCCCAATTTTGATAATCAATTAGGTTAGGGTTAGCTACTTGTGCTTTTTTAATACCATATCCGTTAGAACATGCCGCATATATATAATTCCCAAAAACAGCGGTTTGATTAACCTGTATTTGGCTTCCGTTGTTGCCTATAAAATAGGTGTCTCCAAATTCTAATCTTTCTAAGTTAAAAACCGAAATACCATAATTAGTAGCTATGTAAACTAAATTTTGATACTCATTAATATGATTAATTCTTTTGTTTGTAGATTGAATAGTGGTTTTATCAACTATATCCACAATAGATAGTACGTCATCATCATTATCAAAAATAATTTCTATTAAACCATTTTCATAGCCCACTATAAGTAATTGGTAAGTTTCACTATAGTGAATTGTTGAAATAGTTTGTCCAGACAAACCATTAACAGTGCTATATTTTTCAATTTCATTAGTTTGTGGGTCAAAGCTAAATATAGCATTTTCGGCAGCGGCATAAATTTTATTATTTCCTGTAACTATTTCTGTTATTTGGTAATAAGAAAAATGATCTGTCCACTTATCTGAAAAATCTTGCGAAAATTGTTCTAAGGGAATTAATAAAATTATAAAAATGATAACCCATTTAAGCATACAACGTATTTTTAGGATTTTGTATATAGAACGAAATTAGTCTTTAATTAATTATTTAGAGCTAAAATAATTAATCTAATTAGTTTTAGTTAATAAACTTTTTTGTCTGATCCTTCTGGCTTTAGACAAATTAGGTAATTCTATAAAATACCATGATAATACGGCAAATACAAGTGTTAATAATAGCGTAAGCAGGCTACAAATGTATGGATTGTATTTGTTGTAAAAGTCTAAATGTACAAATGTTTGAATTATGGGGAAATGAAATATGTATATACCATAAGTGAAATCGCCATATTTACCAAATTCATTAATAGCTTTAAAATTATAGGCAATGTAAAACACCATAAAACCAAATGTGGCTGGTTTTAAAATATGAGTATTTAAGATATATTGTTCTAAAATGAATAAAATTAAACAAGGTAGAATAATGTAATGTTTCCATTTTAGGAAAAAAGAAAAATTATGAAACAACACCATGCCAGTTGTAAATAAAGCTAAAGCACCTGGTAGTTGTTTAGCAATTCTATACATGTCAATAGCAAGAAAGTAGTTAAAGTAACTTATAGAAACTATGTATGTTAACAAACATAAAGCGTATATGTTGAATTTTTTAGAGTTAACAAGCCAGTAGAATACAGGTATTAGTAAATAAAAAGCTTCTTCAATTTTTATAGTCCAAAGCGCACCATTTACTGCACAAATTTTATTGTTTTCAAAGACACCCGGTAGGCAGGGTTGAAGGTAATTTTGAAATGTTAAGTTAGCTCCTAGATATTCCCAAAACTGTACATTTAAAAAATAGTTTTCAAAAGAAAGCGATGATATAAAGCACAAAAAAAGAGCGCATATAAATATTACTAGCATATATGCAGGAACAATTCTTTTAATACGTTTTATTATGTAATCTTTTAATGAAGCACTATTTTGAAAACTTTTAGCAATTAAAAATCCACTAATCACAAAAAAACCATCTATAGCCAATCTAGTGTTAAAAAAAACAGAATAAGGTTGAAATATTTCTATACCACTGAGCTCTATAAGATGTGAAATAGCTACAGTAGAAGCAAAAACTACTCTAAGAAAATCAAAATTATTGGTGTTAATTTTATCCAAAAAATAAGTTTATAAACCTCAAATATATTTATTATTTGTAACAAACTATTTATTAGTTTAAAATAATAAAATTATAATAAAAAAAGCTTCTCTTGATATAGAGAAGCTTTAAGTTTATTTATTGAAAACTAACTTAAACTATACCTTGTGCTAGCATAGCATCTGCTACTTTAACAAAGCCAGCAATATTAGCTCCTTTAACGTAATCTATATAGCCGTCTTCTTCTTTTCCGTATTCAATACATGAGTTATGGATATCGGCCATAATTTCTTTAAGTTTTTTATCAACCTCTTCTCGTGTCCATTTATAACGAAGCGAGTTTTGCGTCATTTCTAAACCAGAAGTAGCAACTCCTCCTGCATTAGAGGCTTTTCCAGGGGCAAATAGTATTTTAGCTTTATGAAATTCTGCAATGGCTTCGATAGTAGAAGGCATGTTTGCACCTTCACTAACACACATACAACCATTAGCTAATAGCGCTTTGGCATCTTCTTTATTTAGTTCATTTTGTGTGGCACATGGTAAGGCAATATCACATTTTTCATTCCAAGGTGTTTTTCCTTTATGGAATTTAGCTTTAGGATATTCATTTAAATACTCGCTAATTCTGCCTCTTTTTTCATTTTTTAGGTGCATTACAAACTTTAGTTTTTCAGCATCTATACCATCTTCATCATGTATATAACCCGATGAGTCTGAAAGAGTAATAACTTTAGCACCCATTTGAATAGATTTTTCTGCAGCATACTGAGCTACATTACCAGAACCAGAGATGACTACCGTTTTGCCTTTAAAATTATCATTTTTGGTTTTCAACATATTTTCTGCAAAATATACGGTTCCATAACCAGTAGCTTCGGGTCTAATTAAAGAGCCTCCCCAAGTCATTCCTTTACCAGTTAAAACGCCAGTAAATTCATTTTTTAATTTTCTGTACATGCCAAATAAAAAGCCAATTTCTCTTTGTCCTACACCAATATCACCTGCGGGTATATCGGTATTAGGGCCAATATGTCTAAATAATTCGCTCATAAAAGCATGACAGAAACGCATAATTTCATTATCACTTTTTCCTTTAGGGTCAAAATCGCTACCGCCTTTTCCACCTCCCATAGGTAAGGTGGTTAAGCTGTTTTTAAACACTTGTTCAAAGGCTAAAAACTTTAAAATACTAGCGTTCACCGTTGGGTGAAAACGAAGTCCTCCTTTGTAAGGGCCAATAGCAGAATTCATTTGAACGCGGTACCCTCTATTTACTTGAATTTCACCTTTATCATCTACCCAACATACTCTAAAAGAGATTAATCGTTCTGGTTCAACCATTCTTAACAGCACATTTTTACCATAGTAAATATCGTTATTTACAATGTACGGAATTACTGTTTCGGCAACTTCTTGAACAGCTTGTAAGAATTCTGGCTCATGACCGTTTCTTTGTTTTACAAGGTCTAAAAACTCGTTAATGATATTTTTCATACATTTAAATTCTATTATTTTTAAAAAAAATATAATTTATCAATGCAAATATACATTATCTTTAAAAAAATATTGATTTTTTTCTTAAATCCTCAACAGTAAATTTTTAAAAAGAGACTAAAATTGTTAATATTTGTTTGTTAGATGAGTTTTTATATATTTGTTTATGAATATGCCTCAAAAAACGGAACCCTATTATGCTTAACTTGAAATATTTAGCTACAGTTTTTTGTTTGCTCTTCATCTGTACAAATTCAAGTGCTCAATTAGGTTTTTCGCATGAATTGGGGGTGATTGTTGGACCAGTACAATTTAGATCTGATTTTGGTAGTAGGACAGATTCTGAAACTAATTTTGGTAATAGTGGTATTGGAATAGGTGTTGTGCATTACTTAAACTTTTCTTATAGAGCAGATTGTAATTGTTATACTACCGATACTTATTTTAGTGATCATTTTAAATTACGTAATGAAATTTCGTGGAATAAAACTAAGTTAGAACATTTAGGTGAATGGGTAGACCCAAGTAAAAATTCTCCAGAAGCCAATCAATTACGTGGGCATACGGGTTATGCTAAAAATTTAGATATAGGCACTCAATTAGAATTTTTTCCAAGAAGTATAAGATCTTTTCAAGCTTTTGGTTATAAAGTAGCTCCGTTTGCAAGTTTAGGTGTTCATTATACGCATTATATGCCTGAAGTTTCTACCACTTATGTAAACCCCAATCCTGCTGCTATTGGCGATGTTACCGATCCTACAAATTTTTATTCTGGTTGGGATCCTGGTTCTGTTGATGCCTCGTCAGGAAGTACTTGGTCTATGGTAACTAGTATTGGTTTTAGGTATAAAGTGAGTAAGTTTGCAGACCTTATGCTAGATTTAAGATGGCAATACTATTTTGATGATTGGGTTGATGGTTTAAACCACCAATTAAGCTATAATAAAAACAACGATTGGCTTCTTTGGCTTAACGTTGGCTATATTTTTTATCTGTAAATAAGCTTATCTATCTATTTTTTTATTTCCTTTAGTAAAGCCATTACTACCCCTAGGTGAATACCTTCATGAAACAGTACAAATTGTAAAGACTCATCAATATTTTTTAATGTATTACCTGTTGTAGAAACCGTGTGTTCTGTAAATGTGTTGTATAATCCTTTTTTGTAATTTTCTAAGGTGTAATTAATAGTTTTACTTAAAAGGCTCTTAATTTCATTTACTTCTTCTAAGTTAATTTTAGTTTCTGGTTTAGTGCCCTTTCTGTATTTTTCTATAAGTGTGTTATCTATAACAGTAGGTAAGCCAGATAATTTATTAGCCAATAATTGTTCGGTAACAACTATATGGCCAATATTCCAGATGATATTATTATTAAATCCATCGGGTATTTTATTTAAGTTTTCTAATGAGGTGTTCTCTATAGTTTTTTGAAAAAATTTTCTAGTATTCTGTAAAACTTCAAAAGGAAAAGCCATAATTTAATTTTTAAGTTGTAAATATAGTTTAAATGTTATAATTGCGTTTATTTTTGTGTTGACAACAATCTAAAAAACGAAGATAACCTTAAATGAAATCAAATAAATCAACAGCAATTTTGTTAGGTATATTATCCGCTTTATTTTTTGCAGTAACTTTTGTGCTAAATAGATTAATGTCAGTAGATGGTGGACATTGGGTTTGGAGTTCTTCGCTACGCTTCTTTTGGATGATCCCTTTCCTTTCAGTTTTGGTTCTTCTTATAAAAAAACTAAAACCTTTGTTAATAGAAATGAAACAGAAACCTTGGCAATGGATACTTTGGAGCACAATAGGTTTTGGCGTTTTTTATGCGCCTTTGACTTTTGCTGCTGCTTATGGACCTTCTTGGCTTGTAGCAAGCACTTGGCAAATTACAATTGTAGCAGGTATGTTAGTGTCTCCAATTATTAATAAAACCAGCTTTAATAAAACTATATCTTTACAAACTTTACTTTTCTCGTTAATAATATTGATAGGAATATTAATTATGCAAATAAGCCAAGCCAAATCTATTTCAATAAATGAACTCTTACTTGGTACAATTCCTGTTCTAATCGCTGCTTTTGCCTACCCAATTGGTAATAGAAAAATGATGCAGGTTACTAACGGAAAACTAAACGCTATTCAAAGAACATTAGGAATGACAATAGGGAGTTTACCTTTTTGGATATTATTATCTATTTACGGCATTACTATAAATGAAATACCTAATGAACCACAAGTATTTCAAACATTAATAGTAGCTATATGTTCTGGTGTTATTGCTACTGTTTTGTTTTTTATGGCAACAGATAAAGTTAAAAAAGATGAGAAAGCCTTGGCTTCTGTTGAAGCTACCCAATCTGCTGAAGTTCTATTTGCGCTTATTGGAGAAGTCATTATATTAAAAATTCATTTACCAGATATTTACTCAGTTATAGGAATTGTATTGGTAATTATTGGAATGTTGTTACATAGTTTTAAAAAAGAAAAGGCAGCTACAAACACCGTATAAAATTAATTACAGCTTATTTATTTGCTAAATTTAGAGCTTAAACATGCAACTATTGTTATAGAAAGCCCTTTAAAACGTTATAAAAATGAAAAAACTTTATTACTTAAAAACCTGTAGTACTTGTACTAGAATTTTAAAAGAACTTAACTTACCTTCAGAATTTATTCTACAAGATATAAAAAAAGACCCTATTACCCTGAGCCAATTAGAAGAAATGAAAGCTCTTGCAGGTAGCTATGAAGCTCTTTTTAGTAAGCGCTCTAAACTATACAAAGAGATGGGACTTAAAAATCAAGCACTTGTTGAGCGAGATTTTAAACACTATATACTAGAGCATTATACATTTTTAAGTAGACCTGTTATTATTTTAGAAGATAAAATTTTTATAGGAAATTCTAAAAAAACGGTTGAGGCTGTAAAAACCACATTATTAAAGGTTTAACCAACAATAAAACAAACATTTTTAATTAGTTTTAGAGGCTGTAATTTGCTAGAAATTAGGGGTGCAAATTAAAAATGGTACAATTCTTGAAAATTTGGAAGAAAATTAATGTAACTGTAACAAAATACGATAGTTGCATATATTAAATTTTGTTATATTTAAAATTTAAAGCTATTATCATTTTAATTTAACACCCTAACTTATGAGAAGAGTCTTTAGTGTATTTCTATTATTATGCCCAATTATTTCAATTTGGTCTCAACAAGAAAAAGAACCGTTACAATATCCTTTTGAAGAAACCGGTACAGAAGCACCAAGAGGTGTTTACGGAACAGATGACAGAAAAGATGTTAAAGATGCCCATGGTATAGAAGATTTTGTAAGAGCCACAGCAGTAATGATTAGTAAAAAAAATATTGTTGGCAACAAAGTTTATGGTTATACACTTAGAGAACGACTTGAATATAGATTTAAAAGCAAAAATTTTGACAAAAACATTAAGTTTTTAGACCAACCCACAAGTGCTATGTGCACGGGGTTTTTAATTGCCCCAGATATATTAGCAACAGCAGGTCATTGCATTAAAGAATTAGAAGACGCCAAAGACTATGTTTGGATATTTGATTATACCAATGAACTTAAGTATAACAACACCTATAAATACATTGAAATAGACCCAAGAAATGTATATGAAGTCACCGAAGTTATTAAAGCACGGTTAGATGATAGTACGGTTGATGATTACTCCTTTTTAAGGTTAAGTAAAAAATCTGAAAGAGCACCTTACCGGTTTAGAACTAGCGGAAAAATTGGTGATGGCTCTAATGTAAATACCATAGGAAGCCCTACAGGATTACCATTAAAATTTGCCGATAATGCCACTGTAGTAGACAACTCCCAACCTACCTGGTTTAAAAATAGTATAGACACCTTTCCAGGGAATTCTGGTGGTCCCGTTTTTAATCCATACGGATTTATAGAAGGTATTCATGTTAGGGGAGCAGTAGCTCAATCTCAAGATGGTTCTTACACAGGAGATTATAAGTATGATCCGCTTTGTGATTGTATTAAAACCGTAGAGTTTTTAAGTGCTTACTGGACAGCAGGAGCGCAAGCCCACAGAATAACAGCTGTACCATATAATGTATTGCATGAAGCTATTTATGAAAATATTTTATATGCTATTGAAAATAATTTACAAGATCGTCTTAAATCATGGCTTGCCTACTCTTGGATAGTAGATCATGATTATACAAAAAACAGAGGTAGGTTAGAAATGGTTGCTGCCAAAAACAACAATCTTGATGTTTTAAAAACCATTATTTCATTATCAAAAAATGAAAATATTGATATTTATGGCGAAACTTTAATAAAACAAGCCATTAGTAATAACAATATTAGCATGTTAGAGTATTTATTAGAGCAAAATATTCCTTTTGATGCTACTAGTAAAGAAGCTTCATATTTAATGATGAGTGCTTTTGCAAAAAATAATATTGATATGGTTTATGCTATGATGGATAATGGCTGGAACGTAAACACAACCGATGATAAAGGAAATAATTTATTACACTTAGCTGCTGCAAAAAATAACATAACATTATTAAAAAAACTTGTTGCAAAAGGCGTAAAAGCTACAGTAAAAAACAAAGACAAAAAAAGGCCAGAGCAAATTGCCAAAAATTATAAATATAAAACAGCACAGAAGTATTTAAAAAATGTAAGAAAACAGCAAAGTTAATTCTTAGTAATTCACTTTGAAAGTAGTTTTTTGATATTCAATTAATTAATTTATTCAATTATTTTGAAACGTAACCCCATAATTTATGCTATTATTTTATTGTTTATTTCTATTAATTTAGGATTTACACAAAACAATAAAGCTTTTACTTGGAATGATACCACATTGGTTAATTCAAATGAGTGTTTAAGCAATGAAACTAATTTTACTAATTTTAAACTCACCAAAATCACCACTAAAGAAATTAGTAATTTAAAGGTTTATGTAGAGGTTCATTTTAAAAGTAAAATATTTGACAGCTTAGAAGCTTTCAATAATTTCGATTTAGAGTTTTGGCTACTCTCAATTAAGGCTTTTAAAGCCAATGCTAACTTAAAAATTACAGTAGCTTATAGTGTAAACTCTGTAGAACAAGAACAATTTTTTACTTTCTGTTTAAAACATATTGAAAGTGCTGCAAGAGGAGGAGAAACAGCATCACAAAAAACAGAATATGTTAAGCTTCCTGTTTATTTTGCAACAGACAGAAATAAAGTAAACACAAATAATTTAAATGAAGCTTTTGGACCCAAACGTTCTAATTTAAAGTATGGTATTTGTGAGATTAGTATTCCACTAAATCATGATTTAGGCAACATTGAAAGTCCATCTATTTGGCGATTTGAATTTTCAGAAGACCCTTCAAAACATATCATGATTCAAGGTATTAATATGCTTGAAAAAGATAAATTCTTCAAATCTTTATCTAAAGGCATAAAAAAATCAAAATCAAAAAGTACTTTTTTATTTGTACATGGTTACAATACCTCCTTTAGTGAAGCCGCCAAAAGAACCGCTCAAATATCACACGATTTGTTGTTTGACGGAAAACCAGTTTTTTACAGTTGGCCATCTCAAGCTTCAATGTTTAAATACCCTAAAGACGAATCTAATATAGAATGGGCAAGACACAACATTAAAAACTTTTTAGAAGATTATATAACTAAGTCTGAAGCAGAAGATATCTATTTGGTAGCTCATAGCATGGGCAATAGAGGCCTTACAAGAGCTATTGTTGATTTAATAACAGAAAAACCACATTTAAGAAAGCATATAAAAGAAATTATTTTAGCAGCACCAGACATTGATGCCGATGTTTTTAAAAATGATATAGCGCCAAAAATGGCATCAAAAATTCAAAAGCCAATAACCTTATATGTATCATCAGATGATTTAGCTTTAAAAGCCTCAAAAGCATTACACGGAAATCCAAGAGCAGGAGATGCAGGGGAAGGTTTAGTTATTGTTAATGGCATTGAAACTATTGATGCTAGTGGGGTTGATACTAGCTTTTTAAGTCATTCTTATTTTGCAGATACAAACACCATTATTTCAGATATTTTCGACATTATAAAATCTGGAAAACGCGCTCTTAACAGAGAACGATTAAAGTTAATGAAACTCTCAAACAAAATTTATTGGCGCGTAAAACATTAAATCTTAATAATTAATATGAAATTAATTTTTTCAACATTGGTAATACTACTTTTATTGCCTTTAACAGTTATTTCTCAAGACAAATACAAAGTAGTTTACGATTATGGTACTGAGAATGTCTCTTACTATAAATTAGATAAGAGTCATAATATTACAGACACCTTAAACAATCCAAAAATTAAAAGGAACAGTTTAGTTGAAATTCAACTAAAAAATGTGAATCCGTTTGCGGTTGATGTGGTAACCGATGTAAAAGAAGAAGCAGTACATAAAGCCGGTAGTAGTGGTTTTAATTTTAGTTCATTACTTGGCGGAATTAATACGTTTTCTAGTGATAATCTAAACTTAAATGTAGCTAACTTACCTGCGGGTGATTTTTTTAAAAAATCTGGTTCTCGTGGAGATGGTATTACCAGTGGTTTTTCAGACTTAAACGAAAAAACCGCCAATGTAGCAGCATTAAAAACAACTATAATGTCTAATCTTTTAAACCCAAATTTAGATAAAGAAGATATTATTGAAAGTGTTATGGAAACAGCGGGTTTACAACAAGATGCTAGATTGCCAGACCCTAATGAAAATTTTTACGTGTTTTTAACACAGTTAGAAAAAATTGTTAAGGAAGACAAAGCAGAACTTCAAACTAATATAAATGCCATGTCTAAAGAAGTAGATCAGGAAGTAAATAATAGTGAACAAGCCCTCTCTAGAGGAGCACTTATTGAGCGTAATTATATTATTAGCGATTTACAAAACTTATTGGGCTCTTTAAATGAATCAACTTTTCAAACGGTTGAAGATCTTAATAAAATTAAATCATTATACACCATGCTAGAGGCATCTAATTTTAGTAGAACGTATGATTATCAAATAGAAGCAGATAAAGTTGATGTAGAATTAAAGTTTGTGCAAAGTGCATTTGCAAAAAGTGTTGATAGTAACAATGAAGGAAGTTTGCTTAAAACCCGAAACATAAAATTATATTCTAAAGGAGGGTTTAAAATTAATACTGGGGTTGCACTTACATTAAATAATTTTGGTTCAAAATCTAAAGATTATTATGTAACAGAAGACGGTGTTATTGGAGCAGATGATAATGATTATTTTACACCAAATTTAAGCACCATGATTAATTTTTATCCTTACACTGGAGAGAATTTTAATGTTGGCGGTTCTTTTGGGCTGTCTATCCCCATTTCTGGAGAAAATAATATAAAGGGCATTAATTTCTTACTGGGGCCCTCACTTCACTTTGGTAGTGAGAGTAGAGTATCAGTGTCTGGAGGGGTGGCTTATGGCCCTGTAACAAAATTAACAGATGGATTAGAAGTAGGAGATACCACCACCTTTGGCAGTATTGATAATTTTACCAAAGACGTCTATGATTTTGGATATTTCTTTGGAATTTCATTTAGCTTATTCGATTTAAATTAAACTACCTATGAAAAAGATAATTTTAGTATTATTAATCTGTTTTAGTATTCAGTTTTTGCATGCCGAAAAGTATGCTTTAATAATAGCCGTTGGTAACTACCCCAAAAAAACGGGTTGGAGCACTATAAGCTCTGTTAATGATGTACCACTAATAAAACAAACACTTCTTAATCAAAAGTTTGAAGAAGCAAACATTACCCTTTTAATAGATGAGCAAGCCACTTATGCAGGTATAAAAGAAGCTTTAAATAACTTACTAAGTAAGATAAAACCAGATGATATTGTAGTGATTCACTACTCAGGTCACGGGCAACAAATATTTGATGATAATGATGAAGAAATTGACGGTAAAGATGAAGCTTTAGTACCATATGATGCTTGGGTAAGATACAATAACAACTACAAAGGAGAGCACCATTTTCGTGATGATGAATTAGGAGATTATATAACCAAATTCAGAAATAAATTAAGTAAACAAGGTCAGTTACTTTTACTGTTAGATAGTTGTCACTCTGGTTCAAGCACACGTGGCGGAAAAGCAAGAGGTAGTGAAGCTGTTTTTGCTCCAAGTAATTGGCAACCTAACAAAAGCGGTGATGCTTCAGGTAGTGATATGACCGAAAAAACAAAAGAAAAATTACAAGATAATGCTGCGCCTTTTGTGTTAATATCTGGTGCTTCGGCCAATGAATTAAATTATGAATATAAGGGTACAGGCTCATTAAGTTATGCATTTTCAAAAGCCATGAATAGTTTGGGTAGTAACTTTTCATATAACCAGCTATTTGCAAAAATTGAGAGCCAGATGATTGTGATTTCTCCAAAGCAAAACCCTACTATTGAGGGCGATTTAAACGTTAAATTATTCAATAATAGTTACGTAAAACAGCAGCCTTATTATAAAGTAAAGTCGGTTCCTAGAGCCGATATTATTAAAATTCAAGCAGGTAAAATTCAAGGATTGTTTAAAAACACAACCGTTAATGTTTTACCATCTGCAACTACTAAAGTTGAAGACGATAAAATTATTACAAAAGGTATCATTACAGTATCAAAATTTAACGAATCTATTATTAAACTAGATACGCCGTTAGATGATTTTAATGAAAAAAACTATTGGGTATTTATTGATGAACCTTCTTATGGCGATATTGCTGTTAATGTGTTTTTTGATAAATCATTAAAAGACAATACAATTACAAATGGCGTTTCAGAATTTTTATTAGAAAAAAACTTAGGAGCGGTTGTAAAAAAGATAGATTCTGCAGATGTTGTTTTAACTACCGAGGGTAATAATATTACACTAAAAGCTACCAATGGATTAATTGATATTGATAAAGATGAAGAAACTAGAGGAAGCACATCAGTTGATGCTATTAACCAAAAATTGTTTGCCTTTGCACAAGGTCAATATTTAAAAAATTTAGAATTTAAAAATTATAACTATGAGTTTGAATTTAAACTCTTGCCTATTGAATATGATGTGTTAACCGATGCGGTTGGAAACGTTTTAGACCCCTCAACACTAACTAATAAGAATGGTACCTTTCAAGTAAAACCAGAGGTTGATAATGTAGTATTACAAGTAACTAATAAAAGTGAAAGACCACTGTATTTTAGCATTATTGAAATTAACTCAAAAGGAGAAATTTTTCCTTTTATGCCTAATGATAATTGTTCTTTAAATGATGATGAAAGAAAGTTGGCTCCTGGACAAACTATGATATTTAAAGATTGTATTTTTTCATTTGGGCCGCCATATGAAAAACTTATTTTAAAAGGATTTGCTACATCAACACCTATTAATTTTCAACCTACTGTAGAAACCAGAGGCGATAATTCTAGAAATGTAGCTAATCCGTTAGAAACTTTTTTAGCCAATAGTTTTGCGCAATCAAGGGGTAGCTCAGGAAAAAAATCAAGCGCTAGAATTGATGGTTATAGCACCGAGTTTGTTTATGAAATAGTCAAAAAATAATACTTACTATAGTAACGTATACATAGTAATAAGCGCGTAATTATAGAAAGCTTTTTAAATTAAAGCGTATGAAACATTTTTTAGCTGTGTTTTTTTCTCTTGTAGTATTAACGGGTTTAGCTCAAGAAGGAGAACGTGGTTCTATTGCTAAAAAAACTAATACAATTTCTGAAGGCGTTAAACATGCCTTGGTAGTTGGTATATCTAAATATCATGAAGCAGGTTTGCGCCTCAACTATGCTAAAAATGATGCCGCTTTATTTAAAGATTACCTTTTGCTTTCTGAAAAAATACCAGTAGAAAATATAGCTTATTTAGTAGATGAAGATGCGGTATCAATCAATATTTTAAGGTCTTTAAAAAAGTTATTACAAAATACTCAATCTGGAGATGTAGTTTATATATACTTTGCAGGTCATGGAGATGTGGTTGATGATTTTGGTGAAAAAGAAGGGTTTCTTTTAGCAGCCGATGCCAATGCCAATCAAGAATATTATGCAGGAGGCGTGGTGCCATTAGCTTTGTTAAATGATAAGGTTGTTGGTAAAATGGCAGAAAAAGGTGTAAAAGTTATTCTTATTCTAGATGCTTGTAGGTCTGGATTTATCTTTCAGGAAGGAACACAAAAAAATATGGGAACCATTCAAGCCATGTTTGAAAATTCAACTAAAATTTTAAGCTGTGGTCCCAATGAATTATCCTATGAAAGCAGTGATATTAGTCATGGGTATTTTACCTATTACTTGGTAAAAGGTCTTTTAGGAAAAGCCGATAGTAATACCGATAATAATTTGCAGTATAGGGAGTTAGATGATTATTTGTATGATAATGTATCGGCTACCGTTTCTAAAAAACACAAGCAAAGTCAAACCCCAGTTTTAAGAACTCAAAACGATAGGTTAGTATTAAAACCTGTTAATATTGCCGATAATAATATTGATATTGAATCTTTTAAAAATAACATTAAAAGCAGTACTGCAATAGCTTCGGTAAGGGGCGTTAATTCAGAAAAAACCCCAGAGGTAGCAGGAGTTATTAAAAGTTTTAATACGGCTATTACTAAAAAGAACTATTATGGCAGGCCAACAAGTGCCTTAGAACTTTATAAGAATGCTTCTAAAAACAGTACATTTACTGAGGGTTTATTGTTTAAAATGGCATCTGAATTAATTAAAGAGTTATCAACTTCGGCTCAACAATTAATCAATAAATATATTAGTGGCGCTTCTGTTTTACCACAGGGAACAGAGTTTAGTAAACAAGCAAAACATCTTGAAATTTGTTTAGAATTAATGGGTGAAGATGATTTTCTTTATGATAGGGTGTATTCTAGCAAACTTATGTTAGATGCTTATGCCATTATACAAAGCAAAAATTATAGTGCATACAATGTTGCTAAGAAAAAACTAAAAGAAGCTTTAAAAGTTCAATCTAGAGCAGCTTACATTCATAATGCACTGGGCATGGTGTATAGTTATCAACAAGTATATGATAGTGCTCATTATCATTATAAAGAAGCAAAAGAACTCATTACAACTTGGGCAACACCAGTAAAAAATATAGGAGTTAATCTTTTAGAGCAATACCAATATGACGAAGCCAAAGAATACTTAGATTCATCATTAGGTATGACTGGTTCTAACGAAGATTCTTTCATTAAATTAGGAATAATTAATGAAAATCAAGGTAAATATAAACTAGCAGAAAACTATTATAAAAAGGCTTTAGAAATTAATCCTAAAAACACAATTGCTCTAAAAAAGATGAGCGATATCTATGAGTTAAAAGGAAATTTAAAAAATGCTGCTATATGGTATAATAAAGTTTTTGAGTTAGACTCCTTGAAAACCATTATTGAAACAGGACTTAATGCATATATTGATAATAATAATGTAGATAACAAAACAGCAGAACAACTTTTTTTAAATGCTATAGATTTACAACCAAACACATCGGTAGTTTATTGTGAATACGCAGATTATTTAAGAACTAATAAAACAAATAAAAACAGATTGCGTTATGCCGATTCATTATATGGTTTAGCCATAAAAAAAGATCCACATAACACATGGGCTTATGCGGGAAGAGGTAGGTTATATTACAACATGCGAAATGCTAAGAAAGCTAAACAATCGTTTGAAGAAGGCATAGCAAAGAACCCTAATAAACCTTTGTCTTACTACTATTATGCAGAGTATTTTAAAAATGTTTTTAAAAATAACCAGTACGCAGAACCTTTTTACTTGAAGGCCATAAAAAAAGATAAATATTTTATTCCAGCCTATAGTGGGTTAGTAGAAATTTATAATAAACAGAAGCAATACAGTAAATCTATTACTTTATTGAATAACATGATTAAAACCACACCAGAGGCGCCAGATTTTTGGAATCTTTTGGGAGATACCTATTATGAAAAAGGAGCTTATTTAGATGCTATAAATGCCTTTAAAGAAGCTATAAAACTAGATGAATCTTACTCAAAGAGTTATGTGAATTTAGGTTATAGTGAATTACATTCTAACAATTTTGAAGCTGCCAAAACGTACTATCATAAAGCTGTAGATAATAACCCTGTAAAGAACAAATCGTCAGATATTGCTGCTTATATTGTATCAATGGCTAAGAATAAAAATAGATTTGGAACACCGCAAGAAACTAAAGACTTATTTAAACTTGCCTATGATATTGATGTTTCTGGAAACTCAGGAATCCCTTATTCAGAATGTTTGTATCTAAATTCAGAACCCGATTTAGCGTTTAAAATTGCAGAGAGTACTTATAAAAAAGTAAAAGGAATAAATTTAGAAACCGATGTTTTAAAGCTTTTGGTTAAATGCTCAATTGATAATAATGATAGTATTAATGCAGATAAATATTTTAAAATATTAAGTACTGTAAATAAATCTCCAGATTTACTATTGGCGGGTATTTATTATATTTTTAAAGGTGATGTTAATAGCGGATATGCCTTAATAGATAAAACAAACCCGTTAATATTAAGGTCTCCCAAACTAAAGGAAATGTATAGTAAGGAAACCATTCAAAACTATATTTTTAAAAATTAATGGTTGTATTTGTGTGATTTGAATAAGTTATTACCACATTTTTAAGTTAGAATTTGTGTTTAATTCTCGTAAATCAGGAACTTGTTTTCCGTTGGTAGTTATCATGACATCTTTAAGTAATTCTTCAATATTTTCAGTAGTAATGTGTATTGATTTCTGTAAATCTTTTTCGTCAATAAAAAGACCATTACCATTTAACTCTTTCTTTAGTAATTTTATATAGGCCGATGTAAAAGCGCCATTACCCAATTCTTGGTTTTCATAAGCTACGTCTTCGCCAGAAGAAGCAGAAATGATTGTAATACCACTGGTAGATAAAAAGTCTTTAAACAAAGAGGATATTATTTCTGACACTTTAAATTTAGAGTTTTTACTAGTTTTTCTAGATTTTGAACCACGTTCATTGGTGTTGCTGTTAGTATGAATTACATCAATTTCAGAAGTATCCATATCTAAAGTATTTCCAGAATGGCAAGAATCCATTAATAGTAATATGTTTTTAGAGAGGCTTTTGTTTAAACTTTCTATAATGGTATTTAAAGAAACTCCTTTTTTTGTTACCTTATTAAAATCCATATCATGAGGTGCAAAGTAGTAGTTTAAGTCTTTATCTAAAACCCCATGACCAGCAAGAAATACAATAATTTGGTCATTACTTTTAGCTTTTTCAAAAAATTTAATTAAAGCCAATTTAATATTATTATTTGTAGCATTGGCATTAATAATATGTTTTATATGCGTTTGTTTAAATGAAAAAGGCGTGTTTTTTTCTAATAATTCATTAGACCCAAAGAGGTCTTCTTTTACTAATGGCGGGGTAGATTTAATCCAAAAAGGGATGTTGTTAAACCAGCTAAAGGCAAATGCATTATTAACAACTATACTGTCTTTTAGTGCACCTTCTAGATTATAAGTTTCAATTGTATAGGTTTTTTGAGAATCAACATTTAAAAAAGATATCGTTTTTCCATCATCTGAAACAAATAATTCTGTGTTATAATCAATGGTTTTTTCAATATTTAATTTAGTGGGTATAGGTGAATTATTTGTTAAATCAACCCAAAATAAATCTTTATAATCGGCATAAATTAGGTAATTTCTATTGTTAGAAATGGCTTTAAGTTGAGGGGCAGTTCCATAAACGGTGTCGAATGTTTTTTGTCCGTTTTCAAAAACTTCAACAACATCAATTTTAAATTTAATAGTATTAGAAACTGATTTGTTTGTTTCTCCTATTTCTAAAATACCGTAGTTATTACTGCCATTAAAGTTAGAAGATAATTGCACCCACTTATTATTGGTTGTTAGTTTAGGAGCTCCTTTTGTTTGGGTAAAAGGCAGTTTTATTTTTTTTAATTGTTTTGATGAAAACGTAAATTGGTAATAGTCATTATTTTCATCTATAATATAAAATCCAGAGTTGTCGGGATTAATAAAAATTAGCTGATTAATTGAAACGAAAGGTGTTTTAAAGTCTTTTGGAACGTTTATTTTTTCGGTAGTTTTGTTGTTAAAATCCCAAAGGAAAAAGTCTGCATAATTCTCTTCTAACCAAAGTGTTCTATCTGTATTTACAGCATATAAATTACCTGCACTTTTGTAACTTTCAAAATATTTATTTACAGATTTAATAGGCTCATTAGCATTAAATAAGGTGAATTGATTACCAAAAAATTTAGTTTTATATTCCAACATATCTTTTTTAGGTAGTTTTCCATAAATCTTAGCAATATCAACAGCATCTTTATCGGCAAAGGTTAAATTGAAATTGGTTTGTTGGTATTCTGAAACACCAATAGAAAGCACGTATAATTCTGGAGGTAACAGATTTTTATCAGTTTTAGAATTTAGAATTTCATTGTTATTTTGTTGCTTTTCAGCTTTAATATTAAGTGCTTTTTTTAAAGCGCTTACATATTGCATGTTTGGGGTTCCAAATATATTTAACACCTTTTCTGGGTTAAAATAAAGGGTTTCTGCTTTATCTATTGGAACAACTTTATTGCTTTTATAAGCTGTGAAAAAATCTTCAGAATTAACATTACTAAAAAAGTAACCATTACTATCAATAAAAGCATGTGTGCTTTTATTGGGGTGTATCATTGTCCCAATTTCCTTTAACGTATTTGTATTATAAATAGAAATTTTGCCATTACTAAAACTAATCATTAATTTGTCTCCGTTTTGGTTTAATGATACTCTAACAGGAAATTCAGATTGGTGAAATTGTAAGGTTTTGTTGTTAAAAAGGAGTCCAAAACCATCAGCTATCATTGCTATATTGTTATTAGCGTTAGTTACATCTGTTATATAAACACAGTCTGATTTTTGACTTTTAAATTTTGAAGTAGTTGCATCAAATTCAATTACAATTGACTCTTTGTTGCATTTATTCATATCTAATTTATAATATGAATTACTAATAATAAATGAATTATCTTCAATACTAAATAGTTTGTATTTTCCATTTACTAAATTGGTACTAAAAACAACTTTTTGAGTTTTAATTTCTTGTATTTCAGCAATGTTATCAGAATTTATAGTTAATAAATAGTCTCCGTTATTTGAAAGTTTTCCAAACTTGTATTTGCCTTTTAAAACACTTAATTTGTTGCTGTTTAACAATACAAATTCTTGGGGCTCGGTAAAACCACCATTGCTATACAAGCGTTTGCTTAATAGAAGTAGATTTTTAGAATTGTTATAATCTAATATGGTAGTGTAATTTCTGTTTTCTTCAGCTATTTTTTCAACTTTATCTTTTATAAAATCATAGATGTAAAAACCGTAATTTTGGTTATATTCATCAATTTTTTTGTAGCCATAAAACGGATAAATACCAGTAAGTTCATTAATATTAAATGTGGCTTTTGTAAACTCTACAACGCTGTGTTTTGCTTCTAAATAATTGGTAAAATCTAATTTGTTAAATCTATTATTAAAAGTGCCTGTTTCAAAATATTTTATTTGATGCTCATAACTAGTGAGTAGATTTGTCTGCAGTTCATTACCCATAACCATCCAATTGTTATTAGGTAAAAAGGTTCCAGAATAAAACTTGACAGATTCTTTTGGGACTTGTTTTTTAATGACTTTTGAATCAATATCATAAATAGTAAAGCTATTTATACTATTAAAATTAGCGTTAAAAGGTTCAAAAAACACATATTCGTTTTTTTTCTTAATTAACAGGCATTGTGCGGTTCCGTTTTTTGTTTTAGGCATTTCATAGCTAAACTTACCATGTTCTTTTTTTATAAGGATTGGGTTATAGGTCATGGTCGAATTTGAACTTATAGCAATAGGGTAAGCGCTCCCTGTATTAAAGGTATTTACGTTTGTAAACTTGCCTAAAATATTTTCTACCGTAAATACAGGGTTAGTAAATTTTGGGTTTTTGCTTAAGTTATATATATGGGTTTTATTGTTTTTTGTGTCTGTATTAACAGAAAATAACTCGTCTGTATTAATATCAAAAAACACGTGGATGATTACTTGTGTTTCTGGAACGGGTAAGTTAATTATTTCCTTGGCAGTCTGGGTATTTATAACTGCTAGGTTTTGTTGTAGTCCTAATTTATTTTCAACAAATGCTACTGTAAAATGATTGTTGTTGGTAGCTGCAATTTCTACGTTATTTTTAGGGTAGGCAGAGGTTATTTTTTTAAAATTTTTGTCAAAAACTTCAAGAATATGCAGATGTTGATTTTTAGATTTGACTATAATAATATCTTCTTGTTTACCAATAAAACTGCCTGATAAGTTTTTTTTAAAAATTACTTTATTATCGTAAAGCCTAATGCCAATTAAAGAATCTGTTTTTCCATCGCTAAACTTATATTTTTGGTTAAGTAGCAACAGAGAGTCATGTTTAACCAATCGCATATTTTCAACAGGTATTCCAGATGCTTTTCTAAGCGTTTTGTAATAAGAATAATTACTAGTGTTATACATTAATATTTTTCCTGAGTTATCAGCAGAAATGAAATATTTGCCATCTTCAGTAGGAATAATTTCGGTAAGTGAAGCGGCGTGATAGTCTTTTAAGTTAACAGTAATATTGTTATTAGTTTGAGAAAAACTCAACATTGAAATGATGTTGAATAGGAAAGCAAATGTAATTTTTAAATAGCTCATAGTTATTTACATAATCCGTAAGTTTCACAAAGGATGCTTTCTATTTCTATTTCTGAAAGATTCATGGCTTTTAAGTCTGAAATAAAATCTTTATATAGCGTTTTTTCTTCTTGGTAGGTGTTTCTATCAATTAGTTCAAAACTAAAAAACGGTAAGTTATCAAGGTTAGGAAAAGCATTAGTAGAAACTGTCCATTCAAAATGAGAACCTTCATAAAATAAAGGATTATCATTGTATAGAGCCATTTGAGAACCGTTTGTTTCAATCTTTAAAATAGCATCAGTTTTAATATTTTTTATAAACACATAATATAGTTTGGTATCTTTTAAAGTTTGCCATTTTAAATTGATTTTAGAGCTGGCTAGTTTACAGGTATCTTTAGGGGTAATCATTAATAAATCGCCTCTAAAAACACCGCCAATTAGGGTGTTTCCGTCGTCAGAACTTGTTAGTTCTTCCCAAATATGTTTAAAGTAGGTTGAAGTAAAACTAGATTTGTTGTCTTTTACTTTAAAGTTAAGTAGATTACTGAAATTATATTTACCATCAACGTTTATTTTATAAGAGTTACCATTATTGTCTATAGTTGTTAATTCTGATTGAGGTAAAACGTGTACTAAGCTTTTTTTATTTATCAGGGCACCTTTTTTTAAACTTGTTTGTGTGCCTTTATCTTCAATTAGTAAGGTGCCTTTTGTTTTGTAAACACAAAGCGAATTTTGGGCACACAAAGGTTGTACACAAAATAATAGAAAAACTAGTTTAACAAATAACTTTGCCATTTAAAACGCTTTTTTAAAAAATCTAGAAGATAAACATAAAAGTCTATCATTTCTAAACTAAAAATAGTTAATACCAAAATAGGTGTTATATAAATGTATATATTTTGTCTAAGCAATAAAAGTGCCAAGTATAGTAAAGTAATTGAAATGATTAATTGTATTAGTTTAATTATAATATCATAAAGTAATTCACTTTTTTTATAAAGTTTAATTGCTAACATAACGATAAAAAATGTACAAATAAAGGCTAGTAAATAAACTATAGTTTTGGGCACTTTACTAATAAAGTTATTTGTAGTTAACATCTTTATTATGTTAGCATGAATTAAAACTCCAAACATATCGGGGGTAGATTTACCCACAAAGGTTTCATTAAGAGGTGTAAAATGTTTGTCTTCTATATCAAAAGCATTGCCTGTAGGAGTTCCTAAATAGCCAAATAAAACTATGGCATTTGTTATTGATGGAATTGTCTCTAAATCTAACAATTCATCTATGTCAAAAGTTAAAAAAGCATCTAAATTTCCAAAGTAATTTATAGGAATGCCTTCGCTTAAAGTTTCAACATCTTTTTTACTCAATTTACCAGCTTTTAAGGCTACTTGAGTAGCAAAAGATAATTTATTTTCTGTTTTTTTAATTCCTAAAAAATCTCTAATTACTTTGTCCTCATTATTGAAGTTTACATTAATAAAGCCCTGATTTTCATTATTAGTTTTAAAGTAATTATGATTTGTAATTAAAGAATCTCCTTCAAAATAATAAGCGGTGATAATATTATCATATTTGTTTAAAACAGCTTTTAATATAGAATCTGTAAAAGTGTTTTTTTGTTCTTTAAAAATGGCATCAATACCAATTGCTTTGGGGTTTTGTTGTTGTACTTTCTCAATAGCTTGGGCAATGGTAAACCTATCACTTTGTTTTATATTAACAATAATAATGTCTTTTTCAACGCTGTTATTTGTATAAATTTTAGAGTAATAAATATCTGTAAATCTAAAGTCTTTAAAAGCTTTGTAAAAGGGGTCTAAAACACTAATGTTTAAAAAAACAAATAATAAAATTCCAGAAACAATAAAAGTAAGTAAAGTACATAGAAAACTATCTCTCCATAGCAATTTGGTTTGTTCTGAAATCATATAAACACGTTCTAAAATTTAAATATATAAATTAAATATTATTAGTTTACTAATATTTAGTATAACATGATAAAAATTAGGCAAATAAAAAAGCGCACCCATGGTGCGCTTTTTTATTATTTATTATATGTAGCAAAAATTAATCTGCTAAAACAATAACTTTATTGTTGTTCATTTCAATAGTACCAGAATTAATGTGTAATAAAGTTGTGTTTTTATCACCTTTAGTAAATTTATCCTGTACTTCTTCATCTAATTCAATAGTTCCAAAAATTTTCACAGAACCTTCTTTTAACAAAGATACAATAGGTGCGTGATCTTTAAGCATTTGAAACTCACCATTCACTCCTGGAACAGCAACCGATTCAACTTCTCCACTAAATAAAGTGGCTTCTGGTGATACAATTTCTAAATACATGTTTTTATAATTGTCAATTGATAATTATCAATTGGATTACGCTTCAGCTAACATTTTTTCTCCAGCTTCAATGGCGTCTTCAATGGTACCTTTAAGGTTGAATGCCGCTTCTGGAAGGTGGTCTAATTCACCATCCATAATCATATTAAAGCCTTTAATAGTGTCTTTAATATCTACTAAAACCCCAGGTATACCAGTAAATTGCTCCGCAACGTGGAATGGTTGTGATAAGAAACGTTGTACACGTCTTGCTCTTGATACAGCTAATTTATCTTCTTCAGAAAGCTCTTCCATACCAAGGATAGCAATAATGTCCTGTAATTCTTTATAGCGTTGTAATAACTCTTTTACTCTTTGAGCACAGTTATAATGATCTGCTCCTAAAATATCGGCAGTTAAGATTCTTGAAGTAGAATCTAATGGATCTACCGCAGGATAAATACCTAACTCAGCAATTTTACGAGATAATACTGTTGTAGCATCTAAGTGAGCAAACGTTGTTGCTGGTGCTGGATCTGTTAAATCATCTGCAGGTACGTATACTGCTTGTACAGATGTAATAGATCCTTTTTTAGTAGATGTAATACGTTCTTGCATAGCACCCATTTCTGTTGCTAATGTTGGTTGGTAACCTACCGCAGAAGGCATACGACCTAAAAGAGCTGATACCTCTGAACCTGCTTGTGTAAAACGGAAAATGTTATCTACGAAGAAAAGTACATCTTTTCCTTGTCCATCTCCAGCTCCATCACGGAAATATTCAGCAATAGTTAAACCAGATAAAGCAACACGCGCACGTGCCCCTGGTGGCTCATTCATTTGTCCGAATACGAAAGTAGCTTTAGAATCTTTCATGGCTGCTTTATCAACTTTTGCTAAATCCCATCCGCCTTCTTCCATAGAGTGTAAGAAATCATCACCGTATTTAATAATACCAGATTCTAACATCTCTCTTAAAAGGTCATTTCCTTCACGAGTTCTTTCACCTACACCGGCAAATACCGATAAACCACCGTGACCTTTTGCAATATTGTTAATTAATTCTTGAATTAATACTGTTTTACCTACACCGGCACCACCAAATAATCCAATTTTACCACCTTTAGCGTAAGGCTCAATTAAATCGATAACTTTAATTCCTGTAAATAACACTTCTGTTGAAGTAGATAAATCTTCAAATTTAGGAGCTTGACGGTGAATTGGTAACCCATCATCATTAGCTTTAGGTAAATTACCTAAACCATCAATAGCATCTCCAATTACGTTAAATAAACGTCCGTAAACATCTTCGCCTATAGGCATTTGAATTGGTGCTCCTGTTGCAAAAACTTCTGTTCCTCTGCTTAAACCATCTGATGAATCCATTGCAATAGTACGAACCGTATCTTCACCAATGTGAGATTGTACTTCAAGCACTAATGTAGAGCCATCAGGTCTTTTAATTTCTAACGAATCGTAAATCTTTGGAAGTTCAGACCCTGCTCCGAATTCTACATCAATAACTGGTCCTACTATTTGTGCAACTTTACCTGTAACTTTTGACATTACTTATCTGTTTAATATTATGCGATTTAATTGTATGAAAACATGCTTTTGTTTTCGGCTGCAAAGATATATTTTTTAATTTAAAAAGAAAGTTGTTTTTTAAGCTTTTTTCTAATAAAAAAACACCTTCGGTTAGAAGGTGTCTTCGTTTAATTTTTTAATTAGTGTTTATTGTAACGTTGGGGAATAGTTAGTTGGATAATTTCCTATATCAACTAAATTTCCTGAGGTTTCAAAATTTGTTCCATAAGTAGCATCAATAGCTTTCAAAAATTCATTTGCCATAAATGCATAGCCTCTTGCTGTTAGATGCACTCCATCTAAAGAAAAAGCGCCACCGGTTACTAAGTTAGAAGTTAAAATAAAATTATCTGATGCTAATCCTGTTGTAGCTAATTCTGATAGTAAAGAGTTTGCATCAACAAAAGCTAAACCAGCGGCATCAGCAGTATTTTTAATAGTGGTATTAAATTCATCAATAGCTGTTTTAATTTCTTCTTGTTCACTTGGTAGTAATACCCATTTGTCTATTAAAGGCAATGTTATACCTTCAACTGAAAATTGTGCAGCTAAAGCATCTGATAACCCATAGCCTTTTAGAGCATTGAATGAAAAACTATTAACTTCACCAATTACGGAAGCACTTGATAGTAGTAACAAATCATTTTCATTGGCTTGTCTTGCTTGTCCATAGGCATTGCCCATTAAGGTTGCTACTAAAGGAACTTCTTGTTCAGACAAGCCTAAGCTTTGAACAAATAATGAAAAGCTAGAACTAGAACTTAAGGCAGCTGTAATTTGAGCAGATAAATCAGTTAATGTTTCGTCATAAATAACCACGCCATTAGCTTCTGTTGTAGAAAAGGTAATGGTTCTAGAGGGGTCTAAAGCTTCAAAAATTTGATTTATAGCTCCGTAAACTTGATTTAATGTTGGTATTTGTGCAATAAGTGCAGGTCCATTATCTTCATCATTAGGGTCTAAAGCATCGTAGGTAACTGTTGTAAAGTGTGGGATATCTGTTACATAAGGGATGTTTGCCATAATACCTTTAGCACCATTAGAAGTTAAAGTGGTTACTAAAGAGCCAATAGCAAAATCAAAAGTAGTTTTATCTGTAATTGGGTCTGATCCGTCACCACCTGTGGTTGCATACCCTAAAACATCATTATTACCTGCCCAAAGTGTAAAAAATGTTGGGTTTTGGCTCATGGCTAATTCTAAAATACTTGCATTAGGAGTGATACCAGTCATTCTTATAAAATACGGATTAGCTGCAGAAGGAAAGTTGGCAATGTTTCCATAACCTGGAGCAATCATGTGGTAACTTTTAGCACCTGGAACGCCCATATTATTAAACGGTCCTGTTGGATTATTTAATAAAAAGTCTGTTGTTGGGGTTACACTTCCTATTACTTCTTCTAAGGCTAAAGGCGCACTACCAGTTGTAACCAAACGAGGTGTAAAAAGTTGTTCGCCTGTGTCTGGATCATAAAGAATATTTCCGCCTAAAATAAGTCCACCAAAATTATCATTCATTAAGGGTTGTGTGAATGAGCCACCACCTAACATTGCAAATTTTTGCGATAGTATGTTAGGCATGGAGTTTTCTTGACCAGCAATAAAAAGCGCATTGTCTGTAAAACCAGCAGTTAATGAGTTTCCTACAGCTACATAGGTTGAAAAATCAACGGAACCGGTATTTAAATCTGGCACTATTTCAGTGCTTGTATCTATATTAAAATCGGCTAAAACATCTTCAGGGTCGTTACAAGCAACTAATCCAAGAAGAGCAATAAAAAGCCCTATATATTTTGAGTTAAAATTCATTTTCATAATAATTATAAGTTGTTAATTGTCCATGAAACGTAGTACATTGATCCTATAAATCCTGTACCGAAAGCAGTAAAGTACTCTTCTCCTAATAAGTTTGTGGCACCTGCTTTGAAAGAAGATTTTAAGCTAGGAACTTTTAAATTAATTTGAGCATCAACTACATGGTATTCAGGAACAAGACCATTACCAAAAGTGGCTTCCCAATAATAATCGTCACTAAATCTATAAGCAATATTAAATCCGAAATTTTTGAATAAATCAGTATTTCCGAAGGATGCTTTAAATTTGTGTTCTGGAGTATTAAAGTTTGTAGTAAAATCGGGATATTTGGTTCTATCAAAGTCAAGTTTAGCAAAAGTGTAACTTCCGCTTAAATCAAAGTTTCCAAAAACTTTAGTAGATAATCCAATAGAGGCTCCGTATGAATTCACATCGGCAGGTGAATTTGTATAAGAACTATAGGCTTGGTAATCATCGTTAGCAATTGCAGCTATAGATAAACCACCATCACCAACGGTGCCGTAAAAAGGAGCAATTACAACTTCTTGAGAAATAAAATCTTTGTATTTATTGTAATAAGCACTAAAATCTACAATTAAGTTGTTAAATTTACCTCTGTAACCTATTTCTGCTGAAGATACTTGTTCTGGCTGAATGATGTCAGGATTAGCAATTTCTAAAACAGCAGGATTTCCTGTGTCTGCCATTTCTAAAACAGAGCTTGCTGTATATGAGTTTTCATAAGTAACTCTACCTGTTTGAGTAACGGTAGCTCCTTGCCCTAAAGCTTGTCCTTCATCACTAACATCAAAAGTACGAACATATCGGTCTAAATTGTCTGGAGCAGAACCAACCAAAATAGCTCTACCGGCATCTAAACCAATAAATAAATCTTGAGTTGTTGGATTTCTAAATCCTGTTTGTACAGATGCTCTAAAGTTATGGTTTTTGTTTACGGTTAAACCAGCCGATATTCTTGGAGAGAAGAAACCGTCAAAAAATTCTGATTTATCATAACGTAACGAACCAGTAAGCTTTAGCTGTAAATCATCATTTAATTCGATGTTTTTCTGAATTTGAGAGTATAAACCAAATTCAGAATAATGTATTGGTCCATCATTATCAGTATAAATAGTTCCAGAAGAATTCAAACTGTATTTTCTGTAAGATCCACCAACTTGAATTTCTGCCCAATCTATTAGGTGTCCAAAATTATAATTAGCATCGGCGTGATAGTATTTTGAAGCATCTTGAAATTTAGAACCAGTAGATAAATCGGGGTCGTTTATACTTTTGTTAAAGGCCGCCACAAACTCGTTTGATCCAGGTTTGTATCTTCCAGATTCTGCTTGCGCTCTGGCTGCTGCATGGGCTTCGGCTTCGGTAGCGCCTCCAAGAGTAGCTCCTGCATAGGTTTCAATATATTCTTTAAACCATTGTTCATCACTTTTCCAAGCCCTGTTAATGTTAATTCCGGTGAAAACCATATCATAAGAATCACCAGCTTTATCAGCAACCACATAGCCTCTTAAGAAAAAGTTGTCATTTTTAAATTCAATTTTATGTTGTTGTTGGAAGAAGTTGTCAATGTTATATCTATTTGTACCTTGGTATATAGTAGTACCTGTGCCTACTTTACCAACATATTGAATTTCAAAATCGTTTTCCCATGGGCGGAAATACAAGCCCCAATCTGCTTTTACGCTTTCGGCATTGTAGTTGGTTAAATCTCTTTCATTATATCCTGTTCTACTTACATTAACATCAGGGATGATTCCTTTTACAGATTCTGGAGCTTCAGATCTAATATTTGCAGATACTTCATCACCGTAAACGTTTATTCCATCATAGTCTAAATCTGCTCTGGTTCTAGTTGGGTCAATTTTATCTACTTCACTAGTAGCAGCCCAATCTGTTCCTTTTAAGTAGCCAAAGTTAACTTTAGCAGCAAATTTATTGCTGAATTTATGAGCCATTCTTATACCAAAGTCTGTGTAGCTGTTGTCTCCCGCAGATTCTTGAGAAGTTATACCCTGCTTGTAATATGCACTAATTCCATGATGATCAAAAGGGTTTTTACTTCTCATAAATAAAATTCCGTTAAAAGCATTAGCGCCATAAAGAGCAGATGAAGCTCCAGGCAGTAGTTCAACACTTTGTACATCTGTTTCTACCATTCCTACTAAATTCCCTATAGGGAAGTTAAGTGCAGGGGTTGAGTTATCCATACCGTCAACCAATTGCATAAAACGATTATTTGCAAACGTTGCAAAACCACGAGTGTTAACTGATTTAAAGGTTAAACTGTTTGTATTTACATCAACACCTTTAAGGTTTTCTAAACCATCATAAAAATCGGCAGAGGCAGTGTTTTTAATTTCTTTAAGTCCAAATCTTTCAACAGTAACGGGCGATTCAAAAATGCGTTCTGGAGTTCTTGAAGCAGAAATAACCACTTCATCAAGAGCATTACCTTCTTTTAAAACAAAGTTAATAACTTGGTTGTTTGTTGTAACCTCTTGTGCTACTGTTTCAAAACCAACACTACTTGCTTGAAGTGTAAATGGAGGGTTTTGAGAAAACGTTAATGTGAAATTTCCATCAAAGTCTGAAACTACCCCTGTACTAGTGCCAAGGATGATAATGTTAGCACCAGGGATGGGTTGTTTATTCTCATCTGTGACAGAACCTGAAATTGTTGTTTGAGAGTAGATTAAACCACAAAAAAACAACATAATAATAGGAAAAATTGTCTTCATTTAGTTAAATTAGTTTTAATTATTTAGGCAATATAAAAATAAAATCGCAAAAAACTATGCGCGCATAATACAAATTAGCAAAAAAATGGTATTAAAATTGCGTTTTTGATAAAATTAATATAATAAAAAAATCCCAAAGATTTAAAGCTTTGGGATTTTTTATATATAAAATTAAAATCTATTCTACAGTAACAGATTTTGCTAAATTTCGTGGTTGATCTACATTTTTATCTAGCATAACTGCAATGTAGTATGATAGTAATTGTAGCGGAATTGTGGTAAGAAGAGGAGATAGAGATTCTAAGGTTTCTGGAATTTCAATAACGTGGTCTGCAAGTTCTTTTACTTGCTCATCTCCTTCTGTTACAATTCCTATAATTTTTCCTTTTCTTGATTTTATTTCCTGAATGTTACTAACCACTTTTTCGTAATGTCCTTTTTTAGTAGCAATTACAATGATTGGCATGTTTTCATCTATTAAAGCAATAGGGCCGTGTTTCATTTCGGCAGCAGGATAGCCTTCAGCATGGATGTATGAAATCTCTTTTAATTTTAATGCGCCTTCTAGTGCAACAGGGAAGTTATAACCTCTACCAAGGTATAAACAGTTAGGAGCATCTTTGTAGATATCTGCTATGTACTTAATGTGCGCATCAGATTCTAGAGATTTTTCTACTTTACTAGGAATCATTTCTAATTCTAGTAAATGACGTCTAAAATCTGAACTGCTTATAGTTCCTTTTGCTCTAGCTAACCTTAATGCCATTAGTGTTAATACGGTAATTTGTGTTGTAAATGCTTTGGTAGATGCTACTCCTATTTCAGGACCTGCATGAGTGTAAGCGCCAGCATCGGTTTCTCTAGCAATAGATGAACCAACTACATTACAAACTCCAAAAACAAAGGCACCTTTAGATTTAGCAAGTTTTATAGCGGCTAAAGTATCGGCAGTTTCTCCAGATTGTGAAATGGCAATTAGAACATCATCTTCTCTAATAACAGGGTTTCTGTATCTAAATTCTGAAGCATATTCAACTTCAACAGGTATTCTAGCTAAGTCTTCAAAAATATATTCTGCAACTAAACCAGCATGCCATGAAGTACCACAAGCAACAATGATAATTCTGTTAGCATTGAGGAATTTTTTCATGTTATCTTCAACTCCTGCCATTTTTATAATGGCTTGGTCTCTTAAAAGCCTACCTCTGTATGTGTCTGTTATAGCTTTTGGTTGCTCATGAATTTCCTTTAGCATAAAATGGTCATATCCGCCTTTTTCAATTTCTTCAAGGTTTAATTGAAGTGTTTGCACATATGGATCTACTAAAGAATCGTCTTTAATTTTTCTTATTTTAATGCCTTTATGGAATCTTATAATAGCCATTTCTTCATCTTCTAAATAAATGGCGTCTTTTGTATATTCTATAAAAGGAGAGGCATCGCTTGCAATAAAGAATTCATCTTCACCTACACCAACAGCTAAAGGGCTTCCTAAACGAGCTACCACTATTTCTTCTGGTTTATTTTTGTCAAAAACAGTTATAGCGTAAGCGCCAATGACTTGGTTTAAAGCAATTTGAACGGCTTTACCAAGTTTAACACCTTCTTGTTTTTTTACGTCTTCTATTAAATTTATTAGAACTTCGGTATCTGTATCAGATTTAAAAGTGTATCCTCTAGAAATAAGCTCTTGTTTTAAAGACTCATAGTTTTCAATAATACCATTGTGTATTATTACTAGATTTCCAGAGTTTGAAACATGAGGGTGTGAGTTTACATCATTAGGAACACCATGTGTTGCCCAACGTGTATGACCTATGCCTACATTACCAGTTTTTGTGATTTCTTTTTCTGAAATAGCTTCAAGATCTGCTACTTTGCCTTTGGTTTTTGAAACTTTAAGATCTGTTCCGTCAAATAATGCAATTCCTGCACTGTCATAACCGCGGTATTCTAATCGCTTAAGTCCTTCTATTATAATAGGGTAAGCTTCGCGATGTCCTATATATCCAACTATGCCACACATAAGTATTTAATTAATTTGGGTTAATATTATAAGTTAATAGCAGAACAAATATGTAAAATAAATGTTAAACAAAACTAAATTAATATATAAAGTAGTTGTTTTATACGATGAAATTCAAATAAAACTAATAAAATCTATTATTTATATATTGCACTAACTTATTTAGGCTCAGTATAAAAGAGCTTTAATATCATGCGTTTTTCTTGGTTAGCACTATTGCTTCCGTGTAAAATAGTTCCTTTTGGAGCTAGAATTGTTGCTGTAGGAATAGCAGTAACTACATCTTCGCTTTTTAAAATTTCAGAATTGGTGGTTAAATTAACATTTGTTGATAAAACTAATCCTATTTTGGTGTTAGTAGAATCGTTAACTAAGACGTTATTTAAATGTTCTGTTAAACGAATTTTAAAATTTTTATTAATAGTATCTCTAACGCCAAGACTTATTATTCTTGAGTTTACTGGTTCTGAAGTGTTTTCAGTAACATCAAATAAATAATCTATGGTTTCAAAATTATTTTTAATATCGTAGGCATAAATTCTGTCGTATTTATGATAGTCATTAAGGGTAGTTGTAGATGTTTCGTCTTCGTAAATAAGTAAATGTGCTTCGTTGATAAGTTTTTTTAAGACATATTCTCCTGTGGTTTCATCTTTTAAGTAGTCATCACCATCAATAACTCTAAATTCATTAAGAAAATCATTCAAAGCTTCAGTTGTTGGAAACAAATCTACAATAGCCATAGAACCTTGACCGCCTTTTAAATAAATTTTATCATCACCTAAGGTTTTGTTAGGAGTAGGTATCACTACCGTATGTTCATTAATAAAAGTATTTAATCTGTTACCACTAAAGTTAAAGCTATAAGTGCCTTGAATTTGTTCGCCAGCATTATCTTCGTCATCACTAGAGTAATAAATTGTTACATTAGCATCAGATGAACCAAAATTTAATAACACCATGTTTCCATTTCCGCTTATTGCTTCGGCTTTAAAATAAAGACCTCTGAAATAGTTTTTAAAATTACTAGCATTACTTAATTCTGCTTGCCCTTCTTTACTAATAATTGCAGAGTTCCAAAAGTCATTATCAAGTTTAATTCTTAAAGCAGGAACACTTATAGTTTCGGTAGTGTCAGAATCTGTTCTAACAACTGTAACTATTGGGTTGCTACTAGGTGTAAATATGGTGTCTTTAATTAATGCACCTTTAAAGGCATCAAAATTTATTAATGTATTGTCTGTAAGGGCATAATTATTACTAGGGTCTCCGCTATTTGCATGCGAGTAGTAGTTTTGGGCTTCTTCTAAATTATCTGGGTTAAAATCTCTTAAAAAGTAACCGTTTTCATAAATAGATAATTTCATGTTAGAAATTGGGTTGCCGTATAAGGAATCGTTTATAGAGTAAGTGGTATTGCCATCGTCATCAATTCCAGTAATTTCGCTGTAATAAGGCACGCTTAATACTACAGAGTCTATAACTGGGTTTTCTCCAAAATCAGGATTATATGAATTTGGGGTTATTTGGGTTATAATACCAGCTGTAGTTGGTCCGTATTCTGGGTCATTATAATACCCTAATAAATTAGAAGGTAATCCGTTTATTTGAACAGAGTCTAGTATTTTATTGTATGATACAATAGGCAAGGTATCTACATCTGTATTAAAATTAGCGTGGTTTCTACCTAAAACATCACTATCAATTATATTAAAGTCTTTATCACAAGCAATAAAAGATATTACAAGTAAAAGAAGAATAACAGGAATTTGAAGGGCTTTAATAGTCTTTTTCATAAATGTTAAAATGAAAGTATTGGTTAGCTTAAAACGGTATTATTAAAAAATGTTGTGTAAGCTTCGCCAAATTCATCTCTATTTTTATATTCTAAAATAGGCTTATCTGATGCTTTTAAATAAGAGTCTAAAGCCTCTGGAATGGTTTCAGAGCCTATAATTAATGCATCAGAATAATCAATAGCAATTTTCATTAGATTGATATATGAAGGTTCCTCAATAGTTTTTAAGGCATCTTCGTTTATATTGTCAAATTTAATTTTATTAATCATATCTTTATTTAAAGTATCATCAAAACTTTGGTTATAAACCGAAGTAACAATTTTACTTTCACTAAATAAAGGTTCGTCTTTGTAGTATTCTTTTAAATAAACAGGTAAAAGGGCGGCTAACCAACCATGAACATGTATAATATCTGGAGCCCAATTTAATTTTTTAACAGTTTCTATAACACCTTTTGCAAAAAATATGGCGCGTTCGTCATTGTCAGAAAACAACTGTCCGTCTTCATCTGTTAAGGTTGCTTTTCGTTTAAAATATTCATCATTATCAATAAAGTAAACTTGAATGCGTTCTTTAGGAATAGAGGCTACTTTAATTATAAGTGGCATATCTAAATCGTTAATTACTAAGTTTATTCCAGAAAGCCTGATAACTTCATGTAATTGATGTCTGCGCTCATTAATATTTCCGTATCTAGGCATAAAAATTCGAATTTGACCACCTTGTTGGTTTACAAGTCTAGGGGCTTCGAACGACATTGAAGAAATTTCGGTTTCAGGTAAATAAGGCACTACTTCAGATGATACATACAATATCCTCTTATCTTTCATATGTTTGTTTTTGCTGACGTTTTAAAGTCATTTTTAACTAGGAATTAACGATTTCTATTTTTTTAAGAAACGCTGTAAGACATGTTAAATTCAAGCCTTACAATTGTAAAATCAAAATAAAAAACACGCAAAAGTACAAAAATTTATGCAAATTGACTGTAAAATCATAAGTTTGCAGGCGTTAATTTTTTATTAAAAGGTGGAAGTTTACTCAGAAAAACAACAAATTATAAAAGCAATTGAGCTTTTAAAGGCTAAAAGCCAGATTGTAGGTTTGGTACCCACAATGGGAGCTTTACATGCAGGACATTTAGCTTTAGTAGAGCGTGCTTTAAAAAAGAATGATAGAGTGGCAGTAAGTATTTTTGTAAACCCTACTCAGTTTGATAATAGTGATGATTTAAAAAAATACCCAAGAACTTTAGAGAAAGATGTTGCGCTTTTACAAACACTTTCAAAAGACAAAATATTGGTTTACGCTCCAACTGTTGATGATGTTTATGAGGGTAAAACAGTTTCTGAATCATTTGATTTTGATGGCTTAGAGTTTGAAATGGAAGGGAAATTTCGTCACGGACATTTTGACGGTGTTGGTACCATTGTAAAACGCCTTTTTGAAATAGTAAAACCCCACAATGCTTACTTTGGTGAAAAAGATTTTCAGCAGTTACAAATAATAAAAAAACTTATAGAAAAACACCATATTCCTGTGAAAATAGAAGGTTGTCCTATTCACAGAGAAGCTACAGGCTTAGCTATGAGTTCACGTAACACTAGGTTAAAACCAGAGTATTTAGAAGCAGCACCTTTTATTTATAAAACTTTAACAACAGCTAAAAAAATATTTGGCACGAAAAGTGCTAGTAAAGTAACGGAATGGGTTGAAAATCAGTTTTCTAATCATGATTTATTAGAATTAGAATATTTTATAATAGCAGATGCTAAAACCCTAAAACCAGTTAAACGAAAATCAAACAAAAAAGTATATAGAGCATTTATAGCAGTATATGCTGATGATATTAGACTTATTGATAATATCGCATTAAATTAATTATCTTTGTCACATGCAAATTCACGTAGTAAAATCTAAAATTCACAGGGTTAAATGCACAGGTGCAGACCTTAACTATATAGGTAGTATTACCATTGATGAAGATTTAATGGATGCTGCCAATATTATTGAAGGTGAAAAAGTTCAAATTGTAAATAATGACAATGGTGAACGTTTAGAAACCTATTGCATTCCAGGGCCACGAAATAGTGGTGAAATAACCCTTAACGGAGCAGCAGCAAGAAAAGTATCTGTTGGAGATACCCTAATTTTAATTACCTATGCTGTTATGGATATTGAAGAAGCTAAAAAATTTAAACCTTCTTTAGTATTTCCAGATGAGGCAACCAATTTATTAAAATAACCATTGAGTCTTAAAATAAAAAGAATATTAAAAATTACACTCCCATTATTATTGGGAGTTTTTTTGGTCTGGTATTCTTTAAAGGCAGTTCCTTTGGCAAAAATTTATGAATATTGGCAAACGGCAAGTAAAGAATGGATTTTACTAGGTGTTTTCTTTGGGTTACTTAGTCATTTATCTAGGGCCTACCGTTGGCGTTTTCAACTAGAGCCTATGGGTTATAACATTAAATTAGCTAATAGTGTTATGGCTGTTATGGCGGCTTATTTAATTAATTACACCATACCCAGAGCAGGAGAGGTTGCTAGAGCCTCTATTTTAACTAATTATGAAGAAGTTCCTTTTGAAAAAGGTTTTGGAACTATTGTAGCAGAACGTATTGCAGATATGCTTGTAATGTTAGGTATAATTACTATAACCCTTTTTCTTCAGTTCGATTTTATTTACGGCTTTTTAACAGAAAAGTTTAATCCGGTTAAAATCATTATTGGTTTGGTAGGATTACTTGTGTTAGCTTTAATTTTTACCATGTTTATTAAAAGAAGCTCATCTAAATTAGCTTTAAAAATTAAAACATTTGTAAGTGGATTAATAGAAGGTGCTTTAAGTATTTTTAAAATGAAAAAGAAGTGGGCATACATTTTTCACACTTTATTTATTTGGGGAATGTATGTACTTATGTTTTATGTAACATCTTTTGCTTTAAATGAAACCTCTAACATTCCCTTTTCTGCAATTTTAATAGGTTTTATAGCAGCTAGTTTTAGTATTGCTGCTACCAACGGCGGTATTGGAGCCTACCCGCTAGCTGTGTATTTAGGGTTTTCTCTTTTTGCAATACCAGAAGAACCTAGTATTGCTTTTGGCTATATTATGTGGGCGTCTCAAACACTTCTAATTATTGTTTTTGGTGCTTTGTCCTTATTTTATTTGCCAATTTATAACAGAATAAAGAAGTAAAAAGAATCAAAATAACTATCAGTTTTTTTAATCTCTTACTTAATTTCTTAACTTACGCTTTAAAATATAAATACTTAAATTCATGAAAGTAATTTGCTCCAGTTGGTTGTTTTTATTAACCATTTTTACTTTAAATGCTCAAGTTAAATACGAAAATTTTCAATCTTCAAAATTAGGAGAAGAACGTCAAATTAAAATTCAATTACCAAGAGGTTATAATTTAAATGAAGATAAAATATATCCCCTGTTTATAGTGTTAGATGCCGATTATATGTTTGAAGCCGTAGCTGGAAATGCCGATTATTACTCTTATTGGGAAGACATGCCAGAAGCCATTGTAGTTGGTGTTAATCAATTAGATAAGCGTTATGACGATTGTATGTATTCAGAACAAAATTCATTACCAATAGAAACGGGGGCTGCATTTTTTGAATTTATAGGTACAGAGCTAATTCCGTACATAGAAAAAAATTATCGTACAGCCAATTTTAGAGTAGCTGTTGGTCATGGAGAAACCGCAAATTTCATTAATTATTTTTTACTAAAATCTAATCCATTATTTAAGGCTTATATAGTTATAAGTCCAGAGTTAGCTCCGCATATGCTAGATTATCTTCCGGAACGATTAAATAGTATAGAAAGTAAAATATTTTATTGTTTAGCCTATACAGAAAACGACTCTAAGTCTATTAAACAAATGACTAAGGCATTAAACAGCGATATAGCTACAATAGAAAATGAAAACTTAACCTATAAATTTAGTAGTTTTGAAGGAGCATCGCATTATTCGGTTCCTGCACACGCTTTACCCAATGCTTTTGAAAGCATTTTTAAAGTTTTTCAACCAATAAGTAGGAAAGAATACAAAGAAACTATTTTAGAATTAGAAGGCTCTCCAGTAGATTATTTAGTAAAAAAATATGAAACTATAAATGCGCTTTTTGGCATTGAAAAACAAATTTTAATTAATGATTTTAAAGCCATTTCAGCAGCAATAGAAAAAACAGAGCAATATCAGTATTATGAAGATTTAGGTAAAATAGCTAGAAAACAATATCCAGAAACACTTTTAGGGGGTTATTATTTAGGTAGATTTTATGAAGAAGGAGGTGAACCCAAAAAAGCAATGCGCACATACCAATCTGCCTATACTTTAGATGAAATAGCAGGAATAACAAAAGATTTAGTGCTTGAAAGAGCAGATGCAATTAAAAGAGACTTTGGGTATTAATGGCAAAAATTAAAACAACCTTTTATTGCCAAAATTGTGGTGCACAATATGCTAAGTGGCAAGGACAATGTAATGCTTGTAAGGAGTGGAATACCATTGCAGAAGAACTTATTCAAAAACCAGAAAAAAGTGATTGGAAACTAACAACGTCTTCTGGCTCAAAACGCACTGCAAAACCTCTTAAAATAAATGAAATTAACATTTCTGAAGAAGCCCGATTAGATACTTTAGATACCGAATTTAATAGAGTTTTAGGAGGAGGTATTGTGCCAGGGTCTCTTGTTTTGTTAGGAGGTGAACCCGGAATAGGAAAAAGTACGTTACTGCTGCAAATTTCTTTAAAACTTCCTTATAAAACGCTCTATGTTTCGGGCGAAGAAAGCCAAAAGCAAATAAAAATGCGTGCAGAACGCATTAACCCAAACAATAACAACTGTTATATTTTAACAGAAACTAAAACCCAAAACATCTTTAAACAAATAGAAAGTTTAGAGCCAGATGTGGTTATAATAGATTCTATTCAAACACTTCATAGCGATTATATCGAATCGTCTTCAGGAAGCATTTCGCAAATAAAAGAGTGTACTACAGAGCTAATAAAGTTTGCCAAAGAAACTGCAACTCCAGTTATTCTTATTGGGCATATAACTAAAGATGGTCATATTGCGGGGCCTAAAATTCTAGAACATATGGTAGATACCGTATTACAGTTTGAAGGAGACCGCAATCATGTATTCAGAATTTTAAGAGCCAACAAAAATAGATTTGGTTCTACGCATGAACTAGGAATTTATGAAATGCAAGGCTCTGGCTTAAGAGAGGTTTCTAACCCTAGTGAAATTCTAATTTCTAAAAAGGATGAGGTGTTATCTGGAAATGCCGTAGCAGCTACTTTAGAAGGTATGCGCCCTTTAATGATTGAGGTTCAGGCCTTAGTAAGTACTGCTGTATATGGAACTCCCCAACGCTCAGCAACAGGCTTTAATGCTAAAAGGCTTAATATGCTTTTAGCTGTTTTAGAAAAAAGAGCTGGTTTTAGGTTAGGTGCAAAAGATGTGTTTTTAAACATTACTGGTGGCATTACAGTAGATGATCCTGCAATAGATTTAGCAGTAGTAGCAGCCATTTTATCTTCAAATGAAGATGAACCTTTGCCAAGTGATTACTGTTTTGCTGCTGAAGTTGGATTGTCTGGAGAAATTAGACCAGTGCAACGGGTAGAACAGCGCATTTTAGAAGCTGAAAAATTAGGTTTTTCAACCATTTTTGTGTCTAAATACAATAAAATTTCTTTAAAAAATACAACTATAAAAATTCAATTAATTTCTAAAGTAGAAGATTTAGTGAACTTTATAGTGTAGATTAACTCAATACATAAAATGTAAATAAGAATTGAATATATATAGTACTTTTTATTGAAAAATAAGAAAAAACCTATAAAAAAATGCATTTCATCGATTTTTTTAATGTTTTAAACAGTGAAAAATCTTAATTTACTTTAGGTTTTTTCTTATTTTTTTATTAAAATTGCTCCCGATAATTAATTAGAAAACAAATTTCATATTAGTTTGCGACTAAATACTTACCCTCTCACTGTATAAGTATTTTATGTCCATTTAACGAAAAAGTATTTGTTATTAGTATTAAGAAATAAGTTTCTCAAAACTAATAATATATTCATGAAAAGCGTTGTTAATCAATGTAAGTATATTGCTATACTACCACTTTTACTTTTTTGTTTTACAGTTTCTTTTAAATCACATTCACAAATTGCTATTGAAATAAATTCTGAAGATTTTGAATCAGGGAGTTTCGGTTCTACAATATGGAATAACTCTGGTTCTAATTGTGAAATAAAAAATTACACATATTCTAAACGTGTATCTATAAGAAATGGCTCTAGTTCTTCAAAAACTTATACAGATGATATAGATTTGAGGGCATATAATTATGTAACTATAAAATTTGATTTCAGAACAAGTGGTTATGATAATGGCGAAGATTTTTTTATTGAATTTTCAGATAATGGCGGTGTATCATGGAACCGTACCCCTGTATTACAATATGTTAAGGGTGTAGATTTTACAAATGAAACAGAATATACAAATATTACAGTAACAGCATTAAGTGATGACTATAATTTTACAGCCAACTCTAGGTTTAGATTTAGAGGAGATGCTTCAAAGAATAACGAATATTTATACTTAGATAATATAGTTATAACAGGTTATATAACTGAAAATACTGATACTGATGGTGATGGCATAAGTGATAATGTAGATGTAGATGATGATAACGATGGAATATTAGATGTGAATGAAGGTATAAATTTATTGCTAGATAGCGGTTTTAATAACTTAGAAGGACTAGGTTTTGGTAATAATATAGGAGTAGATATTTCTCCTTGGGTATTATTAGGAGGTAATAAAGCAAATGTTGTAAAAGTTGATGGTAACGGAGGTTATAATTATGGTAACGGAGGGCCTTTTGAAGATGCAAACCCTTTAACAGGAGATGGTGAAGACCAATATTATTTAGATATTGCCAATGGTGCTAATGATTTCTATCAAACTTTTGTGCTAACTAATGATTCAAAGTTAACTTTTGGAGGCTATTTTTCATCTAGAGATAATAAAACAGGCTCTGGAAGGTTGCGTATTTTTACAGGAAGTTCTGGAGATTCTGGAACACTTGTAGCAGATAGCGGTACGTTTATAATAAGCCCCGTAAGTGGAAGTTCATCAACAACACCATGGGAATATATAGAAAAAGAGGTAACTGTAACTGCGGGAACATACTCTTTTGTGGTTAGTATGGATAATGATACAAATTTTGATGAGGGTTTTGTAATATCTGCTATAGATACCGATAGTGATGGTATTTTAGATTATTTAGATTTAGATAGCGATAATGATGGTATTCCAGATAATATTGAGGCTCAAACAACATTAGGTTATGCGTTACCTAGCGGAACGGTTAATACTAGTGGCTTTTACCCAGGTTTATGGAATAATTATGGTATTGGATTATTTCCTATTGATACTGATGGAGATGGAATACCAGATTATTTAGATGATGATTCTGATAATGATGCTACACCAGATATAGAAGAAAATGGAATGGCAAACACAATAGTATCAATAGATGATGATAATGATGGTTTAGATAATATTTTTGAAACCAATGGCACCAATGATGTTGTATGGGATGCAAATGAAGATATTGAAAATCCGTCAGACTTATCTACATTACCAGATACAGATGGTGATTTAATGATAGGGGGAGATTTAGATTATCGAGATAATATTGATATTCAACAGTCTGAAGCAGCTATATATTTTGATGGTGTTGATGATTATCTTGATACAACCCCTTTTATTGAAGACTGGACAGAAGGTACCATTATGGGGTGGATAAAAATAGAACATACTCATAATGGAAACTTAGCAAATAAGTATAGTATTGCAGGACAAGAGTCTATGAGACTTTATATTACAGAATCTAGAACACCAGTATTTTTAGTTGTTACTCAAAAACAAGTAACTTCTGCAAGTAATTACCCAAGTACCAATATTCTGGTGCAACCTAATTCTTTAGATAATATTAAGTTAGAAAATGATATTTGGTATCATGTTGCAGGTGTTTTTGATGCATCTTCTAAATCTATAAAACTCTATCTTAATGGTGAATTATTAAATACAGTAACTAATTCTGATTTAGATTCAGAATTAATTACCAAAAATTATAATGGAACAGAGCATATTTATTCAAAAAGAGAATTTACAATAGGGCGATATCCTACAAATACCACAAGTTATGACCATTTTAAAGGTGCAATAGATGAAGTTCGGGTTTTTAATAAAGCTTTAACTACTAGTCAATTACAACAAATGGTTTATCAAGAAATAAAAGAAGTTGATGGTAATGTTGAAGGTGCAATTATTCCTAAAAACATAGTTGATATTAGTGATACCGTAACAAAAGGGCAAGTAGTGGCATGGTCTAATCTGCAAGCTTATTACCCAATGACTAATATTTTAAGTTTAACTACTACTGATTATTCAGATTATGGAAGAGATCTTGTTCTACATAATATTTCAGAGGTACAAGAGCAAACAACACCTATGCCTTACGTATCAAATAATGATGGTAGTTGGACAGATACAAGTACCTGGTTACACGGCAATGTTTGGGATATAACTGATACAAGTTCTAATAAAGCTTGGAGCATAGTGCACATAAAAAACAATGTCTCTGTTAATCATTCGTTAGATAACCTTGGGTTAATTATAGACAGTAATAAAACTTTAACAATAAATGGAGATTTCTGTGTTAATAACAGTTGTTATTTAGAGTTAAATGGTACTCTAGATTTAATGGGAGATTCTCAGTTAATACAAACAAAAAACAGCGATTTGGTTACTTCTTCTTTAGGGAAAATATTAAGAAGACAGGAAGGAACTGCAAATCCATATAGGTATAACTATTGGTCTTCTCCAGTTGGTACTTTAGGAGCTACATCATTAACCAATAATAACGCATCAACTAATAATACAAATAACGGCTCATTTAGCTTAAATATGCTGAAAGATGAAACAGGTTCTAATATTACATTTACATCAGACTATACAGGAACAGGCAATATAAGTACCTATTGGTTATATACTTTTATAAACGGGGTTACTTATTGGGATTGGAATCAAATATCACCTACAACATCACTACAACCAGGAATAGGGTATACTCAAAAAGGCACAGGAAAATCAGGAACAGAACAACAGTATATATTTGAAGGTAAACCCAACAACGGTACTATTTTGGTAGATGTTATAGATGTAGGAGGAGCAGGCTCAGAAACAGATGTGTCTAAAACAGATTATCTATTAGGAAATCCCTATCCGTCAGCATTAGATATACATAAATTTATAGATGATAATCAGGGTGTTATAGATGGTACTCTCCATCTATGGGAACAATGGAGTGGTGATTCGCATTATTTAAACGAGTATAATGGTGGGTATGCGCAAGTAAACAAGTTGGGGGCAACAAGAGCATATCAATTTGTAGGTATAAGCGGAGATCATAATGGTTCGCAAGACGGTACGTTAATACCTTCAAGATATTTACCTGTTGGTCAAGGGTTCATAACAGAAATAATAGCCGATGGTAAAATAGAGTTTAACAATGGGCAGCGTGTATTTGTTTTAGAAGATGATGCCGATGGAACCTATGACAATGGGTCTGTATTTTTCAAGAACACTACAAAGAATAACAAAAGTGAAAGTTCAACCCAAGAAGAAACAGATACTGAAAATATATTTAAAAAAATTCGGTTAGAGTTTTCATCTGTATCAGGGCCAGAAACACGAAGAGAATTATTGTTAGGATTTAGTGAAATAACTACAGATGCTTATGATTATGGTTACGATGCTAAATGTATAGAATCAAATAATAACGATTTAAACTTAAGTTTAAATGGGCAGAGTATGAATATGCAAGCTTATGGACCTTTAACATCAGAGAAAGTAATACCATTAAACTTTAAATCTTCAGGAAATAATTCGTTTAAAATACAAATAACAGAACTAGAAAATATAGACGAAAATCAAGAAATTTATATAAAAGATAATCTAACAGAAACGTATTTTGATTTAAGTAAAGGTGAATCTTATAGTTTTTCATCAAATCAAGGGAAATTTGATGATAGGTTTGAGATTGTATTTCAATCACAACAAGAATTAAGCACCAAAGAATTAGAACAACAAGAAAATCATATTTACTACCTAAATAAACAACGTAAAATATTTGTAAAGAAGTTAGATACAACAATAGCAAAAATGACTTTAGTAAACATGAGTGGGCAAACTGTTTTAGAGTTACAGGATTTATCAAATAGTGCTTTAGAGAAAGGTATACATATATCTAATGTCTTATCGGGAGCTTATATAGTTTATTTTAAAACAGAAAACAATCAAGTGTTTACAAAAAAAATTGTAGTTAATTAATAAAAATTAGTGCTAATACGTCATGATTACTGTTTCGTTATTGAAGTAATCTCATCTAGAGAGATTAAACCGGTGCAACGGGTAAAACTGTATATTTTTGAAGCAGAGAAACTAGGGTTTTCTTAAATTTTTGTTTCTGCTTATAGCTAAATTTTACTAAAAAATTGAAGATTTGATGAGCTTAATTGTTTATTAATTTGAATAAAAAAACGACGGTTAAACTAGTTTTTCGTCGAGTATTTTTGCGTTTAATCGATAAAAATATCTGTTTTTATTAGGTTTTTAACAGTGCATACATTAATATTGTAATGTTAAATATTGGATAATTATGTTTTGTTTGCTGATTTTCAATGTTTTAATCGTTTCCCTCAAACGTAATTAATCCGTTTTATTAAAAGGTTTTGTTTTATAGTGCAGGAATTTTACCAAAGCTATAAAAATTTAACCATGAAAAAATCCCTTAAATTCAACATATTATTTCTAATAGTATGTTTTGGAATTAACACATTCTCTGCTCTAGGGTTTAGAAATACACATTTTTTAGATTCACTAAAAATTAACAAAGAAAAAAGTACTAAAACGCACAAACATTCTACCGCTTTAAATTTTAAGAATGCGATTGCTTTAACAGCAATTAATTTAGAAGATGTAAAGGCCGGAGAAAAGGTGTTGTATTCAAAAGCAATACAATATCAAAATAACTATTATGATCTTGTTCTTACTATTTTAAACATTAACGGTACTTATACAGTAGACTGCACTAATGAGTTAAGGGTGAGTTCATTTAACTCTAGTAATGATGATTATGTAACGTATTCGTTTGATTTGGTAGAAACAGGAAGTGTTACACCAAAAACACCTAATGGTACGCCAGCTGTAATAAAAAATGTTGTTTTAGAGTCTAGAGACATTGATACTAGAAGCAACCGAAATTTCACTGAAATTTCAGGATTTAATCCATATACAGTTACTTCAAAAATCACACCTTATTTAAGTTCTACAACTAATTTAGAACAAGCAGGATTTGTTAATGGGCCTAATCCGGCAGGATTCACATTATATAGGTTAAACCCTGCATTGGCAGCTCCTATAGACAATTGGGTTTCAGAACCAGCAGATGTTGATGTACATGGCGATGATGCTAATTTTTACTTGTTTATGGAATTTGACAAGTTCTCACATGTAGATTTATTATACGGAGCCACAGGAACTGAAACATCTACTTGGGTAAGACTAATAAATTTTGGTATCTCTACTAAATCTAGTATTGATGATGCTTTAGCACTTAATACAATATCATCTAACTAGTAATCCCAATCCCTTAAACTTTAGCCTATGAAAAAATTAATACTATTAAAATTATTGTTTGTAATATTTTTTTTAGCAACAAATAATTCTTTCGCGCAATACTGCCAACCAAATAATATTGGTAATTACAACACCTTTTATATTTCAAATGTTTCGTTGGGAGATATAAATAATTCAAGTACAGGAACAACAGGGGGGTATACCTATTATTCTTCAGTACCGGCAACCGATATTATGGTAGGGGAAACTATTACAGGAACTGTAACTGTTACACTAGATGGTTGGAACAGAAATAAGCACAAATTAATAGTTTGGATGAATTTTAATAACTCAGATGATGATTTTGAAGATGCAGGAGAAGAATTTACATTTACGCTACAAGATAAATCAAATCTCAGTGGATTAAAAACTATAGATGTACCTATTTCAATACCTGTGCCTAGTACTGCTCAACTAGGTAATTCTGTTATGAGAATAGGATTTAGGGAAAAACAAAGTAGTAATTACACATCATGTGATTTTAAGTATAAAGCAGGCGAAGTTGAAGATTATAATATAAATTTTATTTCAGAAGATAGTTCAGATTCTTCAAATAACATTGCAGACCCAGAATATTCAGAACCAAAAGATATAGGTAATTGGAATGCTTATTATATTTCTAAAGTAAATATAGGTTCTATTAATAATTCAACCTCTGGAGACACAGGAGATTATACATATTATTCTTCAGAAGATAGAGCAGAGGTTACTATTGGCGAAACATTAGAAGGAACTGTAGAGGTAACCCTTGATAAATGGAATAAACAAACCAATACTATTGTTGTTTGGATGAATTTTAATGAAGCAACTGATGATGATTTTGAAGACAGTGGAGAACGGTTTTTGTTTACTTTTAATGCTAAAAATTATGATGATATTAAAAATGAAAATAACAGAAAAACAGTTCAAATACCTATAAGTATAGATGTACCAAGTACTGCTAGTTTAGGTAACTCAGTAATAAGAATTGGATTGCGTGAAGGAACTAACACAAATTTCACTTCAACTGATTATAATTATGGTTCTGGAGAGGTAGAAGATTATAATATTGTTTTCAAAGCTAGTGGTAGTTCATCGTCAGGTGGCTCTGGGGCCATAGCAACTGTTGATTTTGATGGTGATGGTATTGTTGATACCGTAGATGTAGATGATGATAACGATGGTATTTTAGATTGTGTTGAAAAAGGAATTACTAACGGAACTATATCTGAGGTATTTACATTAAGTGGAACTGCGGTAGAAATATCAGATACAGAGTTTAAACTTACTAGTGCAGTAAAAACTCAAGCAGGAGCAGCAATAATTAATGATAGAATTAATTTTGAAAATAGTTTTTCATTTTCATTTGATGCTTATCTTGGTGATAGTGATAATGGTGCAGATGGTATGGCTATTATTTTTCATGATGACCCTGCAGGTACATCGGCAGTTGGAGCTACAGGAGAAGGTATGGGAGCAAGTGGTATAAAAAACGGTATTGTTTTAGAGCTAGATACCTATTATAATTCCTCTCGTGGAGATATTGCAAATGATCATGGGATGATTTGGGATTCTGATAACCAATCGGGTTCAGGCTTATTAACTACAGCTACAGACTTAGGAAATTTAGAAGATAATGACTGGCATACGGTTGTACTTAATTGGAATGCAGATACCAATACAATTAGTTATTATGTAGATGGTAATTTAGCTGGTTTATATACAGGAGATTTAATTAATAATTATTTTGGAGGAAATAATCTTGTGTATTTTGGGTTTTCAGCTTCTACAGGAGGTTCAGTAAACACACACAAAGTTCGTTTTAATAGTGTTTGTGATATTCCTTTATTTATTGATGATGATAATGATGGTTTAGCTAATCATTTAGACATAGATAGTGATAACGATGGGATACCAGATAACGTTGAAGCACAATCTACTTTAGGATATATATTACCTAGTGGTACATTAAATATCATAGGTTCTTATGTTGGATTATGGGATAATTACGGAACAGGTCTTGTACCAGTAGATACAGATGGAGATGGTATTCCAGACTATTCAGATTCAGATTCAGATAATGACGGTAAACCAGATATAACTGAAAACGGTATGGCAGACACCTATACCGCTGCCGATGTAGATAAAGATGGATTAAACAATGCCTTTGAAACCAATGGAGTAAATGATATTGTTTTAGATGTAAATGAAGATATTGAAGACCCAACAGATTTATCAATTTTACCTGATATAGACGGAGATTTGTCAACAGGAGGAGATTTAGATTATAGAGATTTATTTGATACTGATCCACCAACATACGCATCTATAGATTTTGATGGAGTTGATGATTATCTATCAACAAACTCATTTATTAATGGTTTAGGCAATGTTACTATAATGGCATGGGTAAAAACAGATTCTGGTAATGCTAACAATATAACTATTGCAGGCGAAGACACAGGCTGTAAACTGTGGTTGCAAAACGGAAACCAACCAACCTTTACAATTACAACACAAGGTAATGCTGCCAAAACCGTTGGAGATAGTGCTATAAATTATGATGAATGGCATCACATAGCAGGTACATACAATAGTAGTACTGGAGCTATAGAATTATATGTTGATGGAGCATTAGTAGATTCATCAAATGTAGGAGGTTCCGGAGCTGTAATTGAAAATACAACAGATGCTAATGGTAATTTTGAAGTAGGAAGGCGTTCTACAAATAATGTTTCAAATAAAGAATATTATAAAGGTGATATTGATGAAGTGAGAGTGTTTGATGTAGCACTAACTAGTGAACAAATAGGAATGATGGTGTATCAAGAAATTGAAGAAAACTCTGGAGTAGTGGCGGGAACTGTTATTCCCAAAAACATAGGAGATTCGCCTACTGGTAGTACGATACCTTGGACTAATTTAATAGCTTACTACCCAATGACCAATATAAAAACAGGTAAAACATTAGATTATTCTAATAATGATAATGGGTTATATATACATAATATTTCTACAATTCAAGACCAAACAGCTCCAATGCCATATAAAACTAGTGCAGATGGTAGTTGGGCATCTCAAAGCACTTGGCAGCATGGTAATGTTTGGGATATAGAAAATATTGCAGACAACAGAGACTGGTGTATTGTTAAAATTGAACATGATGTAACAACATCAGATTCACATAAAACACTAGGCTTAATTATAGACTCTAATAAAACACTTACAGTAAATGGAGATAATCTAATTCAAAATTCATGGTATTTAGAATTAAACGGAACATTAGATTTAATGGATGATTCTCAATTAATTCAAACAATAGCAAGTGATTTAGTAACCTCTGCCGATGGAAAGGTGTTAAGGCGTCAAGAAGGAACACCAAACCCTTACAGATACAACTATTGGTCTTCTCCAGTAGGTGCAACAGGTACAACCAGTTTAATTAACAATAATGCTGAAACAAATAATACTAATAATACACCGTTTAGTTTAGATATGTTAAAAGATGAAACTGGGTTCAATGTTCAGTTTACATCAGGATACACAGGTAGCGGAAGCATTAGTACCTATTGGTTATTTACATTTATGAATGGTGTTACTTATTGGGATTGGGCTCATATTGGTGCTTCTTCAAATATAAATCCTGGTATAGGCTATACTCAAAAGGGATCTGGTAATGCCAGTACAGAACAACAATATATATTTGAAGGAAAACCTAATAATGGTACCATTTTGGTAAGTGTAAGTGATGTAGGAGGAGAGGGTTCAGAAGCCGATGTATCCAGAACAAGTTGTTTGTTAGGAAATCCTTACCCTTCGGCATTAGATATTCATCAGTTTATTGATGATAACGAGGGGGTTATTAAAGGGCCGCTTTATCTGTGGCAACAATGGAGTGGTAATTCACATTATTTAAATGAATATAATGGCGGATATGCTGAAGTAACTAAATTAGGAGCCATAAGAGCTTATCAATTTGTAGGTATTAGTGGTGCAAATAATGGATCGCAAGACGGAACACTTGTGCCTTCAAGATATCTTCCTATTGGTCAAGGGTTTCTTGTAGAAGTTGTTGCAGATGGAGAAGTAGAGTTTAACAACAGTCAACGTGTGTTTATTTTAGAAGATGATGCAGATGGAACATATGATAATGGTTCTGTGTTTTTTAAGAATACCAAAAGTAACTCAAAAGAAACAACAACTGCAAAAACAGTAGAAACAGAAGAAGAAAACCCTTTTAAAAAGATTAGATTAGAATTTGCGTCTGTATCAGGGCCAGACACAAGAAGAGAGTTATTGTTAGGGTTTAGTGATTTAACAACTGATGATTTTGATTATGGATATGAATCAGAATGTAATGAAACTAATAATAACGATTTAAACCTAAATTTAGAAGGGAAGAATATGAACATACAGGCATACGGAGAGTTAACTACAGATAAAGTAGTGCCGTTAAACTTTAAATCATCAGGAAGTAATTCATTTGAAATAAAGATTACAGAATTAGAAAATTTTGAAGAATCAGAAGAAATTTACTTAAAAGACAACTTAACAGGAGAGTACTTTAGCTTAAAAGAAGGTGACCCATATGGTTTCTCATCAGAACAAGGAAAATTTAATGAAAGGTTCGAAATTGTGTTCCAATCTCAACAAAAGTCATTAAGCGTAGAGGAAACAAATCATGATGAAAACTTTGTTTATTATTTAAATAAAGAACGTAAGATTTATGTTAAGAAACTTAATACATCAGTAAAAAGAATGTCTTTAATAAGTATGAGCGGTCAAGCTGTTATGGAACTAACCGATGTTTCAGCAGAAACTTTAAGTAATGGTATTTCAATTCCTAATGTTTCAACAGGCGGTTATGTTGCTTGTTTTAGAACAGATAACAATCAGGTAATTACAAAAAAAATAATAGTAAATTAATATATTAAAAACTCAAAAAAACCAGAACAATACGTTCTGGTTTTTTTTGTGCCTAAAAATTACCCATATCAGGATAAATTCTTAAATTCGCAACCTTATAAGATTTAAGCATAAATGAGTAGTAAATTTCCTGAATATAAAGGACTTGACTTGCCAAATGTAGCTAATGAGATACTACAATATTGGCAAGAAAATAACATTTTTGAAAAAAGTATAACTTCAAGAGAAGGGCATGAGTCATTTGTGTTTTTTGAAGGGCCACCTTCTGCAAATGGTTTACCAGGTATTCACCACGTAATGGCACGTGCTATCAAAGATATTTTCTGTAGGTACAAAACCCAAAAAGGTTATCAAGTAAAACGTAAAGCAGGTTGGGATACACACGGTTTACCAATTGAACTTGGTGTAGAAAAAGAACTAGGTATAACTAAAGAAGATATAGGTAAAACCATTTCTGTTGAAGATTATAATGCAGCGTGTAGAAAAGCCGTTATGCGTTACACAGATGTTTGGAACAACTTAACAGAAAAAATGGGGTATTGGGTAGATATGGAAGACCCATACATTACCTATGAACCTAAATACATGGAGTCTGTTTGGTGGTTACTTAAACAAATTTATAACAAAAACTTGCTTTACAAAGGTTACACCATTCAACCCTATTCACCTAAAGCAGGAACTGGTTTAAGTTCACATGAATTAAATCAACCAGGAACCTACCAAGATGTGACTGATACTACTGTGGTGGCTCAGTTTAAAGCAAAAGCAGAATCCTTACCAGAGTTTTTAAAAAATGAAGGAGATATTCACTTTTTAGCTTGGACAACTACACCTTGGACATTACCAAGTAATACCGCACTAACAGTTGGCCCTAAGATTGACTATGTATTAGTTAAAACGTATAATCAATATACTTTTGAGCCTGTAAATGTAGTGCTTGGTAAGCCTTTAGTATCAAAACAATTTGCTGGTAAATTCAAACAAGTTGAAGATACTGCTGAATTAAATAGTTATAAAGAAGGCGATAAAAAAATACCATACTTTATAGTAAAAGAATTTAAAGGAGCTGATTTAGTTGATATTACGTACGAGCAATTAATGCCATACGTATTACCAAATGACAACCCAGAAAACGCTTTTAGAATAATTTCAGGCGATTTTGTAACTACCGAAGATGGTACAGGTATTGTACACACAGCACCTACATTTGGAGCAGATGATGCCTTGGTTGCTAAACAAGCTACACCAGAAGTGCCACCAATGTTAATAAAAGATGAAAATGGTAATTTGGTGCCATTAGTAGATTTACAAGGGCGTTTTCGTCCAGAAATGAAAGAACTTGCTGGTAAGTACGTAAAAAATGAATATTATGATGATGGCGAAGCACCAGGACGCTCTGTTGATGTTGAAATTGCCATTAAATTAAAAGAAGAAAACAAAGCCTTTAAGGTTGAAAAATATAAACATAGCTACCCTAACTGTTGGCGTACCGATAAACCTATATTATACTATCCTTTAGATTCTTGGTTTATTAAAGTTACTGATGTAAAAGATAGAATGCATGAGTTAAACCAATCTATTAATTGGAAACCAAAAAGCACCGGAGAAGGCCGTTTTGGTAACTGGTTAGCAAATGCAAACGATTGGAACTTATCCCGCTCACGTTATTGGGGAATACCATTGCCAATTTGGAGAACCGAAGATGGCAAAGAAGAATTATGCATTGGTTCTGTTGAAGAATTAAAAGCAGAAATACAAAAAGCTATTGAAGCAGGTGTTTTATCCGAAGATATTTTTGCCGATTTTGAAGTAGGCAATATGAGTGATGAAAACTATGCCAAATTAGATTTACACAAAAATATTGTAGATAAAATTACACTAGTATCACCATCAGGAAAACCAATGAAACGCGAAAGCGATTTAATTGATGTTTGGTTCGATTCTGGTTCTATGCCATATGCACAATGGCACTACCCATTTGAAAATAAAGAACTAATTGATGAAGGCACAACCTATCCTGCAAACTTTATTGCAGAAGGTGTAGACCAAACACGCGGTTGGTTTTATACATTGCATGCCATTGGAACAATGGTATTTGATTCTGTAGCCTATAAAAATGTAGTATCTAACGGATTGGTTTTAGATAAAAACGGTCAAAAAATGTCTAAACGTTTAGGCAATGCTGTAGATCCGTTTGAAACCTTATCAAATTATGGGGCAGATGCCACCCGTTGGTACATGATTTCAAATGCTAACCCTTGGGATAATTTAAAATTTGATATTGAAGGTATTGAAGAGGTAAAACGTAAATTCTTCGGAACACTTTACAATACGTATTCATTCTTCAGTTTATATACAAATCTTGATAACTTTAGTTATGCTGAAGCAGATATTCCATTAGCCGATAGGCCAGAATTAGACAGGTGGATTTTATCTGAATTACATACACTTATCAAAAAAGTAGATGCTTTTTATGCCGATTATGAGCCTACAAAAGCAGCTAGAGCTATATCAGATTTTACACAAGATTATTTAAGTAACTGGTTTGTGCGTTTAAGTAGAAGGCGTTTCTGGAAAGGCGATTACCAAACCGATAAAATTTCAGCTTACCAAACACTTTACACCTGTATGGAAACCATAGCTAAATTAGGTGCTCCAATAGCCCCATTCTTTATGGATAAGCTGTATTTAGACTTAAATTCGGTAACCAAAAAAGAAACATTTAAAAGTGTACATTTAGCCAATTTCCCTGTTTTTAATGAAAGTTATGTTGATAAAAGTTTGGAACGAAAAATGGAAAATGCCCAAACAATATCATCATTAGTTTTATCGTTAAGAGCTAAGGAGAAAATTAAAGTACGTCAGCCACTCCAAAAAATAATGATTCCTATTGATAGTGAGCAACAAAAGGAAGAAATATTGGCAGTTTCAGATTTGATAAAGCATGAGGTAAATGTAAAAGAAGTAGAACTTTTAGAAGATGCTTCAGACATTTTAGTAAAGCAAATTAAACCCAATTTTAAGGCTTTAGGACCACGCTTTGGAAAAGATATGAAGTTTATTGCTAACGCCATTAGAGCGTTTAGTGCAGACGATATTAAAAAAATTGAACAAACTGGTGAAATTCAGGTTGAAATTAATGGAAAAAATATTACTTTAGGGCTCGAAGATGTAGAAATTGCATCTCAAGATATTGAAGGCTGGTTAGTTGCCAATGAAGGTGCGTTAACAGTTGCCCTAGATGTAACCATTTCTGATGAATTACGAAGCGAAGGAATTGCGAGAGAACTTATTAACCGAATTCAAAATTTACGTAAAGATTCAGGGTTTGAAGTAACAGATAGAATAGATGTAAAACTTCAAAAAGATGATCATATAGTGAATGCTATAGATTCTAATATGGCTTATATAAAAACAGAAACGTTGGCAGATGAGCTTGAAATAATTGATAAATTAGATAATGGTATTGAAATTACTTTTGATGATATAAATACCAAATTGTTTATTCAAAAACATTAAAATTATGGGAACAACAAATGTAAGATATTCTGATGCCGAATTAGAGGAGTTTAGAGCAATAATACAAGAAAAAATAGAGAAAGCACAACACGATTTAGAGTTAATTAAAAGTGCATACATGAATGACCATAACAATGGTACTGATGATACATCACCTACTTTTAAAGCTTTTGATGAAGGTAGTGAAGTAATGAGTAAAGAATCTAATTCGCAGTTAGCTATCCGTCAGGAAAAATTTATTCGCGATTTAAAAAATGCTTTAATTCGTATAGAAAATAAAACCTACGGAATATGCCGTGTTACAGGAAAACTAATCAATAAAAAACGATTAGAGTTAGTACCTCATGCTACATTAAGTATTGAGGCTAAAAACATGCAGAAGTAAATGAAAAGTATATAATTTTTAAAAACGTCTCGTTTAAAACCGAGACGTTTTTGTTTAATAGTAGCTGTAGCTATGTCGCTAAAAAAAAACATCATACTCATCATCATTATTTTGCTTATAGACCAAATAAGCAAAATATATATAAAAACAAACTTTCAGCTACAGCAAAGTATTACTGTTTTTAGTTGGTTCCAGATATATTTTATTGAAAACGATGGTATGGCTTGGGGTACTAAAATAAGTGATTTTATCCCTTTTATAAATGATAGGTCTGCCAAAGTAGCTTTAACCTTGTTTAGGGTTGTGGCTATTTTTGGTATTGGTTATTGGCTTTATGATGTAACCAAAAAACATAAACCTAAAGTATTAATAGTAGCTATTGCACTAATATTTGCTGGTGCTATGGGTAATATTATAGACTCTGTTTTTTACGGCGTTATTTTTAATGACAGTTATAGCCAAATAGCAACATTTTTACCAGAAGAAGGAGGCTATGATGGTTTACTTCATGGTAAAGTAGTAGATATGCTTTATTTCCCGTTATGGAAAGGGTATTTACCAGAGTGGTTACCTTTTTTTGGAGGCAAATTTTTTACGTTTTTTGAGCCAGTTTTTAATGTGGCCGATGTAGCTATTAGCACCGGTTTTGTAATGCTAATTGTTTTTAATAAAAAGGCGTTTCCTAAAAAAGCTTTGTAAGGATAAATTCATTAAATAATTATTCTTTCAGTTATTAAAAAATGCCTATTTAAAAGATACTTATTGTGAGAATTGTAAAAAGTAGTTTTGTTAGTTAAAGCTGTATGTGTTTTTTGGTGTTATACAATAATCTAATCTAATATCACCTTCAAAAATATCAGTAATTTTATTTTCGGCTTCAAAAAAAGATACTCCTATTTTTATAGTTTCTGGTTTACAGTTAGCTAAAAATCTATCGTAAAAACCTTTGCCGTATCCAACTCTATTGCCTTGTTTATCGAAGGCTAAAAGCGGAATAAATACCACGTCAATTTTATCATTTGAGATTTCAATACCATCAACTGGTTCTGGAATGTTGTAATGATTCTTTTTAATTTTTGTACTATCAGTTAATAAAAAATGTGTCATAGTACCGGTTTCAAAATCACTTTTTGAAATAAGTATGTTTTTGTCTTTGCCAGATAGAATACTTAAAATATAATCGGTTTGTACTTCTTTTTGTTCTTCAATAGCTAAAAAAATATGATAAAATGAATAATTCCAAATAGGTAAATTAATAAGGTTATTGGCAATGGCAATACTTAATTCATCTATATCATTTAAAGATAAATTTTCCCTAAGGGTTTTATATTTTTTGCGTAATTCAGTTTTTGTCATTCAATTTGGTGCTAATATGAAAAAGAGCATCACCTTGGTACACAATAGGCGATTGGTTTACGTTAATAATATGTCCGGCATTAGATGATTTTACAAAGTAATTTAGCTTACCATAAGGGTCTGTAATGTTGCCTAATAAGTCGCCTTTTTTAACCGTAGAATTTATGTTAACAGCTGGTTTAAACATACCAGAATATTTGGCTCTTATCCATTTGCTGTCTTTAATAAAAACGCAAGCTTTTTTAGGGCTAGAAGCTTTAAATTTAGAGTTAAGCATTCCTAAATGTTTAAGCACACGTTTAGAACCATTAACGCCAGAGTTGGTAACAATATCATCAATATGAAATGATTTGCCTCCTTCAAAAAGAAGCAATGGTTTATTTAGTTTGTAGCAAGCGTGCCTAAAGGATTTATTTAGGTTTTTAGAATATAATACAAACGGAGCTCCAAATATTTTGGCAAGTTGTTTTAATTCTAAATCACCCTCAGCAATGCGAATTTGAGGTGCATTAAATCTGCCCGAACCTCCTGTGTGAAAATCTATGATATAATCTACGTGTGGTATTACATCGTTAATTAATTTATAAGCAACTCTACTAGCTAAAGACCCTTTAGGGCTTCCAGGGAATACTCTGTTTAAATCTCTTCCGTCTGGAAATTCTCTAGACAGGTTAATAAATCCAAAAATATTGATAACAGGAATACAAATAACTGTACCGCGTTTGGGTTTATTAATGCCCTTAGCTACTAATTGGCGAACAATTTCTACACCATTAACTTCATCACCATGAATACCAGCTGTAAACAATACGGTTGGTCCGGGTTTTTTAGAACGTTCTATAATAACAGGAACATTAACAGATGTTGAGGTATGTAAATTAGCTACATCAAAATTTACTTCTTTGCTCTCTCCTGGAGCTATAGTTTCATTAAGTATGGTTAAGATGTCTTTTTCAATGCTCATAGTTAATTACATGCTGTTATAGACTTAGTGTCTGTTTCTTTCAATATAGGTAATTATACTTCTAGCAATATTTTTTCCAGTTGCAGTTTCAATACCTTCTAAACCAGGTGTGGAGTTTACTTCTAAAAGAAGCGGGCCTCTACCAGATTGTAGCATGTCTACTCCACAAACAGGAAGTTTTAAAGCTCTAGAGGCTTTCATGGCAACTTGTATTTCTGCTTCGCTAAGTTTTACAATTTCTGCTCTGCCACCTCGGTGTAAGTTAGATCTAAATTCGCCTTCTTTTCCTTGTCGTTTCATAGCTCCTACCACATGGCCGTCTACAATTAGGGCGCGTAAATCGGCGCCTTTGGCTTCGGCAATATATTCTTGAACAAGTGCTCGTGCTTGTAATCCGTTAAAAGCTTCTAATACAGATTCTGCTGCATTTTTGGTTTCGGCTAAAACTACTCCTAAACCTTGTGTGCCCTCTAATAGTTTGATAATTACTGGTGTGCCACCCACATGTGATAATACTTTTTCAATATCTCTAGAGTAGTTAGTAAATACCGTTTTAGGCATACCAATACCTGCTTTAGAAAGACGTTGAAAGCTGCGTAATTTATCTCTAGAGCGAATAATAGCATCTGAAGTGACAGATGTAAAAACATTCATCATTTCAAATTGCCGTACAACAGCGCATCCAAAAAAAGTAACAGAAGTGCCTATTCTAGGTATAATGGCATCAACATAATCTAAATATCTGTCTTTATAGTAAATAGTAGGCTTTTCTTTTTCTATTATAAGATCACATTTTAGCGGGTCTATTACTTCCATTTCGTGACCTCTACTTTCGCCTTCTTCCACTAGTCTTAATGTAGAATATAAATTGGCGTTTCTAGAAAGTATAACTATGTTCATTTTATTTAGTGTTATAAGAAACGTTTTCTAAATCTACATCAACTATAAATTTTTTACTTAAAAATTGCCTGCCTATTAAAACAGGGAATTTCATATCGTCTCTAGTGCTTAAAGTTAAGTTAATCTTGTAGGTTTTACCAAAAAAAATGGCATCAGATTTTACCTTATATCTATTTTCTTTAAAACCATTACTGCTTTTTACATTTGTTAAAGAGTAAGATTCAAAAATAATTTCTGTTTTTCCAAAATTCTGATGTACATCACTATTAAAAATACACAGTAAAGCATGGTCTATTTCTATAATTTCAGAGCAATGAATTGCAGAAGTATATGCACCTGTATCTATTTTAACATCAATGCTATAGAGCTCAAGGCTTGGGAAGTCTATTTTGTCAGTTCTTCCAATAATTTTTTTACTCATTAGTTTGTTTAAAAAGTGGCGCAATGTAGTAAATAAGTAAATACAAAATTTAATCATACAAAATTTAATAATTACCTTTGAGATAATGGATGAGCCTACCTTAGATATTCAGCTAAAAACATTACCCAATGCACCAGGCGTGTATCAGTATTTTGATGCAGAAGGTACCATTATTTATGTGGGGAAAGCAAAAAATTTAAAAAAACGTGTAAGTTCTTATTTCACAAAAACACATGATAATGGTAAAACCAGAGTGTTGGTTAAAAAGATTGTCAAAATTAAGCACATTGTTGTAGAAACCGAAACCGATGCTTTGTTGCTAGAAAACAACTTAATTAAAAAGCATAAACCACGCTATAATGTAATGCTGAAAGATGATAAATCTTACCCATGGATTTGTATTAAAAACGAGCGATTCCCCAGAGTTTTTTCTACAAGAAGGGTTTTTAAAAATGGTGGCGAGTATTTTGGGCCTTACACCAGTGGAAAAACGGTGCATACCTTGTTAGATTTAATAAAAGGTTTGTATCCGTTGCGAACCTGTAATTATGATTTAGCTGCCGAAAAAATTGAAGCAGGTAAATACAAAGTATGTTTAGAGTATCATTTAGGAAACTGTAAAGGTGCTTGTGAAGGAAAGGAAACCGAAGCAGAATACAATAAAAATGTTAAAGCCATTAGGCAAATTTTAAAAGGTAACTTTAAAGACTCCTTACAGCAATTTAAAAAGCAAATGAAACAATTTGCAGAAGACATGCTGTTTGAAGAGGCACAAAAAATAAAAGAAAAAATAGAAGTTTTAGAAAACTATCAAGCGCGTTCTACCATTGTAAATCCTAAAATTAGTAATGTAGATGTGTTTTCTATTATAAGCGATGAAACCTATGGATATATAAACTTTTTACAACTATCTTACGGTTCTATTATAAGATCACATACTTTAGAAATTAAAAAGAAATTAGAAGAAACCGATAAAGAATTACTAGAGTTAGCTATAACCGAAATAAGGCAGCGGTTTCATTCAAATTCAAAAGAAATATATGTGCCTTTTGAGGTTGATATAGGTGAAAATATTAAAGTAACCATCCCTAAATTAGGCGATAAAAAGCACATTCTAGATTTATCGCTTCGCAATGCGAAATATTATAGAATGGAACGCTTTAAACAAGATAAAATTGTAGATCCAGATAGACATGCTAACCGTATTATGGCACAAATGAAGGCCGATTTACGTTTACACGAAGAACCACGCCATATAGAATGTTTTGACAATTCAAACATACAAGGAACCAACCCTGTAGCTGCCTGTGTAGTGTTTAAAAACGGAAAACCTAGTAAAAAAGATTATCGCCATTTTAACATAAAAACGGTTGAAGGACCAGACGATTTTGCCTCTATGGAAGAGGTGGTTTATAGGCGTTATAAACGTTTATTAGATGAAGATAAACCTTTGCCACAACTTATAATTATTGATGGAGGTAAGGGGCAACTGTCTTCGGCTTTAAAAAGTTTAGATATTTTAGGGTTAAGAGGTAAAATAGCTATTATAGGAATTGCTAAACGTTTAGAAGAATTATACTATCCAAATGATCCAATTCCTTTATATTTAGACAAGAAAAGCGAAACACTAAAAATCATTCAGCAATTGCGTAATGAAGCGCACCGTTTTGGTATTGAACATCACCGTAATAAGCGTAGTAAAAACGCGTTAAATACAGAGTTAGAAACCATTCCGGGTATTGGTGAAAAAACAGTGGTAGAGTTGCTAAAACATTTCAAATCGGCTAAACGGGTGGCTAATGCTAAGTTAGATGAACTAGAGGCTGTAATTGGAGTGTCAAGAGCAGAAAAGGTTTATAATTATTATCATGTAAAACAGATTTAAAACTTGAAAAAACAAAGCTTTATATTTCTAGTATTCCTTCTTGTCTTCATTTCCGCGAAAGCGCAAATTTATACTCAAGAAAAAGAAACACAAAAAGTAGGTTTGGTTTTAAGTGGTGGTGGAGCCAAAGGTTTAGCACATATTGGTGTGTTAAAAGTTCTAGATAGTTTAGGGGTTAAAGTAGATTATGTAGCTGGTAGTAGCATGGGGGCTATTGTAGGAGCTTTATATGCATCAGGATATTCTGGTAAACAGCTAGATTCTATTTTTAGGGTAGCAGATTTTGAAAACATTATTATTGATAACTTACCTAGGGCATCAAAAGGTTTTTTTGAAAGAAATAACGATGAAAAATATGCTGTAAAACTGCCTTTTAATGACTATAAGTTAAAGTTGCCTTCGGCACTATCAAAAGGTCAAAATACATACAATTATTTATTAAAATTATTACTTCATGTAAATAAAGTAGAAGATTTTAGTGAACTGCCTATACCGTTTTTTTGTATTGCTACTAATATAGAAACAGGTAAACAAGTAATACTAGAAAAAGGTAATTTAACCCAAAGTGTTATGGCTAGTGGGGCATTACCAACCCTGTTTCAACCTGTTACTTTAAATAATCAACTTTTAATTGATGGTGGTGTTGTAAATAATTATCCTATTGATGAGCTTAGAGCAAAAGGTATGGATGTTATTATCGGGGTTGATGTACAAGATGGACTTATGAATAAAAATGAATTAACATCGGCCCCAGATGTATTGCTTCAAATTAGCAATTTCAGAACCATAAAAGATATGGCGGTGAAGTCTAAAAAAACAGACATTTATATTAAACCAGATATTAAAGATTATAATGTAGTGTCTTTTGATGCGGCAAAACAAATAGTAGATTTAGGTAGTGTAGCTGCACTAAACAAACAAAAAGTATTGAAAGACTTAATTAAAAAGCAGTCTAAAAACACAAATAAAACCCGGTTAAAACCCTATGTAAAAGATAGTCTTATTATCAATGAAATTTCAATAAAAGGTTTAAAAAATTACACTAGAGCTTATGTTTTAGGTAAGTTAAAAATTAAAAGTAATACAAAAATTAGCTATTCAGATTTAATAGAAGGTGTTAACAATTTAGTGGCTACAGAAAATTTTGATTCGTTTGAATATCAATTAAAATCATCAGAAAAAACAGATGGTTTCAATTTTCACGCTAACTTAAAGGAAGCACAAATAACTACTTTTTTTAAGTTTGGAGTACACTATGACAACTTATATAAAAGTGGAGCCATAGCAAATATTACAAAAAAAAGATTTTTGTTTGATAATGATATAGCCTCTTTAGATGTGGTATTAGGAGATAATGTTAGATATAATTTTGAATATTTAATAGATAAAGGATTTTATTGGAGTATTGGTTTACGTTCTAACTTTAATAATTTTAATAGAAATGTAAGTGCACAATTGTTATTAGATGATTCTGAAATTGATGCTACGGGTTTAAATAAAATTGATGTTGAATTACAAGACCAAACTAATCAATTCTATTTGCAAACCCTTTTTAGAAAAGATTTTGCTTTAAGTATTGGAGCAGAACACAAGCGTTTAGAAATAAGCTCTGAGACATTAGCAACCAACGATGAAGATGAAGATTTTACTTTTGAAAGTACAGATTATGTTAGTGTTTTTGGCGGACTTAAACTAGATACGTATAATGATAAATACTTCCCCAAAAAAGGTGTGTATTTTAATGGCGATATACACGCATATCTTTATGCTTCTCATTTTAACACTGGTTTTGAACCGTTTTCAATAGCTAAGGTAGATATGGGGTATGCTTTTAGTTTATCAGATAAATGGGCTTTTAATATGCAAACTAGTGGTGGGTTTAAACTTGGCGATAAAACTACAAAAACACTAGATTTTTCTCTGGGCGGTTATGGTAATAATTTAATAAATAATTTTATTCCCTTTTTAGGGTATGACTTTATTTCGCTATCGGGTAATAGTTACGTAAAAGTTTATGCAGGATTAGATTATGAAGTTTATAAAAAACATCATATTACCCTAGAAGGCAATTGGGCAAATGTTGAAGATGATATTTTTGATTCCGGAAATTGGCTTTCGCTCCCAGACTATAGTGGGTATGCTTTAGGTTATGCTATAGATACTTTTTTAGGTCCCGTTCAAGCAAAATATAGTTACTCTCCCGAAAGAAAAAAAAGTATCTTATTTATTAATTTAGGATTTTGGTTTTAAACTATTCTTAAAAAGAATCTTAAATATTTTTACGATATTTGTTAGGTTATGAAGTTTTTCTTTAAAGACTTATTACAATTTCTTCACTACCTTATCAAGAGAAATCCTGAATAAGCAGGCATTTTTGTATATTTATATATAGTTGATATTTAAAGTTTTACAGCTTTTAGTATTTCGTTTTTAACATTAAAATATTAAAAAAATGCCTTTTTATCACAAATTAGGAAAAATTCCGCCTAAACGCCATATTCAATTTAGAAAACCAAATGGTACGTTGTACTATGAACAACTCTTTGGTACCATTGGTTTTGATGGTATGTATACCAACAGTTATCATGAGCAACGACCCACGCAAGTAAAAGAAATAAAAAAACAATACAGTGTTGCACCCAAAATAGCTCTTAAAAACAATATAAAATCATACCGTTTTAAAGGATTTCAAGTAACACCAGAAAATGATTTTTTAGAAAGCCGAAAAACAGTTTTACTAAACAATGATTGTGCTATTGTGTTAGCAGCACCAAAAGAATCTACCAAAAATTATTTTTACAAAAATACCGATGCCGATGAGCTCATATTCATTCATAAAGGCACCGGTAAATTACGTACTATGTTGGGTAATTTAGATTTTAAATACGGCGATTATTTACTAATTCCTCGCGGTGTCATCTATAAAATAGATTTTGATACTGAAGATAACAGGCTTTTCATTGTAGAATCTCACCGCCCTATTTATACACCAAAACGGTATCGTAATTGGTTTGGGCAATTACTAGAACATGCCCCTTTTTGTGAGCGCGATATACGCAGACCACAAGAGCTTGAAACCTACAATGAAAACGGAGATTTTACCATAAAAGTAAAAAAACAAGGCGATATTATTGAAATGGTTTACGCATCCCACCCATTTGATGTGGTTGGGTATGATGGTTACAACTATCCGTATGCATTTTCAATTCATGATTTTGAACCCATAACAGGGCGTATTCACCAACCGCCACCAGTACATCAAACTTTTGAAACAGATGCCTTTGTGGTGTGTAGTTTTGTACCGCGTTTGTATGACTATCATCCGCTATCCATTCCGGCACCATACAACCATAGCAATATAGATTCTGATGAGGTGTTGTATTATGTTGATGGCGATTTTATGAGCAGAAATGATGTAGAAGCTGGCCATATTTCATTGCATCCGGCAGGTATTCCACATGGGCCACACCCAGGAGCAACAGAGCGTAGTATTGGCAAAGAAAAAACTCAAGAATTAGCCGTTATGGTAGATACATTTAAACCCTTAATGGTAACAGAAGAAGCCATGAAAATAGCCGATGAAGGATATCATACTTCTTGGTTAGAATAATTTTTTTTAGAAGCTATTTCCCGCTATTCGCTGTATCTTTTTCTCGTACCTCAAAAAAGGATGCCGCTTCTATCGGGGCTAAAACAATTCAACAAAAAACAAATAAACTATTATGAGTAAAAATATAGAATCAGTAAACTACGGTTTAGAAAAAATATTTGAAGGCGCACAAGATTTTTTACCACTTCTAGGAACAGATTATGTAGAGCTTTATGTAGGTAATGCAAAACAAGCAGCCCATTATTACAAAACAGCTTTTGGGTTTCAATCATACGCCTATAAGGGCTTAGAAACAGGAAGCAAAGACACCGTTTCTTACGTGTTAAAACAAGATAAAATTCGCTTAGTTTTAACTACTCCCTTAAACTCAAAACACCAAATAAATGAGCACATTGTAAAACATGGCGATGGTGTAAAAGTAATAGCACTTTGGGTAGAAGATGCCAGAAAAGCTTATGAAGAAACCACAAGTAGAGGCGCAAAATCTTATATAGAACCTTATGTAGAAACAGATAAACATGGCGAGGTTGTAAAAGCAGGTATTTACACTTATGGCGAAACCGTGCATATGTTTGTAGAGCGCAAAAACTACAATGGTGTGTTTATGCCAGGTTTTGTTGAGTGGAAATCAGATTACAGACCAGAACCTTTAGGTTTAAAATATGTAGATCACATGGTTGGTAATGTAGGTTGGGGTCAAATGAATACATGGGTTAAATGGTATGAAGATGTTATGGGTTTTGAAAACTTTTTATCTTTTGATGATAAGCAAATACACACAGAGTATTCGGCATTAATGAGTAAAGTAATGAGTAATGGTAACGGCCGTATAAAATTTCCAATAAATGAACCTGCAGAAGGCAAGAAAAAATCACAAATTGAAGAATATCTAGATTTTTATGAAAGCGCAGGCGTGCAGCACATAGCCGTTGCCACAGATGATATTATTAAAACCATAAAAGGCATGCGCGCAAGAGGTGTAGAGTTTTTATCTACGCCACCCGATGCGTATTATGAGGCGGTGCCAGAGCGTTTACTAACTCACAATCATGAGCTACGTGAAGATATTGAAACCCTAAAAAGTTTAGGAATAATGATTGATGCCGATGAAGAAGGTTATTTGCTTCAAATTTTCACAAAGCCAGTGCAAGATAGACCAACTCTGTTTTTTGAAATAATTCAACGTATGGGGGCTAAAGGTTTTGGTGCCGGAAACTTTAAAGCACTTTTTGAGTCTATTGAAAGGGAGCAAGCCAAAAGAGGTACGCTTTAATAAATAAAACGGCGCAAATATGTTTTACATATAGCGCCGTTTTTAAACATAAATAACTCAAAAAATTATAAAAATCTATAGCCTGCCCCAACTAATAAGTAATTTGCTTTAGAGCTTACATCGGCACTACCGTTATAATAATCGTTTAATTGAATATTGTATTTGGCTTGTGCATAAATTTTATCTGTAATATTAAAAGAGCCGCCAATGGCTGCAGATATACCAAGCTCTTGATAACCGTTTGCAACATCTTCTAGTAAATATGTAAATGAGGGGCCAAATAACACACTAAATTCTTCGGTAATTTTGTAGCCTGCAATTGGGCCTAGATAAAGCACGTTACCCTCGCTGTTTAGTCCAAGAAGTAATTCTGGTTGTAGATTTATTTTTTCAGAAAGACTTATTTCGGTTTGTGCTCCAAAATAGAAGCCACTGCTTTTAAAATCTAAATCATATTTTTCACCATCTACTTTGAAAATGGAATTAATGTTTAAGTAACCAGCAGTAGCTGATAGGTTGAAGTTTTGAGCAAATGAAGTTGATGTTGCTAAAAGTAAGACTAAAAAACTTAATACGTGTTTTCTCATAATTGTAAAATTTTAATTGTTTATATTAAAGCATCGATAGAAAGCAAAAATGTGAGCAGTTTTTATAAAAAAATATGTTGGTAAGTAGGTATGCTACGGATTGAGTAGTAGCATATTTGTATTCGAAAATTAGTTAGTTTAAAATAGAAATCAATAAAGAAGCCTTTACTTTAGGGAGCGCCCAAAAAGCTTAATGCAGTGTGGTTTATAACATAACTATAATGTTTGAAAAGTTAGCTGTTTGAATAAAATTTCTATTTTTGGAATAGTAATTGTATTTTCTTGGTTAAAAACAATAATTAAATGCTTAAGAAGTTAATTACGTAACCCAACACGAAATGAAAAAACTACTACTTATATTAACAATAGGAGCATTTCAAACTGTATTTGCCCAACAAGAACCTGCCTTTGAAGAAGGAGAGTGGTTTAAGTTTAGGATGAGTTATAGCGGATGGATGAAAGCTGGAAATGCCACATTAACTGTAAATGAAACTACTTTAAATAATAAAGAAGTTTATCATGTAGTAGGAAAAGGTTGGACTACTGGTATGATAAAATGGTTTTTTAAAGTAAAAGATAGATACGAAAGCTATTTTGATAAAAAAACCAATTTGCCATACAAATTTGTTAGAAAAATAGATGAAGGTGGTTATACTAAAGATATTGAAATAGACTTTGACCAGAAAAAAAACAAAGCTTACGTAAATGATAAAAAACATAACAAAAAGTATGTTATAGATACCAGACCCAATATTCAAGACATGGTATCAACCTTTTATTATTTAAGAAACCATATGGATACCGATAATTTAGCTGTTGGTGATGAGGTGCGGGTAGATATGTTTTTTGATAAAGAAAATTATGGGTTTAAACTAAAATATTTAGGTGAAGATACGGTAGATACAGATTTTGGAGAAGTTGAAGCCTTAAAATTTAGACCCTATGTTATGGCAGGACGCGTGTTTAAAGAAGAAGAAAGTTTAACGCTATGGGTATCAAAAGACAAAAATAAACTACCTTTGCGCATTAAGGCAGATTTAGCTGTGGGGTCTTTAAGAGCAGACCTTGACGCTTTTAAGGGGTTAAAGCACCCTTTTAAAATAGTTGTTAAAAATTAATGGGTTTAGATTCAAATATTACCAACCAACTTAAAGATAAATACAAGGCAATAGACCAAGATTTAGAAGATCATTTAGAAGGACTACTGCATAGTAAACCCATTACTTATTGGGATTATATCCAAACCGACGCATTATTAAATCTTCAAATTACAAGAACAGACTTTCCTGATGAAATGGTTTTTATCATGTATCATCAAATCACAGAGTTACTGTTTAAAATGATACTTACAGAAATACAACAAGTAGCAGAAAGTGAACAAATAAAAGAAACTGTTTTTACAGATAAAATAATGCGAATTAGTAGGTACTTTGATGTGCTTACATCATCTTTCAGCATCATGAAAGACGGGATGAGTATAGAACAGTACAACAAATTTAGACAAACACTAATACCTGCAAGTGGTTTTCAAAGTGCTCAATATAGAAAAATTGAATTTGCTTCAACAGAATTAATAAATCTCATAGATAAACGATTTAGAGATACCATTGATAGAAATTCGTCTTATGAAAATGCCTTTGAACATTTGTATTGGCAAGCTGCCGGAAAAGATTACAAAACTGGAAAAAAAACATATACTTTAACAGTTTTTGAAGAACGATATAAAGAAGAGTTTATTAGATTTACCAAATTTTATTATAGAAACAATCTTTGGTCTAAATTTAAAAGTTTACCTAAAAAAGCACAACAAAACAAAGCGCTGGTAAAAGCCATGCGCCATTACGATTATACCGTTAATATTAAGTGGGTTATGGCACATTATGCAACAGCAAACCACTACTTAAATATAGGTGGTAAAACGGCAGAGGCAACTGGTGGAAGTGAATGGGTAAAATACATGCATCCAAAGTATCAAAAAAGAATATTTTTTCCAGAATTATGGACGAAAAAAGAAATAGAAGATTGGGGAACAAATATTTAGTACTATTAGTACTTACATTACTTTTTTTTAGTAATTGTAAAGAAGAAAAAAAAGAGGTAATAGAAGAAGAGGTAGCAGTAGTTGAAGAGCCAAAATACGTGTATGAATTTGGATTTAAATTAAACGACTACGTAGTTAAAAGAGATACCATTAAAAGAGGTGATACTTTTGGTGTTATTTTAGAACGAAATAATATAGGCTATCCTAAAATTTTTCAAATAGCAGAAAAAGCCAAAGACACTTTTGATATTAGAAAACTTCAGGTAGGCAAACCTTACACCATTTTATGTTCTAAAGATTCTTTAGAGTTGCCACAATCATTTATATATCAACCTAATAAAGAGGAATATGTTGTTATTAACTTTAAAGATTCTATTAGCGCATATAAAAGTAGAAAGCCTATTAAATATGTAGAAAAAACAGTAACTGGTATTATTACAAGCAGTATTTCTGAAACGCTAGATGAAAAAGGAGTAAGCCCAGTTTTAACTAATAAGTTGGCAGATGATATTTATGCGTGGACTATTGATTTTAGAAGACTTCAAAAAGGCGATAGATTTAAAGTAATTTACACAGACAAATATATTGATGATACCATTTATGGAGGTATACATGATGTAAAAGCGGCCTATTTTGAACATAACAAAGAACCTTTTTATGCTTTTCAATTTCAAACAGATTCTGTTAAAGGCATTATAGACTACTTTAATGAAGAAGCAAAAAATTTAAGACGCGCCTTTTTAAAAGCACCTGTTAAATTTAGTCGTATTTCATCTCGATATAATTTAAGACGAAGAATTGCTGTTTATGGTTATAAATTGCGCCCCCACAAAGGAACAGATTTTGCAGCCCCTATTGGCACACCCATAATGGCTACCGCAAACGGAACAGTTACAAAATCTGAGTACAGGGGAGGCAATGGAAATTATGTAAAAATAAGACATAACGCCACCTATGAAACTCAATATTTACACATGAAAAAGCGAAAAGTAAAAGTTGGAGATTTTGTAAAACAAGGCGATATAATTGGTTGGGTAGGTATGACGGGTAATACCGGTGGTCCGCATGTTTGTTATCGTTTCTGGGTAAATGGTAGGCAAGTAGATCCGTTTAAACAAAAATTACCAGAGGCTAAACCTATTTCAGATTCATTAAAAGTAAAATACTTAGATTATATAAAACCTATAAAGTATAAGTTAGATAACATTTTTTTTGAACCAGAAATAATTGAAGAAGAGCAACAAGTACAAACTTTAATAAAACAATCAAATTCATAATATGTCATTACCAACTATTAATCCAAAATTTACCGAAGCTTGGAAAAAACTTCAAAATCATTTTAAAGAAGTAAGTAATTTACATATGAAAGATTTGTTTGAGCAAGATAGTAACAGAGCAAACAAATTCACCATAAAATGGGATGATTTTTATGTAGATTATTCTAAAAACAGAATTACGGAAGAAACCTTTAAATATTTATTAGAATTAGCAGATGATGTTAAGCTTAAAGAAGCCATTCAAAGTCAGTTCTCAGGTGAAAAAATAAATCAAACAGAAGGTAGAGCGGTATTACACACAGCTTTAAGAGCACCAGAATCTGCTGTTGTAAAGGTTGATGGAGAAAATGTAATTCCAGAAGTTTATAATGTTAGAAGAAAAATTGAAGCCTTTACTAATGAAGTAGTAAATGGAGAAAGAAAAGGTTATACAGGTAAACCTTTTACTCATGTGGTAAACATAGGTATTGGTGGTTCAGATTTGGGACCAGCCATGGTGGTAGATGCGTTACAATATTACAAAAACCATTTAACCACTTATTTTGTTAGTAATGTAGATGGCGACCATGTAAATGAAATTATAAAAAAGTTAAATCCCGAAACTACCCTTTTTGTAGTAGTTTCAAAAACCTTTACAACTCAAGAAACCCTATCTAACGCCAACACTATAAAAGATTGGTTCTTAAAATCGGGTACCCAAGAAGATATCGCAAAGCACTTTGTGGCAGTTTCTACAAATCTTGAAGCAGTAAAAAACTTTGGTATAGACTCTAACAACATTTTTCCAATGTGGGATTGGGTAGGTGGTCGTTTTTCACTTTGGAGTGCTGTGGGGTTATCAATTAGTCTAGCTGTTGGATATAACAACTACGCTAGTTTATTATTGGGAGCTAATAAAATGGATGAACATTTTAAGAATGAAGATTTTGCTTCTAATATTCCTGTAGTATTGGGGTTAATAAGTATATGGTATAACAACTTTTTTAATGCCGAAAGTGAAGCCGTTATTGCATATTCGCAGTATATGAGTCAGTTTGCTACTTATTTGCAACAAGGTATCATGGAAAGCAATGGTAAAAGTGTTGATAGAAATGGAAATCCTATAGATTACCAAACAGGAACTTTAATTTGGGGAGAGCCAGGTACTAACTCACAACATGCATTTTTTCAATTAATTCATCAAGGGACAAAATTAATTCCAGCAGATTTTATCGGATTTACCAAATCATTACATGGTAACCAAGACCATCAAGATAAGTTAATTTCTAACTTTTTAGCCCAAACAGAGGCGCTTTTAAATGGAAAAAGCAAAGCACAGGTAATTTCAGAAGGTACTAAAGAAAATATTATCCCATTCAAAGTATTTGAAGGCAACAAACCAACAAATACCATTTTTATTGAAAAACTAACCCCCGAAAGTTTAGGAAAACTAATAGCTATGTACGAGCATAAAATATTTGTTCAAGGTGTTATTTGGAATATCTTTAGTTATGACCAGTTTGGGGTAGAATTGGGAAAACAATTAGCAACTAAAATATTACAAGAGTTTAATAATACGGTAACAAACAAACACGACTCTTCAACAACTAATTTGTTAAATTTTTATAAAAACAATAAATAGTTTCTAATAAACTATTATTAAAATTGCAAAAAAGACATAAATATTTTAATATTTATGTCTTTTTTAATTATAAAAATTGTTAATATTTGTTAACATAGGCTTAACATATTACCGCTCTTTATCCGTATTTTTGCATAACTAATTCAATTAATTTTTCTTAATTATGAAAAAAACTATTCAATTTTTATTAATGACTGTAGCTATGTTATTAACTACAGTTGTTATTGCTCAAAGTACAATTACAGGTACTGTAATTGATTCAGAATTAAATACACCACTACCAGGTGCAAATGTTGTTGAGAAAGGAACTTCTAATGGTGTTTCTACTGATTTTGATGGAAACTTTAAATTAACAACGCAAGCTGCTTCAGGAGAAATAGTTATCTCTTATGTAGGATACGGAACAGTAACTGTAGCTTTTAATGGTAGTGCTAATTTAGGTAAGATTTCAGTTTCACCAGACAACACTTTAGAAGTGGTTGTTATCACCGGAACGGGTATTGTAGATTTAGCCGAAGACAGAAAAACACCAATTGCTGTTTCTACAATTAAATCTAAAGAAATACAAGAAAAAGCAGGAAACTGGGATTTGCCAGAAGTATTAAAATCTACTCCTTCGGTACAGAATGTTAAAGGTGGTGGTTTTGGAGATGGTTCTATGTATTTACGTGGTTTCGACCAAACCAATACAGCCTTCTTGCTTAACGGGCAGCCTATTAATGGTGTTGAAGATGGGAAAATGTACTGGTCTAACTGGAGTGGGGTTTTAGATATTGCTAATGCCGTACAGGTACAGCGTGGACTAGGGTCTTCTAAATTAGCGATATCGTCTGTTGGTGGTACTGTTAACATTGTAACTAAAACAGTAGACAGAAAAGAAGGTGGTTTTTTTCAAACTATGGTTGGAAATGATGATTATATAAAAACTTCGGCATACTATTCTACCGGTTTAATGGAAAACGGATTGGCTTTTTCGGCTATGTTAGGGCACTGGCAGGGTGATGGCTATATGCAAGGATCAAAAGGACAAGGTCAAACCTATTTTATCTCTGTAGGATACAAGCCTAATGAAAACCATATTTTTAACTTCTTAGTTACAGGTGCACCTCAATGGCACGGAGCTGCTGGTGGTAACGAACTTCAGGATTATCTAGATTACGGAAGACGTTACAGCGACTGGTGGGGGTATTATAATGGTGAAGAGTACGCTGGTGGAAGAAACTACTACCACAAACCTGTTATAAACTTAACTTGGGACTGGACGATTAATGACAGATCTGAATTGTCTACCGTAGCTTATGGTTCTTTTGGTCGTGGAGGTTTTGCTTACCCAGAAGGAAGTTCTTTCTATGGATTTAGAGATGCCAACGGTAAATTAGACTACGATGCTATTGAAGCCAACAATTTGGCCGACCCAAGTGCAGACAACTATGTTAAGAGTTCTATAAACTCACATAACTGGTTTGGAGTGCTTTCTAACTTCAGTCACGAACTAAGTGAAAACCTTTCCTTTAACGTTGGTGTAGATACCCGTTTTTATAAAGGGATACACTACCGTACTGCTGCCGATCTTTTAGGAGCAACACCAAGCGTAACCAGTAATTATAGCGGAACTTACACTTTAACAGAAGATTCTGGTTTTAACCCTTGGAGCAACCTTTTTAAATTGGCCGATAGAGACCAACGTTTCTCTTACGATTACGAAGAGCAAATTAACTACATAGGTGGTTTTGGACAAATTGAGTACGCTACCGATGCCTTTTCAGCGTATTTCCAAGGAGCTATCTCTACACAATCTCACTTAAAAACAGATTATTGGAATTATACCGAGGCTACAGAAGCCGATAAAGTAAACAATGCCGGATTTAATCTTAAAGCTGGTGGTTCGTATAATATTAACGAGGATAACCGCGTATTTGTTAACGCTGGATTCTATTCACGTCAACCTTATCACGACGATTTATTTACAAACGTCAGATCTTCAAACGAGTTAAATCCTTTAGCTGGAGACAACCAAGAAATTACAGGTCTTGAAGCGGGTTACCAATTTAAGAGCGAAAGAGTATCTTTCAACTTAAATGCCTACCACACTATTTGGGATAACAGAATTTTATCTTCTGCAGATGATACCGATAATAATGGGCAGTCGGATATATTTTACCAATCTAGCGGAATTAAAGAGGTGCACCAAGGTCTAGAACTTGAAGTGTTTACAAGACCTATTGATCGTTTAAACCTTAATGGTTTTATTTCTGTGGGTAATTGGGAATATAACGGAAATGTAGAAACCCGTTCTTATGACGAGAACAATAATTTACTAAGCTCTGGTGATATAGCTTATATCGATGGTGTTAAAATAGGAAATGCAGCTCAGTTTACTGCTGGAGCCAATGCTGTTTTTGAAATAGTAGACGATTTAAAATTCGATGCGGCATTTAACTATTACGATCAGCTTTATGCTTCGGTAGACTTAGGAGCTTCAGAGTTTGCTACAGCCAGCAACAGAGGATCGCTTGAGCTGCCAAGTTACCAAACTGTAGATTTAGGTATGTCTTATAGAATGCCTGTGGGCAAACAAGCTAATAACCTTCAGTTTAGGGTAAACGTAAACAACGTGTTCGACGAATTGTACATAGAACAGGCTACCTCAAATATTCATGATGTTGATACAGCTGGAGGATACACCTCTTGGAACGGTATAAGCTCTGAAAATGAAGTTTATTTAGGATACGGAATAACTTGGAACGTAAGTTTACGTTACAATTTCTAAAAAAGAGTTCCTAAACCATATAATTTTTAAACCGCTTCTTTTAAGAAGCGGTTTTTTTATAGATTAAAATCATTATTTTTGATTTCAATTTAAATTTCAAACTCATGTACGAGATTATACTTAATTTACATTCTTATTGGGCATATATAGTGCTTTTAATATTAATTATTGCTACTTTTAATGCTATTATAAAATCTGTAGGAGGGAAAGAATACAGTGCAAAAGATTTTAGAATATCATTGTTTACTTTAATAGTTTCTCACATCCAACTTTTAATAGGTTTAATACTTTATTTTGTATCACCTAGGTTTGCTTTATGGAGTGAATTAGGTGGTGGCGTAATGAGTAATAGTTTAGCGCGTTTATATTTGGTTGAACATCCTTTTGTTAATATAATAGCTGTAGCATTAATTACTATTGGCTATTCTAAACATAAGAAGAAATTAACTTCTAAGGCAAAGTTAAAAACTATTGCTATTTTTTACGCCATTGCCTTAGTGTTACTCTTATCCAGAATTCCTTGGAGTACTTGGATGGGTTAAAAATTACTTTTTAACTTCCTTAATTAAATAAACATATACAGGAAAATGGTCACTAAAACCATTAGTGAAACTACCATTTGCAAAACTTCTAAACGGATAGCCTCTGTACTGTCCGTTTTTTGTTATTAAATAGTTTTTATTAAAGATACCAGCTTTATAAAACCTAAACGATGAAAAATCTTTTTCAAGTAGTGGTTTAGTAATAAGTATTTGGTCAAATAAACTCCATGCATCTCTGTATGCAGTAGTACCTAATCCGTCTTTAAAGTAATTTTCATAAGGGTTGTAAATACCTTTAAGACCAACCTTTTTTCTGTCGTTTTTAGCTTTTAAAACCTTTTTTACACTCTCGTTTATGGGGTCATCATTCAAATCGCCCATAACTAAAATTTTAGCGTAAGGATCATTAGATTGTAAAGAATCTATAAGACGTTTAGTAAGTTTGGCTGCCGCAACGCGTTTAGGTCTGCTTCTAGCTTCACCACCACTTCTAGAAGGCCAATGGTTTACAATTATATGTATAAGGTCGCCTTCTAACTCACCACTTACTAATAATTGATCTCTGGTATAAACTCTCTTTTTAGATAAATCATCAAATATTTTTAACTCATGACTGCTAGTAGATGTTGGTTTAAAAAGCTTTTTCTGGTATAGTAGCGCTACATCTATACCACGAGCATCTGGTGAGTGATAATGCACAATACCATAATCTTTTTCTATTAGCATAGGGTCATTCACAACATCTTCAATAACTTTTCTGTTTTCAACTTCAGAAATACCAATAATAGCAGGTGAGTTATGAGTTACTTCTTGTCCAATATCTGCAATAACTTTAGCCATATTGCGTACTTTTTTCTCGTAAACCTCCTGCCTATTTGTTTTTAGTTCCATCATAGGACTGGCTTCGTCAAACTTAGTGGGGTCGTTTTCGGTATCAAATAAGTTTTCTAAATTGTAAAAAGCAATAGTATGTACTTTGTACGTTTTTTTGTCTTGTGTATAACTAGTTAAGCTATATAAAGAAAGCAGACCAAGAAGAATAGATTTTAGATATCTCATTAAAGAAAAGTTATGTTATTGTTATATTGATTACAAATTTTAAGCCAAAAGTAAATATTTCCTATAAATAGCTTAAATTTGGCAGTATTAAATAATCATTATTTAATGACAGTTAAAATATTAATTATAAATTAAAGTATGAAGAAAAGATTACTCATTTTTTTACTGGGAGTTTTTTCATTTTTTACGGTATCAGCGCAACAAACCCAAATAAAAGGGAGCGTAAAAGATGCTGTTTCTTTTGAACCTATTCCAGATGTATCGGTTTCTGTTGAAGGAACAACCCTTAGTACAACAACAAATGCTAAAGGCGAGTTTGTATTTGTCTCTAATATTCCATTAGGGGAGCAAATTTTAACAATTTCTAAGATAGGATACATCAGCAAAAGATTTCCAATTGTTGTAAATGAAAATCAAACGGTTGATATTTCAGATATGACTTTAGAAGCAGACCTTGCTGCAAATCAAGATGTATTTACTATTTCTCTTTCAGATGATGAATTAGATGATGATACCAGTGCTTCAGACAACATTTCTGGACTACTATCATCATCATTAGATGTGTTTCAAAGAACAGCTGCTTTTGAGTTTAGTCCCTCGTTTTTTAGAGTAAGAGGTTTAGATTCAGAGAACGGTTCTATTTTAATTAACGGTATAGAGATGAATAAACTCTATAACGGAAGACCACAATGGAGCAACTGGGGTGGTTTAAATGATGTGGTAAGAAACCAAGAGCTTACGTCGGGTTTAACCCCATCAAACTACAATTTTGGTGGTATTTTAGGTACTACTAATATTAATGTTAGAGCGTCTCAAGCAAGACCAGGAGGAAGAGTAACCTACTCATCATCAAATAGAAGTTATACTAACAGACTTATGGCTACCTACGCTACAGGTTTAATAGAAGGTGGATGGGCATTTACAGTTTCTATTGCCAGACGTTGGGGTAACGAAGGCTATTTAGATGCTTCTCTTTACGATTCTAATTCGTTTTTTGCCTCTATAGAAAAGAAAATTAATGATAAACACAGTATTAATTTCACATCTATTTATGCACCAAACAGAAGAGGAAAATCATCTCCAAACACCCAAGAAGTTTATGATTTAAAAGGTATTCAATACAATGAATATTGGGGCTATTTAGATGGAGAAAAGAAAAACTCACGTATTAAAGAGGTAGAAGAACCTATATTAATGTTAAATCATTATTGGACAATTAGTGATAAAACATCATTAAACACCAATGTAGGGTATCAATTTGGTAAGTTGGGTAATAGCCGTTTAGATTATTCTGGTGGTGGTAACCCTAGTCCTTCATATTACCAAGATTTACCAAGTTATGCATTGGCAGACCCAGACGGACCAGATTACGCAACAGCTTATCAATTAGAGCAAAACTTTTTAAATGATGGGCAAATTGATTGGGAACGCATTCTTGACGCTAATTTAACAAATAACATAGGTGCACTACCAGCGGCTTATGTATTGTATGAAGACAGAAGTGATGATAAACAACTTACTTTAAATACCATTTTAAGTTCAGAATTAACAGATAATATTATTTTAAATGCATCGGTTAATTACAAAAAATTGAAGTCTGAAAACTTTGGAGAAATTATAGATGTTTTAGGGTCTTCTACAGGAGCCTTAAATGTAGATTCATTTGATGGCTATCAGTATGATAATTTAAACCCAGACAGATTAGTGGGTGAAGGCGATAAATTTAGATACAATTACAACTTGTTTGCCGATGTAATCTCAGGTTACGCTCAAGGGCAATTTAAATTCAATAAAATTGATTTCTATTTGTCTGGTAGTGTTACTAATACAACATACCAAAGAGAAGGTTTATGGGAACATAGCCGTTTTCCAGGAAGTGATTCTTATGGTAAAGGCGAAGAATTAACCTTTACAGGTTATGGCGCTAAAGCAGGTTTTACTTATAAAATTACTGGTAAACACTTATTTGATGTTAATGCAGGATATATTTCTAGAGCACCTACTTTAAGAAATACCTTTTCAAATTCTAGAGAAAATCATAACATAGTTAGAGATATTACAGAAGAAAAAGTAACCTCTTTTGATGCTAGCTATATTTTTAGATCGCCAATAGTAAAAGCCAAATTAACAGGTTTTTATACTACTATTGAAGACGCTAATGAAGTTGGTTTCTATTACGCCGATGGGTTAAGTGGAACAGAAATAGAAAACAATGAAACCTCGGCCTTTGTTCAAGAAGTTTTACAAGGTATAGATAAAAGGCACATTGGTGCAGAATTAGGAATTGAAGCACAAGTAACACCAACTATTAAACTTAAAGGAGCTGCTTCAGTTGGTCAATACACCTATGATAACAACCCTAATTTATACTTAACCTCTTCTAGTTTCACATCAGAAGATGGGTCTATATCTTATGGGCAAGCTAATTTAAAAGATTATAAACTAGCAGGCGGGCCGCAGAGAGCCTATTCTGTAGGTTTTGAATACAGAGATCCAGACTATTGGTGGTTTGGTGCTACAGCTAATTTCTTTAGTCATACTTATGTAGATATTAATACACTCACAAGAACATCTAATTTTTATTTAGATTCAGATGGTTTACCATTTAATGATTATGATGAAGAATTAGCAAATGAGCTATTAAAACAAGAAAGATTTGATGACTATATGGTTGTTAACCTTATTGGTGGAAAATCTTGGAAAATAGGTAATAAATACATTAGTCTTTTTGCAAGTATTGGAAATCTTTTAGACAAAGAATATAAAACCGGTGGTTTTGAACAAGGTAGATTAGCAAATTACAGAGAGTTAAGAGACGATGTGGCTAGTCCAAAACGTGTTTTTGGACCTAAATACTGGTATGGTAGAGGTACAAACTACTTTGTAAACTTAAACTTCAGATTTTAAAAAAGACTATGGAAAACAAAATATTAAGCATTATGAGTACAAAAAAATTATTAAAAATAGCACTAACATTAATAGTTAGTGTAGCATGCTTCTCTTGTGTAGAAGATGACGATTATGTTATCCCATCAAGCTTAGGGAATGAAGAAAATGAAGGGTTAACAGCTATTATGGATAGTATTGCAAGTGGTGATATTACAGAAATTTCAATATCAGAATTGGTAGCTTTATACACAGGTACTGTAACTTTAATAGAATCAGATATTGTTGTTAAAGGTTATGTAACTTCATCAGATAGAACAGGCAACTTCTATAAAGAATTTTATATGCAAGATGCTCCTGAAAATCCCACAGCAGCCATTGGTGTAGTTCTTAATCAGGTAGATTCATATAATCAATTTAATTTAGGAAGAGAAGTTTATATAAAGTTAAAAGGTGCTTATTTAGGTGAAAACACATCAGAAGTAGTAACAATAGGAGGTCAAGCTGATGGAGATCAGGTAGATGAATTTACAGCAAACCAAATTCCCGATTTCATTTTTAGATCTGAAAATACTATGGAAATTGTTCCTTTAGTTTTAAACCCTTCTGAAGTTAATAGTTCTCATTTAGGAATGTTTGTAACACTAGAAAACGTACAATTTCCAATGAGTTTAGCAGGAAAAACATTTTTAGAACCAACAGATGATTTTGATACACAACGCAACCTAGTAAGTTGTTTAAATGGTTTTGAATTTCCTATAGAAACAAGCTCTTTTGCTAATTTTATTCAAGAACCTTTACCAACCGACGGTAGAGGAACAATATCTGGTGTTATTACACAAACTTATGGCGGTGATGATATTGTAATGGTACTTAATGATACAAGCGATATTAATTTTACTGAAGATAGATGTGATCCTGTTTTTGAAGAATCATTTAATACAGCTATTGATAATACCACTCTAAATATTGATGGTTGGATTAATTATGCTGAAGCAGGAAGTGTTGTTTGGACAGAACAAGTCTATGGAGGTAACGGATACGCAGAATATAATCCTTATAACTCAGGAGATTCTTCAAACATAGGATGGTTAATTACTCCTGGAATTGATTTAGATGCTCAAGACGGAGAGGTTTTAACTTTTCAAACAGAACATGCTTATCCAGATTCTGGTCATGAACCATTAGAGGTGTTTATTTCAACAGATTTTGACGGTACAGAAGCAGGTATTGCTACAGCTACATGGGAACCATTAACTTTTGATGTTAGTTATATTGTTGATTATGATACCTGGTTCTCATTTACAGATTCAGGAAGTATAGATTTATCATCTTATTCAGGTACAGCATATATTGCTTTTAAATACACAGGAAGTGATTCAAGCAATCAAAACATGACGTTACATGTTGAAAATGTATTGGTTACAGTTCCATAGTTTTTTAAATAGAATTAATAAAAAAGAAGACCACATTGTGTGGTCTTTTTTTATTTCTTAAAAATAACATATACAGGAAAGTGGTCACTGTAACCACCTTGGTACTTTTTACCAACATAAGTTCTAAAAGGCGTACCTTTATATTTGCCTTTAAATTGTTTTAAAAAATCTTCATCAAAAATATTGGCATTGTAATACTCAAACCGGTCTTTAGAACTTTTAATAAAGTTAGCAGTAAAAAACACTTGGTCAAATAAACTCCATTGTTTAAATCTGCTCACAGAGCCTCTGTTGTATGATCTTAAAGTTTCAAAAGGGTTGTATAAATTGTAGTTTTCTACCAATCTAATTATACTGTTGTTATGAGGTTCATCATTAAAATCACCAAGAATTACAATTTTAGCCTCTGCATTTTGGTCTTTAATTCTAGAAATAATTTCACTTACTTTTTCAGAAGAAGCCAATCTTTTAAACTCGGTTTCTTTGGTGCCTTCTCTTCTAGAAGACCAATGGTTTACAATAATATGTATTAATTCACCATCTAATTTACCAGATACAAGTAGTATATCTCTGGTATAATCAAGAGAACCATCTTCATCAGTTAAATGAACCGTAAAGGTTTCAGAATTTAATATTTTAAAAGCAGATTTATCATAAATTAAGCCAACATCTATACCGCGTTCGTCTGGTGATTCATAATGCACATAATCATAATCGTAGTCATCTAAATGTTTAGAATCTAAAAGGTCTTTTATAACTTTGGCATTTTCTACTTCGGCTAAACCTACAATAGCTGGGTGCTTTCCAGTTTCTCTTCGTCCAATATTAGAAATAGCAAACCCAAGTTTTCTTAATTTATTTTTGTAACGTTTAGGTGTCCATTTTTTCTTAGAATATGGCAGAAAATCATTATCGTTGGTATGTTTATCTTTTAAAACATCAAATAAGTTTTCTACATTATAAAATGCAATGGTTTGCATGTTTTCCTTTACAGGGATATCCTCAAATAAATCACTCATAAACTTAAAAAATAGACCCCTAAAATATGAAATTAAAAGTAGTTGTAATTGCGTAACTTTGTACATTATTAATATTTATGATAGAAAAGAAAGACATAGCTTTAGAAAAAGCAGTTTTAATAGGAATTATTACTAAAGATCAAGATGAAGCTAAATCTAAAGAGTATTTAGATGAACTTGAATTTTTAACCTATACGGCAGGTGGCGAGGTAGTAAAGCGTTTTACTCAAAAAATGGATATGCCCAATCCTAAAACCTTTATTGGGACAGGGAAAATGGAAGATGTTCGCAATTTTATTGAAGCAAATGATGTAGGAACAGCCATTTTTGATGACGAACTATCTGCTGCACAAGAACGTAACATTAGCAAAATTCTAAATGTAAAAGTACTAGATAGAACCAATTTAATCTTAGATATTTTTGCACAAAGAGCCCAAACAAGTTATGCAAGAACGCAAGTAGAGTTGGCACAATGCGAGTACTTATTACCACGATTAAGAGGTATGTGGACGCATCTTGAACGCCAAAAAGGAGGTATTGGCATGCGCGGACCTGGTGAAACAGAGATTGAAACCGATAGACGTATTGTACGTGATAAAATATCGCTTTTAAAAGCCCGTATAAAAGCTATTGATAAGCAAATGGCAGTACAACGTGGTAACCGCGGAAAAATGGTTAGAGTAGCTTTGGTAGGGTATACCAACGTGGGTAAATCTACCCTTATGAATGTAATAAGCAAAAGTGAAGTTTTTGCCGAAAATAAACTTTTTGCTACCCTAGATACCACTGTTAGAAAAGTAGTAATTCAAAATTTACCTTTTTTATTAAGTGATACTGTTGGTTTTATACGCAAGTTACCAACCCAATTGGTAGATAGTTTTAAAAGTACTTTAGATGAGGTAAGAGAAGCAGATTTGCTGCTGCATGTAGTTGATATTTCGCACCCAAATTTTGAAGAACATATAGATTCTGTAAACAAAATATTAGGAGAAATAAACAGCGGAGACAAACCTACTATTATGGTATTTAATAAAATTGATGCTTATAAACCAGAACCTATTGATGATGACGATTTAGCTACCGAACGCACTAAAGCAAATTACACTTTAGAAGAATGGAAAAACACTTGGATGAGTAAAATAGGTAACAATGCCTTATTCATTTCAGCAATTAACAAAAGTAATTTAGAAGACTTTAAAAAACGTGTTTACGATGAGGTTAGAGAGATTCACATCACGCGTTTTCCATATAATCATTTCCTATATCCAGATTATAATTATGAAGATATGGAGTAGTTGGGCGTTACCACAAGGGTCGGGTTTTCGGTAGTCGCTCTCTGCGAGGAGCTCCAACAAATACCTCAATCCCTAACGCACATTTTGTTTTTTCTATTCTAAAAGCTTAATTTAAACGTTTGGTGTTCTTCGAAAAAACACACAAACCTATAGAAAAGCTTGTAACAGCTATGTTCTATATGCATCTTCGTTAGTTACAGTAATTATTTCAAATTTTTCTGGATGATAGTCCATTCCTATTCGTATTTCTTCGGTTTTTTCTTTTCCAATTAGTTTTTCAGATACGTACAAACCCAAATCCAATGAGGATGCGACTGCTCCAGCCGTAATAGTATTATTATCATCAACAATTTTTGCTTGAACAACTCTTTCGCAATACTTTTCCAATGATTTATATTCATTAAAATTAGTTGTTGCTGTTTTGTTTTTCAAAAATCCAGCTGCGCCAATTAATAAGCTACCTGTACAAATTGAAACTTTGTAATCAACATTTTTACCAGTTTTTAACCAATCAATAAACTCTGTATTGTATTGAAGTTCTCTTGTTCCATATCCACCTGGGACTACTAGCATATCATAATCGGATAAGTCAGGTTTAATTTTATCGACAATAATTTCTAGTCCAAAACTATCTTTTATTGATTTGTGAGTAGCACACAAATCCCAATTCAGATTTTCCATAAATTCTCTAGATCTTATATTCTTTATAGGGTCGTAAAATCCAATAAAATCTAGAAGGGTTATTTCGTCAAATAGTATATATGCAATATTCATTTATTCCCAATAGTATCTAACGTTTTTTGTCACGTTATGACTGTTGAACAATACTTTGCTAAAGATACAGAAATTTAGAATTTTGTAATATGCAAAGCAAGAAAGATTACCAAGAAAAGTGATTTGCTCACTTTAAGTTAGGTGAGCAAATTCATAAGTCTAATTTTTACTAAAACTAGGTGCCAAAAAACAAGAGTCACTTAGATATTTTTGAATTGAATGCTGTGTTTTTTAGGGCCTTGTAAAACGGTTACTGTCTTTGTTTGGTGAGGTTTTTAATTTAAGAAAATGGTTCAAAACAGTCGTAATTTCTTTGTCTGAATATTTTTCCATCTTTAAACTCGAATATTTGGGCAAAATAAGCTTTCATTTGTGCACCTGCTTTAATATTTCCAATTGGTACGGCAAGAGTACCCCTCCACACACATTCTAAAACTACATAGTCTACTGTTGAAATAAGGTTTTTTACCTCATATTTTTCCTTAGTTAATACTTTTGAACCTTTCTCAGAAGCCTCTTTTAGTTCTTGTAAATTTCGAGTTGTAAATTGTCTTGTTAAAGCATTCGGAAATTCAATTTGTTTTGCATCTGGATGGTAAAAGTTCTCTAGTTCATTTGAAGAAGTTCTGTTCTCTAACATCTTTAAAAATTGAATAACCGTGTTTTCATTTTTAGCCATTTTAATATTTATTTTTTTTAGATTGATATATCTGAATAAACAATGTAGTTCCATGCACTGCTGCTATAAATATAGGTAAATTCAACAATTAGTTAAATAATAAATGAAACACCCGAAAGCAAAAATATTTATTTAATTTCACAGGCATACTTCTATGCAGTTTAGGTTTTGTTGCTTTTGGGCTTTATATCAATTCGTTTTGCTTGTAGAAGATGTCTCTCATTATGGTATACTAAAAATCGTAAGGTATCGCCCAATCTCAACTTAATTAACTTAGTGAGAGAGATTGAGGTTTTTACTTTCATTAAATTTACCTTTTCTGCTTTAACCAGTAATGAATCAAGCCACTCCAATTGTTTTAAAAATTGGTTGATTGTGGACTTGTTAAGCTTGAATCCTGTAGTGTCCATTTCCTTGGTTGCTTTAATTTTTTTTGTATTTGAGGCTTTGATTATGTTTACAAAATAATTGCCAATAAGTCCACTTTTGAAATACTGCTGTTTACTGTAACTGTTAGTAATAATACGGTTTTCAATTTCAGGTAAATAAAACTTTCCGTACAGGCATAAATGTTCAATACATTCTAAAATGCTCCATTCAGATGCATTTGCCTTGTAGTTTAAATCCTCAATAGAATAAGTTTTGAACTCTTCTAATAGCGATTTAGCTTTTGCTGTTTTGTTTTGCAGCTCTACCAGTAGTTTTGGTTGCTCAATTTTCATACTTTAAATTTTAATCCAAAGTTCGCCACTTAAAAAGCAAATTCTCTTGATTCAAATCAAGATTTTCGGATGCGGCTTAATGTTTCTGGGCTCATTCGAAGATAGGAAGCAATATATTTTAAAGGTACATGCTGAAACAACTGAGGGCTTCTTTTTAAAACCCTTTCAAGTCTTTTATTAGGCGAATCTTGAAGCAGGTCTATTTCTCTTTCTAATTGTTGAATTAATAATTTCTCAAGAAACGTTTGATACCCGTTACTTATATTTTTTATTTCCATAACCTCACTTCTTTTTAAAACCTTTATTTGAGATTCACGCAAAGTTTCAACTACTAATTCAGAAGGTTCTTGATTAAAAAACGAGGTAAGTGAGTTGAGGATTGAACCGTTGTATCCTAAACGAATAATGTGTTCATTCAATTCTGACTGATAATATATTTTGACAGCACCTTCTTCGATGTAATAAAGATTATTTTCAATACAACCTTCTCCTGTAAGAATGTGTCCTTTTTTAAAGCTAACCGGTGAAATTTGTTCAAATGTTTTTAAAAGGTTTTGTATAAACTCTGATTTGTCTATTTTGTTTTTCATGTTTTCTATGTACTATAATCGCCTGTTGTTATATGGTTTGTAAATAAGTTAACAAATCAAATAAAAACCGAATAGAAAACCTACTAAGATTTTCGCAAGTAGACTTGTACTAGTAATTAAATATACACGCTGTGCAACAGGCACAACATCTGAAAAAAGTTCAAAATCAGATATGTCTTTCTATGTTATGTAATACAGGGGAACACAGTCAATTTTTCATTCGCTTTATAAATTCGATAGGTCTTGGGTTAGAAGAATTATTTAGGTAATAATTGTACCCTCTGTAAATTTATTGCTTTCCATTCTTTATCCTTTGGTTTCAGATGTATGCTATAATCTGCTGCTTTTTGAATAACCACTTCGCCAACATTTACTATTTTGTAAGATGTAAAGCTACCTGTTGCAGGTAGTTTGCTCTTAATGGTTTGTTCTGCAACCGTTAATTCTAAACACTTTCCTCTTCAGAGGCTATGTCCATTGAAATAGTGTATGTACCAGCTTTATCAACATTAAAATCCCAATCTACAGTTACTTTTTTGGCCGACCATTGTACAATGCAATCAATCTCTTTATTGTAAGCTACATGAGTACCCATCACATTATTTATTATGGATTGTTGTGCAGTTAATAAAACAGTTCCATCTTCATTTTGCTTAATTATGTCTGCATTACTTACCATAGGTTTACCCTTTATTTTCAATACAACAACAGAACTTATAGCATCTGGGGCTTTACCTACTAAAGATATTGTGGTACCCTGCTCATCGGTTTTAGTTTTGTATTTTTGGGATTTATCAACGAGCAAATTACAAGATTGCACTGTATTGGTAATAGGTGTAAATAGCTTTCCATTTTCTGGCCAGTCAAAAACGTTAAGATAAAGAGTCGTATTTTTTCCAGTTGTACTTGTTGTGATACGCCCTCATGTAGGTGTACGACACGGACTAGCACTTGTACCATAAATAGATTCACCATTTTTATCCATCCATGCTCCAATTTTTTTTAGACGTTCTACACTAGGTTCGGGGATTAGTCCTTCGGCTGTAGGTCCTACATTAAGGAGGAAATTTCCGCCTTTACTGGCAATATCAACCAAATTTTGTATAAGTGTTTCAGTAGATTTCCAGTTGTGATCGTTACTTTTATATCCCCAAGTGTTATTCATCGTCATGCATGATTCCCAATCGCCAGGTAAACCTGTCCCTGGGATGAACTGTTCAGGAGTACTGATGTCTCCTTCATAATCTCCACCCAGTCTGTTGTTATGAATAACTCCCGGAGCAAGTTTTAATAATGGTAAGAATTGTTCCGCACGTTCTTTAGTCATACCTCGAGGTGTATCCCACCATAAAATTGCAGGTTGGTACTGTGTTAAGATTTCCTTTACCTGAGGCACTGCAATATTATTTATATAATCATCCATATCATGTTCCTGAGCTGAATCCCACTTTCCTTTTTTATCCTTACCTCTAGCTGATCCGCCTTGATTCCAGTCTTGAGCTTGCGAATAGTAAAGTCCCAACTTAATGCCATGTTTTTTACATGCCTCTGCCAAGGGGGCAATCAGGTCTTTTCCGTATGGAGAAGCATCCATAATGTCCCATTCCGAAACTTTTGAGTCGAACAATGCAAAACCATCATGATGTTTAGACGTAATAACAATATATTTCATGCCTGCATCCTTAGCAAGTTTAACCCATACCTCGGGATCGTATTTCACAGGGTTTCCTTTGCGTAGTTTTGGTAAGTGGCCATGGGTATGCTTGCATCTGACATAATCCATTCGCCATAATTTCCTGCATCTTCACCTTCATATATTCCAGCTGGTACAGCATAAACGCCCCAATGTATAAACATCCCAAATCTTGCTACACGAAACCATTCCATGCGCGCATCACGTTCAGCATCGGTTTCATTGGCATAGGGGTCAATGGATTTATTATTAGATTGTGATTGTACAGTATTTATCATTAACATGATTATTGCACAGCTTATTATTAAGATTCTCATAGTTTTATTTAATGGAATATTGAAAGCATGATTATTATTAAACAATAGAATTATTAATTTTTTGAGAATTAATAATTCTAGGTTAAGACACTTGATTTGAATCTATATGATAAAAGTATCAATATTCAAAATTGAAGAATATAAAACTAAATTCAAATGTTATAAATTATCTCCCATATGTATCGAAAGATTTAAATAAATTAATACTAATCTTTTATATAGGTGTGATTGTGTTAAAGAAATAATTTGATTTTAAAATAAAACCTATTTTAGAATGAGGTCTTTTTCGGCGGTATTGTTTTTAATGACGTATATCCAACGTCACTGAAACAGGTTCAGTACAAGTGAATAAATTTAGCTAATTTTTCGTATAAAATCAAAGTGTAAATTTAGACCAAAACCAAAAAAATCCGCTTCTTTTTCTAGAAGCGGATTTCTTAAAATTAGATATATAAAGTTTTAAAGCTTAAAACTTATAGCTTAAACCAATGGTGTAATAGCTTTGTAAATCGTTATCAACATCATCAAAACCAGTAGCTGTTGCTGGGTCTTGAGCTAGTGCGTAATTTAATGCTTCTTGCTTGTTGCTACGTAAACCAAAATCAAAACCTACACCAATCATTTTCCAAAGCGTGTAGCTAAATGAGTTGGTCCATGTCCAGTTTGATAAATCGCTAGATTTATAACTTTGGAATGTTGAGAAGTTTGTTTTAAAGTTAATAGCACCAATTTGTCTTGTATAATCTGCTACTATTTTAGCACCCATAGATGAATCAAAAACGGCATCATTATCAGCAAATACAAAGTTGTAGTTTAATGGGTGTATAACAACTATTAAATTTTCAATTGGCGTCCAAGTAGCACCAACACCAAGGTCTAAATAACCAGGATCATTAAAGTTATTTAAAATTGTAGTTCTGTATTCTAATAAACCTGAAACAGCTAAGTTTTTTGCAATGTTTCTACCGTAAAGCGATGATATATTAAAAACATCGGTAGTTGGTTCAAAACTATCATCATCGTCTGTTCCGTTGTCTTTATCGTCTAGTTTCACCCATGCCAAATTAGTAGTTAATGAGTTTCTCCAAAAAAACTTGTCTTCAATTAAATTAGCAAAAGCGTTAAAGGTAAAGCCAATATTACCAGAGCTGTTGTTAGGTGTTCCTTGAGCATACCAATTATTAAAGTTAGATAAACTTCCTCCTATGGTTCCAAAAGCACCAGTTCTCCAACCAGTAAGTGCGTCAATTTGTGCTTGTAACTTATTAGCTTCTGCTTGTGCTGCATTAGCTTCTGCTTGTTTTTCTGCTTTTTTAGCTTGTAATTCTTCTTTAGTTTGAGCGTTTATTGAAATGACTCCAAAAAATAACGATACTACTAAAAGTATTTTTTTCATAAAATTTGTGTTTATTAAGTTTTTGAAAATATAAAATTTAGACCCGTTTTTTAGTTAAGGGTCACAAGAAATTATTTGTTTTTATAAAGAGGGACTGATGAACAAGCTTCACCATACATAATAGATTTTGCAATAGGCTTTAACTTGTTGGTTAACATGATGTAAGCGTTTTGAGGAACGGGTTTGTTAGAGCACCCTTTTATAATAATTGGCTTATTTTTAAATTCTTCAATATTTAAATTATTGATGATATCTTGGTAAATAGAAGTCTCTAAGGTTTCTAAATTACCTACAATTATTTTTTTTGCAAAAGGTTGTAAATGAATGGTTAATAACATATAAGCCCAACCTGGTATAATGGCATCTGAACTGCATGTTAAGGCTACGTAACAGTCTTGATATTGAGACCAGTTAAATTCTGATACATGAGCTCTAAAATCTTTTTCACGCAATACAAAACCTTCAAATAACCAGTCTTTAATATCAAATAATACACGTTTACCTTCTGGATAAAAATCTTCCAAATCTAAGGTTACTAGTTTACTATTCGCTACGCGATTTATGATTTCGTCTTTCAAAAAATTAGTTATTTAATTCTGTGTTTTTGAGTTATACTGAAAACTGTTACTGAGACTGTTAACTAAATTAAAGCATTCCTAATTCTAACTTAGCTTCTTCGCTCATAAGCTCTTGAGACCATGGCGGGTCGAAAGTTATTTCTACTTCAGCCGATTTTACTTCGTTAAGAGATTTTATTTTTTCTTCAACTTCTAAAGGTAAAGTTTCTGCTACCGGACAATTGGGTGTGGTTAAAGTCATTAATATTTTAACGTCGTAGTCTTCGTTTACAAAAACATCATATATTAATCCAAGTTCATAAATATCAACAGGAATTTCAGGGTCATAAATAGTTTTTAAAACGTTTACTATTTTTTCGCCTAAGGCATTTGTATCTATAGTTGTGTCGCTCATATTTTTAATTGTTTATGTGTTTATTCGTTGGTGTGTTTAAACAATTACACAAATTAACGAATTTACTAATTCAACTGAGTTTGATACGCAATAGCGTACATTTTTAATTGTTTTACCATACTTACCAAACCATTGGCACGTGTGGGAGATAAATGCTCTTTAAGTCCTATTTTGTCAATAAAACTTGTATCTGCATTAATAATATCTTTTGGGTGCTGGTTTGAAAAAGCTCTAATTAAAATAGCAATAATACCTTTGGTAATAATAGCATCACTATCTGCGGTAAATTGTAGTTTATCACCTTTCATTTCAGCATGTACCCATACTTTACTTTGGCACCCTTTAATAATGTTGCTGTCTGTTTTGTATTGGTCGTCAATTAAGGGTAATTCTTTCCCTAAATCTATCATATATTGGTAACGTTCTTCCCAATCTTCAAACATTGAGAATTCGTCTATTATTTCATTTTGAATGTCTTCAATAGTCATACGTTCAATTTTAAGCAAAAATACAATAAGTAACGTTGCTATTCAACGTTTTGAGTTAATGATAAGATTTCTTTAACAAGATTAGCAATATTTGGGTGCGGGTTGCCGTGATCGAAACTTGGTGTTTCATAAGTTTCACCATCAAAGGTTACCGTTAATTTTGCTATTGCAGCACCATCAAAAAGGCGTTTGTTTGAAGGGGCTTTTAAACTTGAAATACTATCTGTATTAACTAATTTAAAAGCGTTAATTATCTTTTGCCATTGTATCTCGTTACAATCAGTTTTTGTTATTGTGCCTGCTCTTTTATTTTGAATAGTAATAGTTTTTTTATTGACTTTTATAAGTTGAAACCTTCCTTTAGAGTGTTGAGTATATTCAAACGAAACGCTTTCATAAAAGTCTTTTTTTACGGCAGTTAAGAGTTTGTTTTCTTCTTCTAAAAGTATTAAAGTGTCGTTTTTTATTGTAAAATGGTTAGCCTTAGTTAAGGCGTCTAATAGTTTAGATTCAACACTGTTAAGTTTTGGCATGCACATTTTTCTAGTAGAGGCCAGTGGGCCTAATTTTATAGTATTGTTTTTAATGGTGTAAGAGCCAAAAAACCTATTACATCCAGAAAAACCAGAAACTTGTTTAGTAGAATCATTAAAAGAAATAGTTAAATTAAATGCTGAAACATTTGTACCGTTTAATGTTGTTATACTAAAGTTGTTGTTTAACATTGTTGTGTTTTGTTCTAAGCTAGTATTGTTACAAGTTTTTAATGTAATAATACTAAAGAGTATAAGTATCCACTTCATTATAAGTTATTTTGAAAATAATATACAAAAAGGAAGCCAAAGTAAGTTTAAGACAGCATCATTTTAGCTTTCTTAACGCCTTCGGCTAAGGTGTCTATTTCTGCTTTGGTGTTGTAAAATGCAAAAGATGCACGAACGGTTCCGGGAATTTTATAAAAATCCATTATAGGTTGTGCACAGTGGTGACCGGTACGAACTGCAATTCCTAATTTATCTAAAATAGAACCTACATCATATGGGTGAATACCTTCAAGGTTGAATGATATAACCGATGTTTTGTGTTTAGAGGTGCCATAAATTTTTAAGCCTTCTATTTCTAGTAATTTTTTGGTGGCATACTCTAAGAGCTCGTTTTCGTATTTAGAAATATTATCAAAACCTATATTATTCATATAATCTATAGCGGTTCCAAAAACAATACCTCCTGCTATGTTAGGTGTTCCTGCTTCAAATTTATGGGGTAGGTCTGCGTAAGTGGTTTTTTCAAACGTAACTTCGGCAATCATTTCACCACCGCCCTGATAGGGTGGTAGTTTATTTAACCAAGCCTCTTTACCGTAAAGTACCCCTACACCAGTAGGTCCACACATTTTATGAGCCGAGGCAACATAAAAATCTACATCAAGTTTTTGGACATCGGGTTTTATATGCGGACAAGATTGAGCACCATCAACTAAAACAGCTGCGCCAAATTTGTGGGCTTTCTCAATAATGTATTCAATAGGATTTATTGTGCCTAAAGCGTTTGAAACATGATTTACAAAAACTAGTTTGGTATTTTTAGATAGTAATTTTTCATAATAAGATATTACCAACTCACCGTTATCATTCATAGGAATGACTTTTAGTTTTGCGCCTGTGCGTTCGCATAACATTTGCCAAGGCACAATGTTACTGTGGTGTTCTAGTGCAGAAACTATAATTTCATCGTTTTGTTTAAGAATAGATGAAAACCCATTTGCAACAAGGTTTATACCGTGTGTTGTTCCAGATGTAAAAATGATTTCATGTGCATGTTTAGCATTGAAATGTGCTTGAATTTTTTGTCTGGATTGTTCGTATAAATCAGTGGCTTCTTGACTTAATGTATGTACTCCACGGTGAATATTAGCGTTGTAGTTTGTATAATAGTCTACAATAGCATTAATAACTTGCTGTGGTGTTTGTGATGTTGCAGCATTATCAAAATATACTAAGGGCTTGCCATTAACTTTACGAGAAAGAATGGGGAAATCTTTTCTTATGTTTTCAACGTTTAACATGGTTACTTTTTAGCCCCGATAGAAGCGGCATCCTTTTTTGAGGTACGAGAAAAAGATACAGCGGATAGCGGGAAATAGCTTCTGAAAAAAATTATAAATCGAAACCAATATTTACACCTAACTGACTAGCGATAATTTTTGTAATTCTACGTTTTAATTCTGGAATTTTAACAGAGTTTAATACGTTATTACTAAATGCATACATTAACAATGCTTTGGCTTCTTTTTCTGGAATACCACGAGAGCGCATGTAAAATAAGGCACTTTCATCTAATTGTCCTACCGTACAGCCATGAGAGCATTTTACATCATCTGCAAAAATTTCTAACTGCGGTTTGGTGTTAATGGTTGCTTTATCACTAACTAAAATATTGTTGTTTGCCTGAAATGCATTGGTTTTTTGGGCTTCTTTTTCTACAATTACTTTACCATTAAAAACTCCCGTAGCATTATCATTAAAAATACCTTTGTAATCCTGATGGCTTTCGCAATTTGGCTCTATATGGTGTACAAGTGTATTGTGGTCTACATGTTGTTTATTACCAATAATGGTAACGCCTTTTAAGGTAGAATCTATGCGTTCTCCTTCTTGATAAAAATTAAGGTTGTTGCGTGTTAATTTTCCTCCAAATGAAAAGGTGTGTACAGAGGCAATACTTTCTTGTTTTTGTTTAATGAATGTATTGTCTATTAACGATGCGTTAGCTTCATCATTTTGAATTTTATAGTAATCTACTATAGCACGTTTTTTTGTGTAAATTTCTGTAACACTATTAGTTAATACAGGGTTGCTGGTTAAACTTTGGTGACGTTCTATGATTTGCACATGAGAGTTTTCTTCAGCCACAATTAAATTACGTGGTTGTAGTATGGTAGCAGATTCATTTCCGGTAGAAAAATGGACGATTTGAATGGGTTTTTCTACTATTTTCCCTTTTGGGATGTGTATGTAAGCTCCTTCTTTAGAAAATGCTGTGTTTAATGATGATAAACTATCTGTAGTAGCTATTTTATTAAAATGATTTTCTATTATTAAGCGGTACTTTGGTTTTGTTAATGCTGCAGACATTAAGCAAACATCAATACCATCATGAGTAGTTTCTGAAAGGTTAGATGAGTATTTACCATCAATAAAAACTATTTTATAAGAATCTATTTCTTGTATAAAATATTTACTAACATCTCTGTATTCTAAAGCATTTTCTTGTTTAGGAAATATGCTGTAGTCTTCTTTAAGTATTTTATTTAAAGAGGTGTATTTCCAAGCTTCATCCTTTTTTGTAGGGAAGCCTTTTTCTTTAAAGTTTTTTATAGCATCATTTCTTACCGAGTGAAGATATGAATCTGTTTCGGCTTGGTTTTCAAACACTAAAAATGATGATAATAATTTTTCTTTTAAATCCATGTTATTCTGTATTCAGTATGTAACATTCAGTGTAGTAATTAAAATTACCAACTGAGACTGTAAACTGGTTACTGATGCTATGCACCAACTTCTTCTTTTATCCAGTCGTAACCTTTTTCTTCAAGCTCATGAGCTAGTTCTTTGGTGCCAGATTTCACAATTTTTCCATTGTATAATACATGTACAAAATCTGGAACTATATAATCTAAAAGTCTTTGGTAATGTGTAATTACAATTACAGCATTGTCTTTACTTTTAAGTTTATTAACACCATTTGCTACAATACGTAAAGCATCAATATCTAATCCAGAATCTGTTTCATCAAGTATAGCTAATTTTGGATTTAGCATAGCCATTTGAAAAATTTCATTTCGCTTTTTTTCACCACCCGAAAATCCTTCGTTTAATGAACGTGATAAAAACTTTCTGTCAATTTCTAATAAATCAGATTTTTCACGGATTAACTTAAGCATGTCTTTTGCAGGCATGTCTTCTAAGCCTTGCGCTTTTCTTGTTTCGTTAATGGCAGTTTTAACAAAATTGGTTACAGATACCCCAGGGATTTCAACGGGGTATTGAAATGACATAAAAATACCTTTATGAGCTCTTTCTTCGGCAGCTAATTCTTCAATATCTTCACCTTCAAAAATGATACTGCCTTCTGAAACTTCGTATTCTTCCTTTCCTGCAATTACAGAAGATAAAGTACTTTTTCCAGAACCGTTTGGCCCCATTATAGCATGAACTTCACCTGGTTTAACCTCAAGGTTAATACCTTTTAAAATATTTTTATCTTCAACACCTGCGTGTAGATTTTCAATCTTTAACATATTACTCACTTAGTTTTATAACATTATTATAACCATTATTTGGGGCTGCTTCTACATTAAGAATTTCTGTAATCTCAATTTTATTTTCCCAAAGAATAGTTTTGTGTTTTTCTTTATTTAATATTCCTTTTACTTCAACTCTAACCATATCTGTTGGTTGTTGTTTAAAAGTTTCGGCTTGTTTATTTAGTTCTTGTGCTTTGTTGTTAATAATTACACCGTAAATAATGCTGTCTGTTTGTAAAACAGCGGCATCAACTTGAAATACATAATCACCAGAAATTGTTATGATGTTTTTTTCTTCTTGTTTGCAACTAATTGTGGCAGAAAAACATAATAAAAGGACAATTAATTTTTTCATAGGTATGAATTTATCCAACACTTCCTTCTAAACTTATTTCTAATAATTTTTGAGCTTCTACAGCAAATTCCATAGGAAGTTTGTTTAATACTTCTTTACTAAAACCATTTACAATTAGGGCAATTGCTTTTTCGGTATCAATACCACGTTGGTTGCAGTAAAAAATTTGGTCTTCACCAATTTTACTGGTTGTAGCTTCATGCTCAATTTGAGCCGTTTTGTTTTTAGCTTCTATATACGGAAATGTATGCGCACCACACTCATTACCCATTAATAAACTATCGCATTGCGAAAAGTTACGGGCATTATCTGCTCTTGAATTAATTTGAACTAACCCACGGTATGAGTTTTGTGATTTTCCTGCCGAAATACCTTTTGAAATAATGGTTGATTTAGTGTTTTTACCTAAATGAATCATTTTAGTTCCGGTATCGGCTTGTTGAAAATTATTGGTTACCGCAATAGAGTAAAACTCTCCTACCGAGTTGTCTCCTTTTAATACGCAACTTGGGTATTTCCAGGTTACTGCAGAGCCTGTTTCAACCTGAGTCCATGAAATTTTTGCATTGTTTTCACACAAACCACGTTTGGTTACAAAGTTGTAAACGCCTCCTTTTCCTTCTGCATTACCTGGAAACCAGTTTTGAACGGTTGAATATTTAATTTCGGCATCATCAAGAGCAATTAATTCAACTACCGCAGCGTGTAATTGGTTTTCATCTCTACTAGGAGCTGTACAGCCTTCAAGATAACTTACATAACTGCCTTCATCGGCAATTACTAAAGTTCTTTCAAATTGCCCTGTTCCTGCTTGGTTTATACGGAAGTAAGTAGATAATTCCATAGGGCACTTTACGCCTTTTGGAATGTAACAAAAGCTACCATCGCTAAACACAGCGCTGTTTAATGCTGCGTAAAAATTATCTTTTTGTGGAACAACGGTACCTATATATTTTTTTACAAGTTCTGGATGCTCTTTAATAGCCTCAGAAATACTCATAAAAATAATACCTTGTTCTGCTAAAGTTTTTTTAAAGGTTGTTGCAACAGATACAGAATCTACCACTACATCCATGGCTACGCCTGCTAATTTCTTTTGTTCGTCTAAAGAGATACCAAGTTTATCAAATGTTGCCAATAATTCTGGATCTACTTCATCTAAACTATCATATTTAGGTTTACTATTAGGAGCAGAGTAATATGAAATGGCTTGAAAATCTGGTTTTTCATAAGTAACATTTGCCCATTCAGGTTCTTCCATTTCTTGCCAAATCCTAAAGGCTTCTAAACGCCATTCGGTCATCCATTCTGGTTCTTCCTTCTTTTTTGAAATGGCGCGCACGATGTCTTCATTGAGACCGTTTGGAAACGTATCTGACTCAATATCTGTATAAAAACCGTATTCGTATTCTTTGGTTTTTAATTCTTCTCTTAAATCGTCTTCTGTATATTTAGACATAGTTCTCTCTTAAAATTTATAGTGAAAACGATTCGCCACAACCGCAAGTTCTATTGGCATTAGGATTGTTAAAAACAAATCCCGTTCCGTTTAATCCACCGGAATATTCTAAAGTAGTTCCAATAAGATATAAAAAGCTTTTCTTATCTACAATGATTTTTACATTGTTGTCTTCAAATACTTTATCATCTTCTTGTTGTTCTTTGTCAAACTTTAATTCATAAGATAAGCCTGAACAACCGCCACTTTTTACACCAACGCGCACATAATCTGTAGATGCATTATAGCCGTCTTCGGCCATAAGCTCTATTATTTTTTTCTTTGCTGTTTCTGAAACTTTAATCATACCTTTAACTTAGATTTACTCTAAATAGAGTGCAAATATACAATATAAGTCAGTCATTACAAGATAACCTAACATTATATTAATATATAGTTTTATAGTTTTTTGTTATAGAAAAGCAAGCCTAGTTTCTGTAAGCATTAGGTATGAAGTAATTTATTACTTTAGTTACTTAGCTTAATTGAAGATAACTAGTAAAAAATAGAGATTAAAAAGTAGAGTATTTATTATTCGAAACCAATAAATTTATCAAGGTTAGCGCCTCTTCTATTTTTAAAATATTTTGAAACTGAAGACATCTCTCTATAGGCAGATAAATTCATTATTTTATCATCATTTGTTGAGATAAAATGATTTCCACAACATTTACATACTAATTCTGAAGTGTCTTCGTCTATTTTTGAAACAAGTTTATAGTTGTGACCAAAAATGGCACAAAATCGGTTGATAGGTTTTTCAAACATCATGCTATTAATCAATTTGGGAATTACGAATATAGCTGTTTTGGTTAAATAATTAGATTAAAAGCTATTATTTTCGATGAAATGCGTATATTTTTTTGTTTTGTAGGTTAATTAGTTTATTTATAAGGAGTTATTAATTGAAAAATAAAAATTTATAGAAGGATAAAACAAAAGCTTTTTAATTTTGCTTCTCCTACAGTTTTAATAGTTAATATTTTTATTGTTGTTGCTGTTATCTGAATATATTTTTAGTTTTTATGGTATAGTTGTATAAAAAACAAAATAGCTTCATATTTTTGCATCATGATAGAAGATAAAAACCAGCAAAGAACTCCGTTAAGTGATTTAGGTGAATTTGGATTGATAGATCATTTAACCAAGAATTTTAAAATTAAACAATCATCAACCGTTAAAAGTATTGGAGATGATGCGGCTGTTTTAGATTTTAAAAAGAATAAAATAGTTGTAACAACCGATTTTCTTGTAGAAGGTGTTCATTTTGATTTAAGTTATATGCCTTTAAAACATTTAGGATATAAGGCGGTAATAGTAAATTTATCTGATGTATATGCAATGAATGCTAATGCAACTCAGGTAACGGTTTCTATTGCAGTTTCTAATAGATTTCCTTTAGAAGCTTTAGAAGAGTTATATGCAGGTATAGAAACAGCAGCAAGAATTTATAATATTGATGTTATTGGAGGAGATACTACATCTTCAATGTCTGGATTGTTGATATCAGTTACAGCTATTGGTGAAGTAGAAGCAGATAATGAGGTTTACAGAAGTGGTGCTAAAGTAAATGATTTACTGGTTGTTTCAGGCGATTTAGGTGGTGCTTATATGGGTTTACAAGTTTTAGAAAGAGAAAAAGAAGTTTATAAAGTAAACCCAAATAACCAACCAGATTTAGAGCCATATACTTATATAGTAGAACGCCAATTAAAGCCAGAAGCTAGAAAGGATATTGTTAAATTATTAAAAGATTTAGATGTGAAACCCACTGCTATGATTGATATTAGTGATGGTCTTTCTTCAGAGATAATTCATATTTGTAAACAAAGCAATGTGGGGTGCGATTTGTATGAAAATAAAATTCCGTTAGACCCTCAAGTTATTTCAACTTGTGAAGAGTTTAATGTAGATAGTACTACTATAGCTTTAAACGGAGGAGAAGATTATGAATTGTTGTTTACTATAAATCAAAAAGATTATCCTAAAATAAAAGCAAATCCAAGCTTAACCGTAATAGGTTATATAAGAGAAAAAGAGGCAGGTATGCATTTAGTAACTAGGGCAGATACTAAAATAGCACTAAAAGCTCAAGGGTGGAAAAATTTTAATGACTAAAAACCAGTAACTCTGGATTAGATTGTCGTTGTCTTTTTAAACGCCTTTTGTGAATATTTTCTAAAACAGCGTTAATTTCTTTAAACTTTGGAGTTAGCTCAACTAAGCTACCAGAACTGTTAGTTGTAAATTCTTTTTTACAATTTTTACATTTGTACTCTTTGACATGAAAAGTGACGTTTTTGCTAACTTGAATGTCGTGTCCAAATACTTTACACTGAATGCGTTTCATATAATTTTAACCATTAATAATTACCTTAAAGAGAGACGCTTCTAAAGGTAAAAAAACTAGTTAAAAGTTATTAACAATTGGTCAACAAATCGATGAAAGAACTGGTTTTTCCTTTAAACGTTCAACTTTAGAATTGTGAACTCTTTCTAATATGGCATTTATTTCTTTGTATTTTGGGGTAAGTTCAACTAATTCTCCATTACTATTAGTTGTTAATTGCTTTTTGCAATGGGTACAAGTGTACTCCTTTACGTGATAAGTTACTCTTTTGGTAATTTTGTAATCATGTCCAAAAATGGAGCAATACATTCTAGGAAGTAAAGTAGGTTTGTTAGTAGTTTTTTGCATGGCTTAAATATTTAGGGTGATTAAACCTACAAAAAAAATATAAAAAAACGTTAAAAAGTTAAATAAATTCGATGAAATGTATTAAAGAAGATAGTAATTCCTCTTTATTTTCTATGAAACTCATATGTCCACCTTCAAATTCTACTATTTTTACTTCTGTATTTTTGGTTTGAGAAATGAGTTGATTGTAATCTAAAGCAGGATCATTTTTTCCTATAATCATCATTTTTTTATAAGGCGAAAAATGAAGCAAAACTTCGCGGTCGTCTCTAATTTTCATGCCTTCTAACGCAGCTATAATACCCTGTAAAGGAGTTTGTAAACAATTATCAACTAAATCCTCTATTTCATTTTTAAAGATAGTTTGGTTTTTAGGAGTAAACAGGTTTGATATAGCAATTCTAATAAATGTTTTGTGATTTTGTTTTACAGCTTGTATACCTCTATCTCTATTTTTCCTTTTTTCAGGGGTATCAGCGCTGGCGGTAGAATTCATTAAGCATAAACCTTTTACGTTGTCTGGATTTTTTTCTGCGAAAGCAAGTGCAACATAGCCACCCATAGAGTGTCCAATAAAAATAGATTTTCTAATTCTTAAATGTTTAAGAACAGCATCTACAGTTTCTGCCATGAGTTCCATAGAATGTATATAGCCCAAACAACCAGTTTTTCCATGTCCTAAAAGGTCTATGCAAATAACTCTATTTTTTTTTGAAAGTGTTGGGATAAACGAATCCCAAATTTTGGAGCTTTCTAAAAAACCGTGTAGTAAGACAACGGCAGTACCTTTACCTGTGTCTGTATAAAAGATATTAGTCCCCTTGTACTCTAAAATCATAATTTATAAGTTGAATACAAAGGTAAAAAGGATTGCTTAAAAATTTAAGACTTCACCCTTTTAATGGCAGCAAAAGCTTTGTCTACATATTCATCTTCAACTAAAATGGTAAACTCATTGGTGGTTGAGAGTACTTCGTATAAAACAATACCTTCCCAGGCTAATCGTTTAAAAAAATGGTAGTATAAACCTGCTATTTTTGAGTTGTTTTGTGGTAAATTTATGCTTATAGCCGAAAGACCTTCTTGAATAGCAATGAAGTGCTCATTTTTTAAATTTTCATTTACAAAGTCTTTAAGGCTGCTAGATATAATTATGTTGCTCTCATGAATACCTCTTGTAAACGTATAAAACAGCTTGTTTTCCTGATTTATTCTTTCTAAAATTTTAGCGTGATTATCAATTAAGGTACTTGAATTTCTTACGGTAAAATCTGTTAAATTAGATCGTACTGTAATATCGCCCAAATTTTGAATAACACGTTTCATTTTAATAGAATTCCCCAAAGTTGGTGGCGGATTGTAACGTCTTAAGGCCATCATAATAGCACCTGGTTTTACATCTTTTTTAAGCATCTTACTAATAGGCTCGGTAAGTTCAACCGCTAAAGCGCTATAGTTAATAATGTTTCTAGATAAAGCTTCCTCTAAATAAGGTTGCGTAATGAGTATGTCTTCTACACAGTTGGATACAGTTTTCATGTTAATTATTTAACAATATGTGTAAAAGTAAACATTTTTTTTAATAAACATAGTTTTTACAGGTAGTAGTTATAGTTTTGTGTTCAAATTTAAAAGAAATGAAAGTATTGAAGTTTGGGGGCACATCGGTTGGCTCTGTTGAAAATATGCAAAACGTTAAAAATATTATTAACGATGGCGAGAAGAAAGTAGTTGTGCTTTCTGCCATGTCTGGTACTACAAACCATTTGGTAGCTATTGCTCAAAATATTGCAGATAAAAGAACAGATGAGGCTTTAGACAGTATAAATAATTTACATGAAACCTATTTTCAAACTGTAGATAAGCTTTTGTTTAATGAAACTTTAAATAAAGATGTAAAAGCATATGTTTTAGATGTTTTTAACTTTTTAATAGCGTGTACTTACAAAGAGTTTTCTAAGGTTTTAGAAAATAGTATTTTAGCTCAAGGTGAATTGCTTTCAACATATATGTTTAACAGCTATTTAAAACAAGAAGGTGTTAAGTCGGCTTTATTACCTGCACTCAATTTTATGCGAATTAATGCTGAAAACGAGCCAGATATGGAAAGTATTAAGGCGGGTTTTAAAGCAGTTTTAAATGAAGCAGAACCTTCAGATATATATATAACTCAAGGTTTTATTTGTTTAGATGTAAATGATGATATTTCTAATTTACAACGCGGAGGAAGTGATTATACGGCTACTATAATTGGAGCAGCCATTAAAGCAGAAGAGGTTCAAATTTGGACAGACATTGATGGTATGCATAACAATGATCCTAGATATGTAGATAATACTAAGCCAATTTCAAATTTATCATTTGAAGAAGCTGCGGAGTTGGCTTATTTTGGTGCGAAAATTTTGCACCCGCAGACTGTAACTCCAGTAAGAGATGATAATATTCCGGTAAGGTTAAAAAATACTATGAAGCCTGAAGCTTATGGTACTTTAATTAATAGCGATCATTCTGAAGTTGGTGTGAAAGCTATGGCTGCAAAAGATAATATTACAGCTATTAAAATAAAGTCTGCACGTATGTTAAATGCTCACGGATTTTTAAAGAAAGTTTTTGAGGTTTTTGAGCAATACCAAACGTCAATAGATATGATAACAACTTCAGAGGTAGCTGTTTCATTAACTATAGATAATGATGCTAATTTAGAAAACATCATTGCTGAATTAGAAAAAATAGCACATATTGAGGTAGATAAAAACCAAAGTATTATTTGTTTGGTTGGTCATTGTATAGTAAATCACCCAGAAACACATAAGTTATTTCAAATATTGCAAGATGTAAAAATTAGAATGATATCTTACGGTGGTAGCAACAATAATATTTCACTTTTAGTGGATACAAAAGATAAAATTAATACACTACAAAAATTAAATGACTATTTGTTTGAACTTGTAGTGTAGTGGTTTTTAGGTTTGACAATCTTAGTTACAAAAAAAGGGTTGCTTAAAAGCAACCCTTTTTTTGTGTTTATGAATTCATGAGGTCTTCAATTTCATCTGCTTCAATAGGGATGTTTTTCATTAAATTAAAAGGTTCTCCGGTTTCTTGAACAACTACATCATCTTCAATTCTAATACCAAAACCTTCTTCAGGGATGTAAATTCCTGGTTCAACAGTAAATACCATATTGGCTTGTACAGGCTCAGTTATAATACCATAGTCGTGAGTGTCTAATCCTAAGTGGTGACTTGTTCCGTGCATAAAATATTTTTTGTATGCTGGCCAATCAGGGTTTTCATTTTGTACATCGGCTTTATCTAACAACCCTAAACCTAATAATTCTGAAGTCATTATTTTTCCAACTTCAGCATGATAATTGTCTAACATCAACCCTGGAGTTAACATTTTTGTAGCTTCATTTTTAACTCTATTAACAGCGTTGTAAACAGCTTTTTGTCTGTTAGTAAATTTACCAGAAACAGGTATGGTTCTAGTAAGGTCGCTACAATAATTAGCGTATTCTGCAGCAACATCCATTAAAAGTAATTCGCCTTCTTTACAGGTTTGGTTGTTTTCTATGTAGTGTAAAACGTTAGCATTATTACCAGAGGCAACTATAGGTGTGTAAGCAAAACCTTTTGAGCGGTTTCTTATAAATTCATGAATATATTCTGCTTCAATTTCATATTCAGTTACTCCTGGTTTTACAAAACTTAAAATTCTTCTAAAGCCTTTTTCGGTTATGTTGCAAGCTTTTTGAATTAAATCAATTTCAATTTCGTCTTTAACAGAACGAAGTCTTTGTAAAATTGGGGCGCTTTTAGCAACAGCATGTGCAGGGTATTTTTCTTTTAGCCATTTTGTAAATCTATCTTCTCTAGTTTCTACCTCTACATTGGCTCTGTAATGTTCGTTAGTATTTATGTAAACTGTATCGCATTGGGTCATAATCTCAAACATGATTTTTTTCATGTCTTGTAACCAATACACTGTTTTTACACCACTAACTTCAAAAGCTTTTTCTTTGGTGAGTTTTTCGCCTTCCCAAATGGCAATATGTTCGTTGGTTTCTTTTAGAAAAAGTATTTCTCTGTGTTTTTCCTTTGGGCAATCGGGAAAAAGTACCAAAACACTTTCTTCTTGATCAACTCCACTTAAGTAAAAAATATCTCTATGTTGCTGAAAAGGCATAGTGCTATCTGCGCTTATAGGATAAATATCATTTGAATTAAAAACTGCTAAACTATTAGGTTTCATTTTAGCAGTAAATTTTTTTCTGTTGTTTATAAACAGTTTGTTGTTTATTGGAGAATATTTCATTTTAAAAAATTTTAGAAAGATAAAAGTAGCAAATCTTCAGAAACCATTAGTTATATTTTGCTATATTTGATAATCCCTCAGTTTTAACATAATGATAAAACTGATTGTATGCCACTGATATACAATCTTTTTATATTGTGCTATAAATCTTCTAGAAGATTTTTTGTTGGATATCAAAAAAAAAAGGAAAATGGAAAAAATTATTAAGAAGATTTTGTGTCTATGCACAATATTTGGTCTGTTGGGTGTGCTGAGTTTAAATGCTCAGTCTTTAATGAAAAAAGTATCTTTAGAAAGTCAAATTTATAATTCAGAGTTAGTTGTAGAGGGTAAGGTTGTTTCTAAAAGAAGTACTTGGGATGAAAATTATAATCAAATCTATACAATTAATACCATTGAAGTATATAAGGTTTTTAAAGGAAATCCACTTTCACAAATAGAGGTTATTACTACTGGTGGTGTAGTAGGGTTGAGTGCACAAATAACACATCCTAGTTTAAAATTAAGAAAAGATGATGTTGGTCTATTTTCTTTAACCAATAGTGAAATACCTTTAAAGACTACTGCTAAAATTACAACTAGACAATTTAAACCTTATGCCTTATCTCAAGGGTTTTATAAATATAATTTAATGAAGGATTTGGCGGCAAATCCTTACAGTAAAAAAACAGGAATAGTCAGTTCTCTATATTCAGAAATAATAAATTACACCAAAACACCTTATGTAGAACTTAAAAGTTTTGATGTAGCAAGCAAAATTTCAAAAATTAAGCAAAGTAGCAAAACAGCATTAGCTCCGGGAAATTTAACCTTAAATCCAACAACAATAACTGCAGGCACAAAAGAGGTCTTAACAATTATGGGAAGTGGTTTTGGAACTACCCAAGGAAAAGTATGGTTTAGTAATGCCGATGATGGCGGTTCTACCTTTATAAGTGCTTTAGACTCTCAAGTTTTAACTTGGACCGATACTGAAATAACTGTAGAAGTACCATCAAGCGCAGGTACAGGAGACATGTATGTTGAGAATGCTAGTGCAGAAGTTTCTCCATATACATCCATAACTATTACCTATGCAGAATTAAATGTAGAATATGATATTGATGATTTAACTGGAAATGATCCTCCTGGAACAAATGGCCCAGAACCAATGATTGCTTATCAAGTGCAACACTCGTCTTATAATGGCTCAGACAATGAAGTGGTTTGGCATATGGAAACAGACTTTAATAATGACGCTGAAGTTTCTGGAGCAAAAGCAGCTTTTGAACGTGCATTAAACAATTGGATTTGTGAAACTAAATTAAATTGGAGTATTGGTGCAACCACCACCACAGATGTTATTGCTGATGATGAATATAATGTCATTAGGTTTGATAACGGAGAATTAGATTCGTCTACCTTAGGTGTTTGTACTTATTATTATAATGGTTGTGATATTGGTGGAGGTACTCTAAATTGGTTTGTAAGAGGTTATGATATAGAATTTAACAGAGATGATGTTACGTGGTATACAGGTACAGAAACAGGTGTAAATCTCCCTCCTGTGGGAATGTATGATTTAGAAAGTGTGGCGCTTCATGAGTTGGGGCATGGGCATCAATTAGCACATGTGATTGATACAGATGATGTTATGCACTATGCGTTATCAACTGGGGAAGTCCAACGAGTTATTGGAACACACAACAGTACAGCAGCTAACGCTATACAAGATAGAGGTTTAACTAGCGTTTGCGGAAGAACACCGTTAATTAATAATTCATCTTGCCCATTAAGTGTAGATGAAAATGAGTTGGAAAAATCAATTAGTATATACCCTAATCCAACAAAAGGTGAATTTCAAATTAAAAACAGTGCTTTTATTAATCTTGAGAAAGCTATTATTTATGATGTTAGTGGGCGTCAGATATCAACTCATGATTTATCAAATACTTCAAAAGAAAAAACCATAAGTATAAATAAAGCTTCTTCTGGAGTTTATTTTATAAGTATATATTCTGAAAAAGCAGCAGTTACAAAAAAAATCATTGTTAATTAATAATCTAAACAAAATACCAAGAAGGTTTTTATATTTATTTTTTTAACTTTTAATGACAAAAATCATTGTTTAATACTAAGTATAATTACTTATAATTGTTCTAAATTAGGATTTTAAGTTAATTACTTATTGCCTATCAATTTATAGTAATTTACCTTTGTGCATCTTAAATAACTAAACAAAAAATGAGCGGATTTTTAAAATCTTCGATTGGAAGAAAAGTAGCCATGGCGCTTTCTGCATTCTTCCTTATGTTTTTCCTAATTATTCATTTAGCAGTCAACATTACTTCAGTTTTTAGTGAAGATTTATTTAACCAGTTGTCTCACTTTATGGGAACCAATCCACTAGTTCAGTTTGCATTGCAACCTGTGCTTATTTTTGGGGTTGTTTTTCATTTTGTAATGGGCTTTGTTTTAGAGCTAAGAAATAGAAAAGCATTAGGTGTTTCGTATGCAAAAAACAATGGCGCAGCAAATTCTACTTGGATGAGTAGAAACATGATTTATAGTGGGTTGGTAATACTAGCCTTTTTAGTATTACATTTTATTGATTTCTGGATTCCAGAAATAAACGTAAAATACATTCAAGGCGATATGACCGGAATGCACAACGGAGAGTTTAGATACTTCACCGAGTTGCAACACAAGTTTGTAAGCCCAATTAGAGTTGGTGCTTACGTAGTAGCTTTTATTTTATTAGCATTGCATTTGTTGCATGGGTTTACTTCAGCATTTCAATCAATGGGAGTTTCAGCAATTAGAAAACAATTCTATAAAAAACTTGCTGTTATTTATTCTGTTGTTATTCCATTAGGCTTTATTATTGTAGCCGTTTATCATTATTTTAATCACCATTAATTTTTAGAATATGAGTGTTTTAGATTCAAAAGTACCAGAGGGTCCTATTAAAGATAAATGGACTACTTATAAAGATAAAATAAACTTAGTAAATCCAGCTAATAAACGTAATATAGATATTATAGTAGTTGGAACTGGTTTAGCAGGTGGTTCTGCCGCTGCAACTTTAGCAGAGTTAGGATATAACGTAAAAGCATTTGCATATCAAGATTCTCCAAGAAGAGCACACTCAATTGCGGCTCAAGGAGGTATTAATGCAGCTAAGAATTATCAAGGCGATGGGGATTCTGTTTATAGACTATTTTACGATACAGTAAAAGGAGGAGATTATCGTTCGCGAGAAGCTAACGTATATCGTTTAGCAGAAGTTTCAGCTAATATCATAGATCAATGTGTGGCACAAGGAGTTCCTTTTGCACGCGATTATGGAGGGCTTTTAGATAACCGTTCATTTGGTGGTGTATTAGTGTCAAGAACATTTTATGCTAAAGGGCAAACAGGGCAACAATTATTGTTAGGTTGTTATTCTGCTATGAACCGTCAAATAGCACGCGGTAAAATACAAATGTATAACCGCCATGAAATGCTAGATGTTGTTATTGTTGATGGAAAAGCAAGAGGAATTATTGCAAGAAATTTAATAACTGGCGAAATTGAGCGTCATTCTGCACATGCAGTGGTTATAGCATCAGGAGGTTACGGAAATGTATATTTCCTTTCAACCAATGCTATGGGATCTAATGCTACGGCAGCTTGGAAAATACACAAAAAAGGCGCATTTTTTGCTAATCCATGTTATACACAAATTCACCCAACATGTATTCCGCGTTCAGGAGATTATCAGTCTAAACTAACGTTAATGTCTGAGTCTTTACGTAACGATGGTAGAATTTGGGTGCCAAAACATAAGGAAGATGTTATGGCTATTAGAGAAGGCAGAAAAAAGCCTACCGAAATAGCTGAAGAAGATAGAGATTATTACTTAGAGCGTCGTTATCCCGCCTTTGGTAACTTGGTGCCTCGTGATGTGGCTTCTAGAGCTGCAAAAGAGCGTTGTGATGCTGGTTATGGTGTAAATGCTACTGGAGAAGCCGTTTATTTAGATTTTGCTTCGGCTATTGAGCGTTACGGAAAAGAGCAAGCAAAAATTCATGGAATTGACAATCCTTCAAAAGCAAAAATAACTGAATTAGGTGAAAAAATAGTAGAAGCTAAATACGGAAACTTATTCCAAATGTATGAGAAGATTGTAGATGAAAATCCATACAAAACACCTATGATGATTTATCCTGCAACTCATTACACTATGGGAGGTATTTGGGTAGATTACAACTTAATGACAACCATTCCTGGTTGCTACTGTATTGGAGAAGCTAACTTCTCAGATCACGGTGCTAACAGACTTGGAGCTTCAGCATTAATGCAAGGTCTTGCTGATGGGTATTTTGTATTGCCATACACTATTGGAGATTATTTAGCAGATGATATTAGAACCGGTGAAATCCCAACAGATTCACCAGAGTTTGCTGAAGCCGAAAAAGACGTCAAAGAACGCATAGACTTCTTTATGAATAATAATGGTTCTAAATCGGTTGATTATTTTCACAAAAAACTAGGAAAAGTTATGTGGGATAAAGTAGGAATGGCACGTAATGAAAAAGGTTTAAAAGAAGCTATGGCTGAAATTAAAGCCATTCGTGAAGAGTTCTGGAAAGACGTAAAAGTTCCTGGTTCTGCTAACGAAATGAATCCGGAGTTAGAAAAAGCAGGAAGAGTAGCAGACTTTTTAGAGTTGGGTGAATTATTTGCCAAAGATGCTTTGATGAGAGAAGAATCATGTGGGGGACATTTTAGAGAAGAATCTGTAGAAGAATCTGGAGAGCAAAAAGGAGAAGCCAAACGTAATGATAAAGACTTCGCTTTTGTTGCTGCTTGGGAATATAAAGGAGAGCCGGCCGATGCGGTATTACATAAAGAAGAATTAGAATTTAAAGACATTGAATTAAAACAACGTTCATACAAATAAGAAAGTTATGTCAGGAAAAGGAATGAATCTAACATTAAAGATATGGCGTCAAAAAGATGCCCAATCTAAAGGTAAGATGGAAACTTACAAGGTGAATGATATTTCAGAACACATGTCTTTCTTAGAAATGATGGACGTTCTGAATGAACAATTAATTGAGTCTGGCGAGGAGCCTGTTGCTTTTGATCATGATTGTAGAGAAGGTATCTGTGGTATGTGTTCTTTATATATCAACGGTGAAGCTCATGGTCCAGATAGAGGTATTACCACATGCCAGTTACATATGCGTATGTTTAATGATGGTGATACTATTTACATTGAGCCATGGAGAGCTGCTGCTTTCCCTGTAATTAAAGATTTAATTGTAGATAGAACAGCTTTTGAACGCATACAACAAGCGGGAGGTTATATTTCTGTAAACACTTCAGGTAACACACAAGATGCTAATGCTATTCCAATTTCTAAACATGCAGCTGATGAAGCTATGGATGCTGCTACTTGTATTGGTTGTGGTGCTTGTGTGGCTACTTGTAAAAACTCTTCTGCTATGTTATTTGTTGGGGCTAAGGTATCTCAGTATGCGTTATTACCTCAAGGTCAAATAGAAGCTGCAGACCGTGTTAAAAACATGGTAGCGCAAATGGATTTAGAAGGTTTTGGAAACTGTACTAATACCGGAGCTTGTGAAATAGAGTGCCCTAAAGGTATTTCTTTAGATAATATTGCCAGAATGAATAGAGAGTTGTTAAAAGCAACCCTAAAGTAAAATAAAGCAATAATTTTATATATAGCCCATGTCTTTTTTAAGACATGGGTTTTTTGTTTTTAGTTTTTTCAATTTAAAATTTAAAAAATAGGTATCTTTATTATTTGTTAAGAAACCTTTTACATGCCTAGAGCAATCATTGTAGTACTTTTATTCTTCGTTTTTTTAAATTTAAAAGCTCAATCTAATTTAAATGACACCTTATTTAGTAAAGAGACGCTATTAAGGCATGTAGAAGCACTCTCATCAGATTTATTTGAAGGCAGGCGTACAGGTACTAGAGGGGCGGTTAAAGCAAAAGAATATATTATTAATCAGTTTTATAGCTTAAAAGTAAAACCTCTAAGAAAGAGTTATGAACAGCCATTTGTGTTTGCCAAAGGAAGGAAAGAGTACAGAGGGACTAATATTTTAGGCTATATAAAGGGAGCTACTAAGCCCAATAAATTTATTGTTATTAGTGCACATTATGATCATGAAGGTATTCAAAACGGAGTAATTTATAATGGAGCTGATGACAATGCTTCTGGTTTAAGTGCGTTGTTTAGTTTTGCTGAATATTTTAGAAAATACCCACCCAAACACTCTGTAATATTAGCAGCCTTTGACGCTGAAGAATTAGATATGAAAGGCTCATTATATTTTGTAAATAATCTTTCTTTTTCTCAAAGAAAAATTAAGATTAATATAAATATGGATATGATTAGCCGGAGTGATAAAAATGAATTATTTGTATCAGGATCAAATATATATAGTTCATTTAAAAATGTAGTTTGTTGTAATACATCAAAAAAAGTTAAGCTTGTTATTGGGCATGATGGGTATGATAAAAAGGATAGTTGGGTGTATGCATCAGATCATGCTAATTTTCATAAAAAAGGTATCCCATTCTTATATTTTGGAGTAGAAGATCATGAAGACTATCATGAGCCAACCGATGATTTTAAAAATATTCATCCAGAGTTTTATGTAGAAGCTGTAAATGTTATTATTTCAGTTTTTAATAAAATTGATGCACTTTAAAAATATGCTTTTAGTTGTACAGAACCTGTATGTATGGTTTTACTAGTTTCGGTTTTTCTTCCAAAGTAGCTTAAGTTTAAATCTAAAAATTTAGTAAGTTTTTTTTGAGCTAAAAGTGTCCAAGTAAAGTTTTTTCCGGGTTGTAACCCTTCTAACATTTGGTATGCCACTGGGGTGCTTGCACTACCATTAAAGGTGTTAGAAAAGAAATTAAATTCGCCATTTATAGCGCTTTTAGCATTACTTGAAAACATAAAGGATGCCCCATATTTTAGTTGTTTTAAGGTTTCAAAATCTGCAACTGCATTTTCTTTTTTTGCATATTGAAAAAATACATCAAAGCTAGAGTTGTCATTGAATAAATATGATAGTTTGGGGCTAAATCTTGTTTCTTCAAAATTATAATTCTTACTAGCAAAATTCTCGCTTAAGCTTTCATTATCTTCAATGGCAGAAAGTAATGTTACAAGCCAATTATTAGATATTTTATGATTGAAATTAAGCTGATGACTTTTTAAATTATTTTCAATAAAACCAACAGATAGTACGCTTTTTGTTTTGTTCTCTAAATAGGTGTAAGAAGTGGTATATTTTTGTTTGCCTCTGTTAAAAAATAACACGTTTCTAAAGTTAAGCTGAAGCCCTAATTGATTGTTTACATTGCTATTAAAAGGATTTAGGTTAAAACTGTTGCCATCTCTTTCATTTTTTCTATCTATCAAATAGCTAGTTTGATTATAGAAATGAGACCAGAATTTCTTAGTTTTTTGTTGGCTAACAGCCCATTGTGAGGGGTTAATAGTAAGGGTTTGACTTAACCTGTTTTGATGCGTTTTTATATAAACCTGATTGGGTAAAAGTACTCTTATGTACTTGCCTTTATCTTGAAATTGCGCTATTTCAAATTCTTCTAATTCTTGAATGCCATTTTCATTATAATCAATCCAAGTGTAAGTGCCTTGTCCTGCTTCTACTTCAACATAAGTAAAGTCTTGTTGGGCTAAAGAGCCCGAGTTGGTTTCAAATATGGTATTCCATTGAACAATATTTTTAAAAAGTTTTTGGTTGAATTGAAGCCTAGAATTAAAAGACTTTTCATCCTCAATTTCAGCATCTTCACTTTTTAAATATCTGTAGTTAGCATATACCGATACATTGGTGTTTTTATTTTGAATGAGCTTAGAATCTAAATAAAATGTGTTTGATGTATTAACTTTTTTAAGTTGGTTGTCTCTTATACTATCATTTACCCTATTTTTATAGCCAATTTCAACAAAAACATTGGTGCTATCTCCCATACCAAGAAACAGTTCATACGATTTGAATTTTTGACTTAAAGCGGTTAACGTATTTGTAGCAACCTCAGTTTGTTGGTTATCTTCAATAGCTAGTTTGGTACCAACCCAACTTTTTTTCATACCATAAGTAAACGTGTTGTAAGACCTTAAAAAAGTAGATTTGTAGCTGCTAGATGTAGCATTTAAAAAACTTGAATAAGAGTTAATTCTGAGATTATTAAATAATAAATTTGTATTAGCTACATGTCTGTTCCCATTAAAATCACTAGAATAGTTTAAATGTTCAAACTGGTAATTAACATAACCTTTTTTGGGGTGAAATAGTTTTAAGCCCGAATTCATTAAAGTTTGATTACCGTTTATAATACTTGATGTTGTTTCATCTGATGACAATAAATTCCAATCTCTAGAAAATTCTGCGTTATACAACCGCTCTATAGTTGAAAAATTTTCTTGAACATGGTCAACATTTGCAAAAACATTTAAAGACCAAAGACTGTCTTTTTTTATTAAACTTTGTTCTAGGTTTAATTTTCCAGCAAACCCATTATTGTTATTATCATCTGCAGATGAAAATAGGTTTAAATCATTTTTACTACCAGCAAATTCAAAATTTATATTAGTTTTTTCATTAGGTTGATAGCTGCCATTAACAACCGCAATTTGTAATCTGGTAGGTGCTACAAGTTGCACAATGGGTTCATAATCACCTTGGTTTTCACCAACAAATTCGTAAATATTATTTATAGCATTTGTGTCACTTAAAATATAGCTACCTAGATTGGTTCCAACTTGAGTAAATGTTACTCGGTATAACTCGTCGTCAGGATTGTTAGAAAACACAAAAGCTTCAACACCATTAACAAGTTCTTTTTTATATAAAATTTGATTTTCCGTAAAGGACTCCCTGACTTCTGAAGGAGCTACCATTTGCGAGCTATCATCGCCAGCATTGGCTAAAATTTGTATTTGCTCGTCTGAGAGATTTTGTTGTAAGGGTTGATTTTTAGCATCACTTTCAGAATAAACAGAAACTCCAATTTTTAGCTTTTCGTTTTTTAAATTACCGCCTCCATAAGCTACAAATCTGGAGTAATTTCGTTCGCTGTATTGATAATCAACTGTAATACGCATTTCAGAAGTTATAGGATAGGTTGAGTTGAAGATAATTTCTCCGGCATTATAATCAATAATATAATCTTGATCTTCACCACGTTTTACAGCAACACCATTAACATAAACGGTTTCACTGCCAGAAACTACTAAAACATACAATTCGCCATTGGGTCCTTGCAGTTTATAAGGTCCTTGGTTACCCTCTTGGGCGGTAAATTGACTTCTTGTAAATTGACCACGAACAATAGCACCAGCTGCAAATAAGTTGTTTTGTTTCTCTTCGCCTAAGTTGGTATTAACCAATAATCCTTGAACCCGCTTAGAGAATTTTGCAAAGTAAGATTGGTTGTTTTGTAAGTCGATATCTCCCGCTCTAATGCTCCAATTATCACTAAAAAGTTCAATAAATACTTGGTCAAATTCATCTAAACGTTGGCTATAACCACTTTCTTGTAAAGGGATGTTAGCATCTTGAATAGAGGCTCTAAGAGATACTTTATCATTTAGTTTTCCAATAATTTGTAAGTCTAATTCACTATTTAAAACCGAGTTTTGATTGTTTCCTATAGTAACCCCTCTAGATATGCTTCCAGAGGTTGTTAAGCCATCAAAAGGCATAAAAGTGCTGTTGGTATTAGGTTGAGATAATTTATAAAGTGTTTGTGCGCTGCTGTTATTAGTAACTATAATAGATTCATCTAACTGTTTGTAGGTTCTAGTTAAAAACTCAGGGAATTTTAAATAATTTATTACTATTGAATCTGTTTTTATGGGTTTTTTAAATGTTAATAATGCTTTGGGAAAATCTATATTATAATAAGAAGAATCAATCAAAGTATCTTCTTTAGTTTTTATAAAAAACCAACTAGAGTTTAAGCTAACACTATCAATTTTAATAGAATTTTTTACAGCAACTTTAACTGTTTTGTAGTTTGAGTTTTGCTCTTGAGCAAAAATGCAAAAGCTAAAAACAAAGAGTATAAAAGATAAATAGTATTTCATTTAGATATTTAAACTTCAATTAGTTTAAAATATTTTGTTTATAGTTTTATGAATAAAAGCTATAACAAACTATAGTGTAAAAGTAATGCATTATTTAATTTAGCTGAAATACAAAGAATCAAGTAATGAAAATAATATCATACAATGTAAACGGAATAAGAGCCGCAGTAAATAAAGGGTTTATAGATTGGTTAAAAGCAGCCAATCCAGATGTAATTTGTTTACAAGAAATTAAGGCTTTAAAAGAACAGTTAGATTTAAGTATTTTTGAAGAGGCCGGTTACAATTATCACTATTGGTTTAGTGCCCAGAAAAAAGGGTATAGCGGTGTAGCTGTTTTAAGTAAAATAAAACCCAATCATGTTGAATATGGTACAGGTATTGAATCTATGGATTTTGAAGGCCGTAATTTAAGAGTAGATTTCAATAATTTTTCAATTATGAGTTTATATTTACCTTCTGGCACAAATATTGCTAGATTGGAGCATAAACTAGAGTACATGGATATGTTTCAAGAATACATAAACAAACTTAAAAAAAGCATACCCAACCTTATTATTTGTGGCGATTATAATATTTGTCATGAAGAAATAGATATTCACAATCCTAAAGGGTTAAAAAATGTTTCAGGATTTTTACCTGTAGAACGCAAATGGATAGGCGCTTTTATTAACAGTGGTTTTATAGATTCTTTTCGTTACTTAAACCCAGAAAAACAACAATATAGTTGGTGGAGTTATCGAGCAAATGCACGGGCTAACAATAAAGGATGGCGATTAGATTACGCCATGGTTGCACAACCTTTACAAGAAAACATAAAAAGAGCCGTTATACTTCAAGATGCTGTTCATAGTGATCATTGCCCAATACTTTTAGAAATAGATAAATAATTAAATACAGTCAAATCCAAAACCTAACCTAATGATTAAAAAATTTTCAGTACTAGTATTAACTTTAGTAGTATTAACTTCATGTGTATCTCCCAAAGTTTATAAAGAATTAGAGGGTAAGTACAATAATTTAAAAAATGAAAATAGAAAATTATCTGATGCTAATGATGCACTTTTAAAAGAAAAAAATGCAGCAAAAAATGAGTTAAAGCAGTTACAAACAGCTTATGATGAAGCTGTAGCAGAACGAGACAAGTTACAATCAGACTATAATGCATTAAAATCTAACTACGCTAATTTAAAAGCGTCTTATGATGCATTAGAAAAAAACAGTTCAGCAGCTATAGCTAAAAATTCACAAAAAAACAGAGAATTATTAGCGCAATTAGAAGCAAAAGAACAAGCCTTAGCAGCAGAAAATGCACGTTTAGAAAAACTTAAAAAAGAACTAGAAGATCGCTCAAACAGAGTTGCAGAATTAGAAAAAGTTATTGCAGATAAAGATGCCGCAATGAGTGCTTTAAAAGATGCAATTTCTAGAGCTTTAACAGATTTTGAAGGTAAAGGATTAACCGTAGAACAGCGTGACGGTAAAGTTTATGTGTCTATGGAAAATAAATTATTATTTGGTTCCGGAAGTTGGGCTGTAGGTACAGAAGGGCGTAGAGCAGTGCAGCAGTTAGGTAATGTACTTGCAGACAATCCAGACATAGCAGTTTTAATTGAAGGGCATACAGATAATGTACCATACAAAGGTAGCGGGCAATTAAGCGGTAATTGGGATTTGTCAACAAAAAGAGCTACAGCCATTGTAAACATCCTTAGAGAAAATGCAGCCATCAATCCAGAAAACTTAACAGCTGCAGGACGTGGTGAATACGCACCAATAGCCACCAACGATACCGCCGAAGGAAGAGCAAAAAACAGAAGAATAGAAGTTGTTCTAACACCAAAGTTAGATGAACTTTCTAAGCTGTTAAATGAAAATTAAAATGGCGTTACCACAAGGGTCGGGCTTTCGGCAGTCGCTCTCTATGAGGAGCTCCAACAAATGCCTCAATCCCTAACGCATAAAAAACCGTTAAAAGCTAAAAAAGGCTTTTAACGGTTTTTTATCTTTGTCAATCTAAAAAACTCTAAGAAATATAATAATTTAAGAAGTTTAAATAGTCTACTATGAAATACACAACACTCCCAAATACCAATATAAAAGTTAGCAAAATATGTTTAGGCACCATGACTTTTGGCAATCAAAACACAGAAGCCGAAGGGCATGCACAACTAGATTATGCAACAAATCAAGGCGTTAACTTTATTGATACCGCAGAGTTGTATCCAGTTCCTGCTAATGCAGAAACAAGTGGACGTACTAGCAAAATAATAGGAACTTGGTTAAAAAAACATGGGAAAAGAGACCAACTAGTAATTGCATCAAAAATTGCTGGTCCTGGAGATTATACAGCACACATCCGTACTAATGGATTTAAAGGTAATGCCATTAAAGAAGCTCTTGATGCCGAGTTAAAACGTCTTCAAACAGATTACATAGATTTATACCAATTACACTGGCCAGAGCGAGATACCAATAGATTTGGCACAAGAGATTATAAATTAGATACGGCTTGGGAAGATAATTTCAATGACATTCTTTATAGTTTAGATAAAGAAGTTAAAGCCGGAAGAATTAGGCAAGTAGGAATTTCTAATGAAAATTCATGGGGAACCATGCGTTATTTAGAAGAGTCTAAAAAGCATAATTTACCCAGAGTTATAACCATTCAAAATGCCTATTCTCTCCTTAATAGAACCTTTGAAGGCGATTTAGCTGAGGTTTCATTAAGAGAAAATGTAGGTTTATTGGCATATTCACCAATGGCATTTGGCGTATTATCGGGTAAATATATTAAGGGAATTGCAGCAGAAAACGCAAGATTAAAACTGTTTCCTAGGTTTTCAAGATATAGCGGATTAGAAGCAACAAAAGCAGCAACTCAATATTTAAAAATAGCCGAAGCCAATGGAGTTTCATTAGCACAAATGGCTTTAGCCTTTGTAAACAACCAACCTTTTGTAACAGCTAATATTATTGGAGCAACTAATTTAGAACAGCTAAAAGAAAATATAGACAGTATTAATGTTTCTTTAAATAACGAAGTTTTAGATGCTATTAATGAGGTGCATAAAGCTATTCCCAATCCTGCGCCATAATACTATATAAACACATACATTTGTTTGGGATCTAAATATATAATTTCACAGAAAAACAGCTAATATTTTGTAATCCAAAATATTATGTTAATTTAAAGAGGAATAATTAAAAATGAATTTATGTTGGTAAAAAAAGATTGTAGAAAGACATATATATTTATTATAGGGATATTTTTAAGTTCGTACTTTTCTGTAGCCCAAAATTTAATTAGTGCAGAGGTTTTATTTAATAGATCTAAAGAGCAGGTGGCTTCTATAATAAATATGGATATAAATAATGTTAACGCTGTAATAAGTTATAAGATTATATATAATACTGTTGATGTTAATGGTAACCCAACCATAGCTTCTGGAGCTCTGTATTTACCTCAAGGTTTATGTGATGAGTTACCATTTGTTTCTTATCATCATGGTACACAATTTAATAAAAATAGTGTGCCTTCAAATAATCAATATTATTATGAAGGATTGCTTTTTTCTGGGAATGGTTATATAACTACTATGCCTGATTATTTAGGAATGGGTGAAAACTCTGGTGTTCATCCCTATATTCATTGGGAGTCTGAAGCAACTGCTTCACTTGATTTGATAAGGGCTGCCCGAGAATTTTTAACTAATAGTTTGTCAATAAGTGACAATAATCAACTTTTTTTAGCTGGTTATTCTCAAGGAGGGCATGCTACCATGGCTACACATAAGTATATTACAGTAAATGATTTAAAAGATGAGTTTAACGTTGTAGCATCTGCTCCTCTCTCTGCTCCATTAGAGATATCAAAAACCCAAATAGATTTTATTTTTGATGATAGTCCTGTGTATTACACCTCACAGTATATTCCATATGCAGCTGCATCTTATCAGTTTATTTATGGAAACCTTTATAATAACTTAAATGAATATTATGATAGTCCATATGATGTTACTATTGGGAACTATTTATCTGATGGTACATTCTCTAATAATCAATGGAACTCAGAAATCCCAAACAATTTATATACTTTTATGCAAGATTCTGTGGTAGATAACATAAAAAATAAATCTAATCACCCTTTTAGAAAAGCAGCAAGAGAAAACGATGTGCATAATTGGGTGTCTAATGAACCAATAAGGCTCCTGTATTGTGGTGGAGATACTTCTGTAACCCCACTTAATTCAATAGTTGCAGTTAATGAAATGAATGCATTAGGATCGTCAGATGTTGTAGGGATTGATTTGAATTCATCTGGGACGCATGAAACCTGTTTAATTCCTACAATTAACTATGCTCTCAACTGGTTTAATAGTTTAACTGTATTTTGTGAACCTCTGAATCAAAAAAAAAAAGATAGTGAGCTAAGAAAATATATATATCCAAACCCTGTTGATAATATTTTAAATATCAATTTTTGTGAAAATTGTGTTGTTAAAATTTATGATTTGAATGGCAGAACAATATTAAAATCAAATTCAAACTCAATAAATGTCTCAAATTTAACAGCAGGTATTTATTTTGTTAAAGCATTAGATTTAGTTTCTAATCAATATTCTATTCATAAAATACTAAAGCAATAGATTATAATTTAAGAAAAGTTAAAGTTTATTTAAACAATTTGATAATTCTAAATTTAATAAAAAAAACGCCTTACTATTTGCTTAGTAAGGCGTTTTAAGTTATTTAATTTGATTACCATCTTTATCAAAAAAGTGGTATTCTAAATATGTGTAAGCATCTCTAGGTAATATTTTCACCCATTTTTTATGTTCAAAAAACCATTTTGAACGTATAGATGGAAAACCTTTGGTTAAAAAGGCTGCTATAAAAGGATGTGTGTTTAAGGTCACCTTTTTATAGTCTTTTCTAAGCAATACTTCAAGATCTTGCGTTATTTTTTGTACTAAGCCAATGGGTGCTTCAACTTCGGCACCATTAACACCGTTAGGATTTTCCTCGCGGGTTTTAATGTTCATTTCTGGTCGTACACGCTGTCTTGTAATTTGTATCAAACCAAATTTACTTGGTGGCAATATTTTATGTTTTGCTCTATCGTCTTTCATTTCATCACGAAGATGATTGAACAATTTTTGCCTGTTGGCAGCATTCGTCATATCAATAAAATCTACTACTATAATACCACCCATATCACGTAATCGTAATTGGCGTGCTATTTCTGTAGCAGCTATTAAATTAACTTCTAGTGCTGTATCCTCTTGGTTGTTGGCTTTATTAGAGCGGTTTCCGCTATTTACATCTATAACATGTAAAGCTTCGGTGTGTTCTATTACTAAATAGGCACCTTTAGCCATGGAAACGGTTCTTCCAAAAGAGGTTTTTATTTGTCTTTCAACACCAAATTTTTCAAAAATTGGTATTTTAGACTGATACAATTTAACTATTGATTCTTTCTTTGGTGCAATTTCTTGCAAATAATCTTTTACTTGATAATAAAGCTCTTCGTCATCAACATGTATAGCTGTGAAGGAGTCGTTAAATATGTCTCTTAAAATAGACGAGGCTTTATTCATCTCTCCTAAAACCTTACTGGGATGATGGGCTTTATGTAACTTTTTACACATTGCCGTCCATCGACTAAGCAAATTCTGTAAATCTTTATCTAGTTCGGCTACTTTTTTGCCTTGTGCTACTGTACGAACTATAATTCCGAACCCTTGTGGTGTTATACTTTTTACCAAGCGTTTTAAGCGGTCTTTTTCTTCGCGGTCTTCTATTTTTTGTGAGATAGAAATTCTGCTAGAAAAAGGTACTAAAACAATATATCTACCAGCAATAGAAAGCTCTGAGCTTATTCTAGGGCCTTTGGTTGATATAGGTTCTTTTACTATTTGTACTAATAGCGATTGATTTGATTTTAAGACATCTACAATTTTTCCGTCTTTATCAATATCTTTTTCAAATGGGAAATTTTTTAAAGAAAAATCTTTTAGTTTACCTGTGCTTACACGTTTTGTGAATTTTAAAAGAGAAGGTAATTTTGGGCCTAAATCATGATAATGTAAAAAAGCATCTTTTTCATAACCTACATTAACAAATGCAGCATTTAAACCAGGAACAGTTTTTCTTATTTTGGCTATAAACACATCACCAACAGAAAAATTGTTATCATCTTCATCCTTTTGTAACTCAATTAGTTTTCCATCTTTTAATAAGGCAAAATCAACAGCATCAGAACTAGATCGGATGATCAATTCTTTATCCATGTAGTTAATTTTTATCCATACGTTTTTAGTTAAAAGCTATAAGTTAAAAGATAAAAGTTTTCAAAAACTAATAATTAGCAACTAGCAACTAACAACTATTATAGTATAGATGGATTAAACAATATTTTTAAGGTTACCTAAAAAGTTTTTTTAGATAATCCTAATCACAGGATTTTTTTAACCCGTGGAGCTCCATACTTTATGGAACTCATTTCAAAGAACGTTTTTGTTTTTAACCAAAAAAGTAGTTAATCTAACTACTTTTTTGATTTATTTATTCTTTTTGTGACGGTTAGCGCGTCTGCGTTTCTTACGCTTGTGTGTCGCTACCTTATGTCTTTTACGTTTTTTACCACTTGGCATAAATAGTGTGTTTTTAATTAATAATTTATTTTAATGCGTTTATTACTTAACGTCTACGTTAGTTTTAACACCTTCAACAAAAACTTTAGCAGGTTTAAATGCAGGAATATTGTGTGCAGGTATTTTTATTGTAGTGTTTTTTGAAATGTTTCTACCAGTTTTTTCTGCTCTTGTTTTAATAATAAAGCTTCCAAAACCTCTTAAATAAACATTGTCTCCACTTTCTAAAGATGTTTTTACTTCTTCCATAAAAGATTCAACAGTTGCTTGTACATCTCCTTTTTCAATTCCTAATTTCTCAGAAATTTTTGCTACTAAATCAGCCTTCGTCATTTTAATTATTTATTTTTTAGATTACTATATAAAATTTTTAAGGGATGCAAATATAGGGATTTAATATTCAATATTTCAAACCTAATTCACTAAAATTTAATATTATAAACGTTAATTTTAGCGCTTTTTATAAAAAGAATCAATGCAATTTTTAAAATCTTTAATAAGCTGGTACTCAAACAATAAGCGTGATCTTCCTTGGAGGCAAACTAAAAACCCTTATTGTATTTGGTTGTCTGAGATCATTTTGCAGCAAACACAAATTAAGCAGGGGTTACCATATTATTATGCATTTTTAAACACTTTTCCAACTATTTTTCATTTAGCAAAAGCTAATGAAAGTGAAGTTTTAAAGTTATGGCAAGGTTTAGGTTACTATTCTAGAGCTAGAAATTTACATGCCACTGCAAAATATGTTGCTAATGAATTACAAGGAGAATTTCCTAATAATTACAAAGCTTTATTAAAACTTAAAGGTGTTGGCGATTATACCGCTAGTGCCATTGCTTCAATTTGTTTTAATGAACCTACAGCGGTTGTAGATGGTAATGTGTACCGTGTTTTATCTCGTTACTTTGGAATTGAAACACCCATTAATAGTACTAAAGGTGGCAAAGAGTTTAAAAGTGTAGCACAAGAATTAATTGATAAAAAAGACCCTGCAACATTTAATCAGGCTATTATGGAGTTTGGTGCTGTACAGTGTAAACCTCAAAATCCAGATTGCTCCATTTGTCCATTTAATGATTCCTGTATAGCTTTCAATGAGAATAGAATAGTAGACTTGCCTGTAAAAATTAAATCTGCTAAGGCCAAAAAGAAATATTTCAATTTTTTAGTTTTTATTTCAGAAGATGGGAAAACAATTTTAGAAAAGCGAGAAGGTAAGGGTATTTGGCAAAACTTATATCAGTTTCCTTTGGTTGAAACAAAATCAGATTTCAATTATCAAGATTTTAAAGCACTAGCAAAAACACATGACTTGTTAAAAAATATGCCGTTTGAAATTATACTCTATAATGATAAGAGTATTATTCATAAACTATCACATCAGCACTTACATTCTAAGTTTTGGATTGTTAAAGTTAAAGAGCTTCCTGTTAAAGGAATTTTGATAAATGATGTTCAAAGCTACCCCGTACCTATTTTAATTGGCAATTTTATAGATGCTTTTAGTTTTTAAACTAAAAGAATGGCTTATCATATTTTTTTATTAATTTTAAAAATGAGTTACAATTAAGTAATTTTGCAACTACAAATAAATAAAAGCTATGTCAGGAACATTAAATAAAGTAATGCTAATAGGGCATTTAGGAGATGAGGTAAAAATGCATTATTTTGAAGGTGGCGGGTGTGTAGGTAGATTTCCTTTAGCTACAAATGAAACCTATACTAACAAACAAACCAATGAGCGTGTAACCAATACAGAATGGCATAATATTGTGGTAAGAAATAAAGCTGCTGAAATTTGCGAAAAGTATTTAAGTAAAGGAGATAAAGTTTACATTGAAGGACGCCTAAAAACACGCAAATGGCAAGATGATAATGGTAATGAGCGTTACAGTACAGAAATTCAATGTACAGATTTTACATTTTTAACTACAAAAAAAGAAAGTGAAAATAACGCAATAAATACCGCGGCTCAATCGCCAGTAGCTAAAGATAAACCAGCTAGTAAACCTGCAGAAGATACAAATGATGATCTTCCATTTTAAATAATTAATAAGCCTAAAATAAAGGCTTTTTGTTTAACTAAAACCAAAGTATTTGGACCCTGACCCCGCGAGTTTTTTAAGTTTAGTCATTGTATTAAATTATTCAATGATTTCTGGTTTTGCATTACTATTTTTGCTACTGCTCTGTTCTGCACTTATTTCTGGAGCCGAAGTAGCTTTATTTTCTTTAACTAAGAATGATATAGAACAAGGTTTAGAAACTAATTCTAAACGTATGCAAGTAGTTGCAAAACTCACAGAACGTCCCAAAAAATTATTAGCCACCATTTTAGTAGCTAATAACTTCATAAATATTGCAACGGTTATTTTGTTTGCATACTTAGGTGATTTTATTTTTGGTAATATTGCAGATACTACTGTAAAATTTTTATTAGAAGTAATTTTAATAACATTCCTTATTTTGTTGTTTGGTGAAATTTTGCCAAAAATATATGCCAGTAGAAACAATATTAAATTTGCCTCTTTTATGGCATACCCATTAAAGGTTTTAGATGTAATGTTTTCACCTATAAGTTTGCCCATGCAAAATGTTACCTTGGCTATTCATAATAAATTAGGGAAACAAAAATCAAACTTAAGTGTAGATCAACTATCGCAAGCATTAGAACTTACTAGCGAAGAAGATACTACTAAAGAAGAACATAAAATACTTCAAGGTATTGTAAGTTTTGGGAATACCGATACCAAACAAGTAATGAGACCCCGTATTGATATTTTTGCTTTAAATGTAGAGCAGAAATATGCCGAAATTATGCCAGAAATTATTGAGAATGGATATTCTAGAATTCCAGTTTATGAAGAAAACATAGATCAAATAAAAGGTATTCTTTACGTTAAAGATTTATTGCCTCACATAAACAAAAAGCAGTTTGACTGGGTTAAATTGATTAGGGAGCCATTTTTTGTTCCAGAAAATAAAAAGTTAGACGATTTAATGGCTGAATTTCAAGAAAAAAAAGTTCATTTAGCCGTTGTAGTTGATGAATATGGAGGAACATCAGGTTTAATTTCTTTAGAAGATATTATAGAAGAAATTGTTGGAGATATTAGTGATGAGTTTGATGATGAAGATTTACTATACTCTAAACTAGATGAAAATAATTATGTGTTTGAAGGTAAAACAGCTTTAAAAGATATTTATAAAATTACTAAAATTAAAGACGAATCTGTTTTTGAAGAAAACAAAGGTGAAGCAGAAACCATTGCAGGTTTTGTTTTAGAAATATCGGGTAGTTTTCCAAAACTTAATAGTAAAATAAATTTTGAAAATTACGTTTTTACTATTGAAGCTTTAGATAAAAAAAGAATAAAACTTGTTAAATTCACAGTAACTTAATGCGTAGCTATATATACCTTTTGTTAATATTTATTTGTGTGTCTTGTGGTGAAGACTATAAGCCTAAGCCTAAAGCTTTTTTAAGGCTAGACTACCTAGAAGCTAAATATGTAGAAACCAAACTTAATTTGCCTTTTACTTTTGAAACTAATGTAATGGTTGAAAGTGTTTCTACAAAAAAAATGGAGGCAACAACAGAAAGTTATGGTATTAATATAGATTATCCTGCGTTAAAGGGAACTATATTTTTAACATATAAAGCTATAGAAGGAAACAGGAAGAACTTAGAAGATTTTTTAAGAGACGCCCAAAAATTCACTTTAGAGCACACGAAAAAAGCAGACGAAATTCCCCGTTTTCCTTATGAAAATAAAAACCAAAAAGTTTATGGTATGTTGTCTGTAGTTAAAGGTAATGTGGCTTCACCAGCACAGTTTTATGTTACAGATAGCGTTAATCATTTTTTAACGGGATCAATGTATTTCAATGCCAAACCTAATTATGATTCCATTTTGCCTGCATCTCATTACTTACAAAAAGATATGAGGCGTATTATGGAAACTATTAGGTGGAAATAATAAGAGCGTTTAAAGTGTGGTTTTCTTCGATAAAGTGCTTTATTTTTTTTAATTAGCTTTAAAAAAACACAATAACGTTTTGCTTCTTTTCTATTAGTTATATTTTCGTTCACCTAAGAGGAAAATTAATAGCATAAAGCACGTTGAAAACATACAAAACAGAAGTAATAAAAGAATTGTGGGAATTACTTTGTCAAAAAATATTATTAAACTATATATTTTTTGGTATTATTTTTATTGATGCTTTAGGAGCTGTTTTACCAACATATTTAGATAGAAAGGTAACAATGTTTGCTTCTTTTCCTCTAATTTTTGTTATCTACATGTTAAATACAAACAAAAGAAGTTTGTTGTTTATACTTGCTATAATTTTTAATTTCTTAGGAATTTGTAATTTCAATAACCCATATCAGGAGTATAACTCTAAGGGTTTACTATACCATGTTATAGCTTTTCTTCTGTACAGCGTTTTATTGTTTAAACGTTTTAAAAAGGTAGATACAAAATTAGCTTTTAAATTGGCTGTGGTATTAATAGTGCTAGTAGGTGTACCTTTTACGGTTTATTTTAAAGGAATGAATCAAATGCTTGTTTTACAAGAAACAACATTGTATGTTTTATCTGCAACTGTATTTGTTTTTAGCGCACTTTTATTGGGTTTAAGTAATAAAACTAAACTTAACAAGTTTTTAATAGTTTCTGCAATCCTTGTTTTTATTAGTTCTTGTTTTCAAGGGGCAAATTTGTTCCTTACTAAATATGCATTGTTTAATTTTTTTGCTATTATATCCTTTAACTTAGCACATTATGCTATGTGCTGTTATATGATTAAATTTTCTTACAGAAAGTGTTAAGTGTTTTTTATTTAGCTATGGTTGTCTATATTTGTTTCATAAACAACCATAGCTAAAAATATCTTTTTTAACTAATCTCTAAAGTGTAATAAAAGTATATAGTTTTACTGTGATACTGAAAAATTATCAACAGTTTTCATGTTGCTTACTTTATAAATATCGGCAACGTTGGTTACGGTTTCTTCTAAAGTATTTGGAGTTACTTTAGCTTCGTTATATTCAACCATAGCTAATTTTTTATCAAAATCTACTTTAGCAAATTTTACGCCTTCCATTTTAGCTATTTTCTTTTCTATAGTTTTGGCGCAACCAATTTCGCAAGTCATACCATCTATAGTAAATTCTGCTTTAGCGTAGCTGGCATTAGGATCTAGTTCTTTAGCAGTTTCTGTTGCAACCTCAACAGTTTTTACTTCTGCTTTTGTTTCGTTTTTACAACCAAAAGCTAACAAAACCATTATAGTTAATCCTAAAATATTTTTCAAAGTATTCATGTTTTAAGTATTTAAATTAAAGCAATGTGTTTAAACAGAGGTTATTATTTAATAATAAACCAACATCTTATAGATTACAAAATTAATAAATAAAGATGTGTAATTAGATTAAATAGTTCAAATTTGTGATTTAAACGAAAGATCTATGAAGGCATTTCATCCAAAGTGGATTTATTTATTAGTACTTTCATTAATTTGGGGAAGCTCATTTATACTTATTAAAAAAGGCTTAAATGGTTTAACTCCAATGCAGTTAGGAGCCATACGTATAATTTTTACAGCCATGTTTCTTTTTCTTATTGGTTTTAGAAAAGTAAAAAATATCATTGTGAAAGATTGGAAATGGATTATAATAACGGGTTTATTGGGCACATTCTTTCCAGTATTTCTTTTTGCTTTTGCAGAAACAGAAATTGATAGTGCCATAGCTTCTATTTTAAACTCTTTAGTGCCATTAAATACTATTATACTTGGTTTTTTTGTTTTTAAAATAAAATCAACAAAAAGACAGGTTTTAGGTGTTTTTGTTGGTTTGTTAGGTACAATAATGTTAATTATTAATGGAATTTCTTTAAATCCAAATCAGAATTATTTATATGCTGCTTTGGTAATAGTAGCAGCATGTAGTTATGCAGCAAGTATAAATATATTAAAGCAACATTTGCAACATGTTAATCCTTTAACAATTGCAATAGGCAATTTTACAGCTATAATAATTCCAGCAGTTGTAGTTTTAATTAGTACAGGTTTTTTTAAAACAGAAGTGCTCACAAATCAAAACTTAAAGCCTGCGTTACTCTATATGTTAGTGTTATCATTATTTGGAACAGCTATTGCAAAAGTGCTATTTAATAAATTAGTGCAAGTGTCTACTCCTGTTTTTGCGTCTTCTGTAGCTTATTTAATGCCTATTGTTGCTGTATTTTGGGGTGTTTTAGACGGTGAACGTTTTAGCTTTTTACAAGGAATAGCCACCATTATTATTCTTATAGGTGTGTATTTAGCTCATAAAAAGAAGCGCTAATGGCCTCATATAATTAGAGTTAAATTATTAAATGTCATTTTTTTTTACGAAATTTAAGAAAACTCTAATACCAACTAAGATGAAAAAAATATCACTTCCTATAAGATTTGGCCTTGTTACTAGTGCTGTTTTAATAGCATATTTTTTGATTCTATCATTGTTTAATAAACATATAAATCCAGCTTTTAGTTTTTTCAATGCATTTATCACAGGCTTTGGCGTGTATGAAGCCGTAAAATTAAGTAAGTTGCAATTTCCTACTGCTTTTTCATATGGTCAAGGCTTTAAAACTGGTATTATAACAGGTTTTGTTGCTACCTTTGTGTTTACAATTTTCTTTTTATTCTATACCACTGAAGTAAACACCAATTTTTTGCCAGAATTATTACAAACTTTTAAAGGGAAGTTTGATGTAAATATTGGTATGATAACCTTTATTGTTGCTGTTATGGGGTTAGCAACATCTGTAGTTGCAACGCTCTCTGTAATGCAACTTTTTAAAAATAGCAGAAATATACCTCAAAATCTTTAAAACGTTTGTAGATTAATAATTTAGCAGTATATTTGCACCCGCCTAAGAAGAATTGAAGGCAATGTTTAAATAATTTAATTAATAAAAACGTTACGCTATGTACGCAATTGTAGAGATAGCAGGGCATCAATTTAAAGTTGAAAAAGACCAAAAAGTTTTTGTTAACCGTTTACAAACTGAAGAAGGGAAGAAAGTAGCTTTCGATAATGTTCTTTTAGTTGCAGATGGAGACAAAGTAACTGTTGGCGCCCCGGCTATAAACGGCGCTCAAGTTGGAGCAAAAGTCGTTAAGCACCTTAAAGGTGATAAAGTAATAGTCTTTAAAAAGAAAAGACGTAAAGGTTACCGTGTAAAAAATGGTCACCGTCAAGCCTTAACAGAGATAGTAATAGAAAGTATTGCTACATCAGGAGCTAAAAAATCTGCTCCAGCAAAAAAAGAATCTCCAAAGGCTGAAGCTAAACCAGTAGCTAAAAAAGCTACAGGAAAAGCAGATGACTTAAAGAAAATAGAAGGAATAGGACCTAAAATTGCATCAACGTTAGTTGAAGCTGGAATTGCAACATTTGCAGATTTAGCAGCATCTACTCCAGAGAAAATCTCTGAAATTATTGCTGATGTAAGAGGTAACCATGTTACAGACACTTGGCCAGAACAAGCTAAATTAGCTGCAGAAGGTAAGTGGGATGAACTTAAAAAATGGCAAGACGAATTAGATGGAGGTAAGGCTTAAGCTTTATTTCTTATTGTTAAAATAAAATCGAAATAAAATGGCACATAAAAAAGGAGTCGGAAGTTCGAAAAACGGTAGAGAATCAGAATCGAAACGCTTAGGTGTTAAGATTTTTGGTGGTCAAGCTGCAATAGCAGGAAACATTATCGTAAGACAAAGAGGAAATACACATCACCCTGGTGAAAATGTATATTCTTCTAAAGATCACACATTACACGCCAAAGTTGATGGTATTGTAAAATTCACTAAGAAAAAAGACAATAAATCTTACGTGTCTATTGAGCCATTTGAGGCTTAGTAAGTAAGTTTTATAAAATACATTAAAAGCTCTTTCTGTTAATTCAGAAGGAGCTTTTTTTATTGTTATTTATGTTTACTAAAGTTCTTCTTAATGTTAAGTAAATTTAAAATATAGGTTTTTTCTTTCGTATAAATAACTATAACTTAAAATTTAATTAATAAAGATGGTAAGGTGCTTTTGTTATTTCGCATTAATAATTAACCAATTAATTAATCATGAAAAAACAATATGCATTTTTATTATTAACCTTTATATTTTCTTTTTTAGGATTTTCACAAAACGGAAATATTCAAGGAACAATTATTGATGAAAAAGGACTAGCCGTTCCTTTTGCTAATGTGTTAATGGAATCACTTAATAAAGGCGTGATTTCCGATGCAGATGGTAAGTTTGTTTTCGTAAATATTCCCTCAGGAAACCAAACTATTAAAGTCATGTATTTAGGGTATGCCGATACCGAAACAGAAGTAGAAGTAAAAGAAGGTGAAACAACAAATGTTACTATAGCAATTAGTGCAAAAGCTTTAGAGTTAGAAGATGTTGTAATTAATGGTTATAATAGTGGGCAAGCAAAGGCTTTAAATGCTCAAAAAAACAAACAAAACATTACTAATATAGTTTCTACAGATCAAATTGGTAAATTTCCTGACGCTAATGTTGGTGACGCCGTAAAACGTATTCCTGGTATTACTATGCAAGTAGATCAAGGTGAAGCACGAAATATTATTATTCGTGGTTTAGCACCTCAATTAAACTCGGTTACATTAAATGGTAGTAGAGTTCCTTCGGCCGAAGGTGATAATAGAAATGTTCAAATGGACCTTATTCCATCAGACATGATTCAACTTATTGAAGTTAATAAAGCCGTAACACCAGATATGGATGCAGATGCTTTAGGGGGGTCTGTAAATTTAGTAACTAGAACATCTCCTAACGGATTTAGAGTTGCAGCTACCTTAGGTTCTGGAGTTAACACAATTACAGACAAAAGAATACTTAATGCTTCTTTCTTAATAGGCGATAGAAGTAAAAACGGCAAGTTTGGATGGATGGTATCATCATCAATTAACGATAACGATTTTGGCTCTGATAATATAGAAGCAGAATGGACAGATGAGTTTGCTTATTATGATGCCGATGCAGACGAAGAAGTTGAAGTAGATGTAAATCCATATACCAACGTTTTTGAACAACGCGCGTATTTTGTTCAAAGAATTCGTAGAAGTTTTTCAGCTAATTTTGATTATGCATTTAATGCCAATAACAAAATCTTTATTAAATCTATGTACAACTGGCGTGACGATAGAGAAAATAGATTTAGGTTAGAGCATGAAATTTTAGATGCCGAAGATATAGAAGAAGGAGATTTTACAATTACAGATGGAGTTCCAACAAGATTTCCAGTAGAAGTTAAAAGAGAAACTAAAGGAGGTATTGATAATGATAGAAATAAAAATGCACGTTTAGAAGACCAGCGTATGCAAAACTATAGTTTAGGAGGTGAGCATTTATTTGGTAAACTGCAGTTAGATTGGTTAGCATCTTATGCAAAAGCCTCAGAAGAACGTTTACATGAAAGATATGTAGTATATGAATCTGAATATGTAATTTTAAATGATGTATCAAATTCTAAATTTCCTTTATTTACTCCCGAAAATTCAACCGATGCCTCTCCAAGTAATTTTGAATTTGGTGAATTTACCGAAGAAAATCAATATACAGACGAAAAAGATTTTAATGCCTTTGTTAACTTTAAATTACCTACAAACTTATTAGGTAAAGGAGGTTCCTTAAAATTTGGTGCTAGAGCTAAAGTAAAAGAAAAACAAAGAGATAATAACTTCTTTGAGTATGAAGGTTTAAATGAAGTCTTTTATGAAAACATGTTAAACCTACCACTAGTAGATAAAACAACGGATGATTATTTAGCGGGTAGCAAGTACAAAGCTGGATTTTTTGTAGACGAAGAATTTTTGGGCGATTTAGATTTTTCTAATGCATCTTTATTTGAAGAATCAGATGTGCCAGATGAGTACGTAAGAGCAAACTATGAAGTTAAAGAAAATGTTTATGCAGCTTACGCTATGTTTGATCAAAAATTATCAGATAAACTTAGTGTTTTAGCAGGAGTAAGATTAGAGAGTACAAAAACAGAAGCAACTGGTAATGAAATTGAAGACGAAGAAGATGTAATAGGTATTATTACAGAAGAAAAAGATTATTTAAATATTTTACCAGGCGTACATTTTAAATATAACATTAGCAACAATACGGTATTGCGTTTTGCATGGACAAACACATTGGCAAGACCTAATTATGCCGATATTGTACCAAGTATAGATGTTGTTAATGATGATGAAGAAATATTTTTAGGAAACCCAGATTTAGAAGCTACAACTTCTATGAACTTTGATTTAATGGCAGAACACTACTTTAAAAGTGTTGGTATTATTTCTGGAGGAGTGTTTCATAAAAATATATCAGATTTCATTTATACTTTCCAGTTTGAAGATACCACTACAGGATACGATGCTTTTCAGCCTCAAAACGGAGATGATGCTACAATTACTGGTGCAGAGGTATCTTTTCAGCGTCAGTTAGATTTCTTACCAGGGTTCCTTAAAAATTTAGGGGTTATGGCAAACTACACGTATTTAACCTCTAGTGCAGATGGTATTAGAAATGAAGATGGTGATGAGCGTGATGATTTAGACTTACCAGGTACAGCCCCAAACATGTTTAACGGTTCGGTGTCGTATAGCGGTAAAAAATTAAACTTGCGTTTATCTGCAAACTATTCAGATGCTTATATTGATGAAATTGGAGGGAATGCCTTTGAAGATAGATACTATGATGAGCAATTCTTGTTAGATTTTAATGCGTCTTACGCTTTCAATGACAACTTAAGATTATATTTCGATTTAAACAATATAACAGATCAGCCATTGCGTTACTTTCAAGGAGTTAAAAACAGAACTATGCAAGCTGAATATTACGGAAGACGCATTACATTTGGTTTAAAGTATGATTTATTTAAAGCAAAAAATTAAAATGAATAAACTTATTATATTAATTGGGTTAATATTAGTATCATGCGGAAAAAAGTTGCCTGTAATAGCTCCAGATGTTATTACAGAAAAGACATTACATGATACAGATGACCCTGCTATTTGGGTAAACAAAAATAATGCTTCTAAAAGTATTGTTTTCGGAACAGATAAAGATACAGAGGGTGCCATTTACGCCTTTGATTTAGATGGTAAAATAATAGAAGAAAAAACCATTAGAGGTTTAAAACGTCCAAATAATGTAGATTTAGAATATGGTTTTCAGTTAAATGATTCAACAAAAGTTGATGTCATTGCTTTTACTGAAAGAGAGCGTCAACAAATTAGATTGTTTTCTGTACCAGATATGAAACCATTAGATAACGGAGGGTTTAAAGTTTTTACAGATGCTAAAATGCCAGAGGCTAATTTACCAATGGGTATAGCTTTGTATAAATCAGCAAAAACCAAGAAATTTTATGCTATTGTAGGCAGAAAAACAGGACCTAAAAACGGATATTTATATCAGTATGAATTGGTTTCAGATAGTACAGGTGTTAAAGCAAATTTAGTTAGAAAATTTGGTGAGTTTAGTGGTAAAAAAGAAATTGAAGCCATTGCTGTAGATAATCAAAATGGTATTGTTTATTATTCAGATGAAGGTCATTGCATTCGTAAATATTACGCAGAACCTTCAAAAGGAAACAAAGAAATTTATTGTTTTGGGGGCGAATATTTTAAAGAAGATATTGAAGGTATAGCCATAGCTCATTATCCAGACAATTCATTTTTAATAGTATCAAATCAACAGGCAGGTACATTCAATATTTTTGATTTAAAAACCAATGCCTTTATTAAAGAACTTAATTTAGGAACTACAGAAACCGATGGGTGTGAGGTAACAACAGAAGCCTTGGGTGATAAATTCCCTAATGGGTTATTTGTAAGTATGAATGATGAAAAGAACTTCTTCTTTCATGATTTAAAAAAGCTTAATCTACAGTAGTAGTCTAATATATTGTTATAACATACAGCCCTTTTCTATTACAGAAAAGGGCTTTTTTTATTGATTTTAACATAAAAAAACATTAAATTAGGGTATTGCATTTGCAATTAACAATATGTTTTACTTTAAAAATTTGTGCTTATGCTACCATTTAGATCAGAAATACGTAATTCCCCAACCCAGCCTGTAATTAAGATTTTTTTACGTGATGAATCTTTAGACTCAAGAATTAAAAAGCATTTAGAACACTTTAATGAAATTGAACACATAGAAATTTGTGAAAGTGTTGCTAGAAATAGAGCCTGCGAAAACATAACCGTATTTTTAAAAGAAGGGGGAGATATTAATAGAATTAAAACATCTATAGACTCTAGTCTTTGGTTGTATTTTGAAAGAGAATATGAACCTAAAGATGTTTAACGATATAAATTTTTAAAAAAAAATCCCAAACTAAATATATAGCTTGGGATTTTTTATTTTATGTGAAATACTGAGATCAAACTCAGTATAACCAATTATTAATATCTGTAGTGTTCTGGTTTGTACGGGCCTTCCACTGTTACACCTATGTATTCTGCTTGGTCTTCACGTAATTCTGTTAATTCCACACCAATTTTTTCTAGGTGTAGTTTGGCTACTTTTTCATCTAAATGTTTTGGTAGCATGTATACTTTGTTTTCGTATTTGTCGCTGTGGTTCCAAAGCTCTATTTGAGCTAAAGTTTGGTTAGTAAATGAGTTGCTCATTACAAAACTTGGGTGGCCAGTAGCACAACCTAGGTTTACTAAACGACCTTCGGCAAGTATAATAATATCGTTACCATCAATAGTGTATTTATCTACTTGTGGTTTAATGGTGTTTTTAGTGTTTCCGTAGTTTTCGTTTAACCAAGCCATTTGTATTTCGTTATCAAAATGACCAATGTTACAAACTATGGTTTTGTCTTTCATAGCTTTAAAGTGTTCTGCACGAACTATATCTTTATTTCCTGTAGTTGTAATTACAATATCGGCATTACCAATTACGGTTTCTAGTTTTTTTACCTCAAAACCATCCATTGCTGCTTGTAACGCACATATTGGATCAATTTCTGTAACGGTTACAATACTTCCAGCTCCTTTAAAAGAGGCTGCAGTACCTTTACCAACATCTCCATAACCACAAACTACAACACGTTTACCAGCTAGCATAACATCGGTAGCACGACGAATAGCATCTACAGCACTTTCACGACATCCGTATTTATTATCGAATTTAGATTTTGTTACCGAGTCGTTTACGTTAATAGCAGGCATAGGTAAAGTTCCGTTTTTAACACGCTCATATAAACGGTGAACACCTGTTGTGGTTTCTTCGCTTAATCCTTTAATTCCTGCAGCTAGTTCTGGGTATTTATCTAAAACCATATTGGTTAAATCGCCACCATCGTCAAGAATCATGTTAAGTGGTTTGCGGTCTTCACCAAAAAATAAGGTTTGCTCTATACACCAATCAAATTCTTCTTCGGTCATATCTTTCCATGCGTAAACGGCAGTTCCAGCAGCGGCAATAGCAGCAGCGGCTTGGTCTTGGGTAGAGAAAATATTACAAGAACTCCAAGTAACCTCGGCACCAAGAGCTTGCAACGTTTCAATTAAAACAGCGGTTTGTATGGTCATGTGTAAGCAACCTGCAATACGCGCACCCTTTAAAGGTTGTTGGTCTTTATACTCTTCGCGTAAGCTCATTAAACCTGGCATTTCAGCTTCTGCTAATTCTATTTCTTTTCTTCCCCATTCTGCTAAAGAAATATCTTTAACCTTATTAGGAACGTAAGCAACTGTTTTTGTACTCATATTGTTATATTTGTGGGTCTTAAATATTAAACGGCAAAGATAGCCAATAACTTTCAGAAAAGTAAATGCCTCTATATAAAACCCTTAATCCCAATCAGCAAACTTGTGTTAAAATTTGGAAGATTACTGAATCTTATCATGAATTAATGAAACCGTTAACTTTAAAAACCGAAAGTTTACAGCGTGTTGAGAGGATGAAAAGTGAAATGCATCAGCGTGGATTTTTAAGTGTTAGACGTTTGCTTAGTGAATTTGGGTATCAAGATGCCGATTTATATTACGATGAATTGGGTAAACCACATTTAATGGATGGGAAGCAGATTTCAATTACACATTCTTTTAATTTTTCAGCAGTTATTATTAGTGATGAGGTTGTTGGAATTGATATTGAAAAACAACGAGAGAAAATAAAAGTAATAGCACATAAATTTATTGGTTATGAATACAATTATTTAGATGAAAATGAACCCGATTACATAAAAAAACTTACTGCTATTTGGTGTGTTAAAGAGTCCTTATACAAGCTTTTTGCAACTCCAGGTTTAAGTTTTAAAAATCATTGTTTAGCTATTCCGTTTAATATTGAAGATTCTGAAACCATTGCTTGGATAGATTATAAAAATAGAAAATACCGATACCATATTAAATTTATTGAGTTTGAAGGTTTTTCTTGTGCTTACGCTATTACTTAAATGAATTCTATTTATAAAAAAATACAAGCTTCAGCTTTAAAAGGCGAAAAACTTTTAGCAGTTTTAATTGATCCTGACAAAGTGGTAATTGAAAAGGTGCCCAGATTTATTTCAAAAATTAATCAATCTGTTGCTACTCATATTTTTGTAGGAGGAAGTACTGTTGATGAAAATGATACCGAATATTTAGTTGAAGAAATAAAAAAACACACCAATGTTCCAGTAATTTTGTTTCCAGGAGATGTAAATCAGATTACAGGAAAAGCAGACGGACTTTTATTTTTGTCGCTTATTTCTGGAAGAGATCCTAATTTTTTAATAGGTAAGCATGTAGAATCTGTTTCTAAATTATTACAAACAGCACTAGAAATAATTCCAACGGGCTATATTTTAATAGAAAGCGGAAACAAATCTGCCGTAGAGCGTGTTACTAATACCCAACCCATGTCAAGAATAGATGTGTCTCAAATTACAAAAACGGCAAAAGCTGGAGAGCTTTTAGGTATGAAACTCATTTATTTAGAAGCCGGAAGTGGTGCTAAAAGCCCAATTTCAGAAGACATTATAAAAAGTGTGAAAAACAAGTTGAGTATTCCCTTAATTGTTGGAGGAGGCATAAAAAGTAAAGAACAATTAGAAAGAACATATGCTTCAGGAGCTAATTTAGTAGTAATAGGAACAGCTCTTGAAGAAGATGAAACGTTTTTTGAAAAAATTAAAAAGTAGTATGAAAATATCAGTAGAATTAACATTAACACCATTACAAGATGATTTTGAACCTGCAATCATTCATTTTATTAAAAGGTTAAGAGCTTCAAACCTAAAGGTTAAAGAAAACCCTTTAAGCACACAGGTATATGGTGATTATGACAAGGTAATGGAGGTTCTAAACGAAGAAATTAAAGAAGCTTTTGAACTTATAGATAAGGGGCTTTTATACATGAAAATTGTAAAATCAGACAGACATAATTATGAGCCCCATTTTTGAGTTCTTCTTTGGGCAATATTTAGAATACGAAACTATTGATATTGTTCTTGAAATAATAGCAGTAATTTTTGGGTTTCTTTCGGTTTGGTACTCTAAACAAAACAAAGTTTTAGTATTTCTTACAGGAATGATAAGCACAATTATTTTTGTGTATCTACTATTAAAATGGGAATTGTTGGGTGATATGATGATTAATGCGTATTACTTTATTATGAGTGTTTACGGTTGGTATGTATGGACGAAAAAAACTGACAAAGAACAAGTTACCCCAATATCTCTAACAACAAACAACGAAAAGAAACTAAGTATAGCTATATTTATAGCAACCTTACTGTTTGTTTATTTAGTGTACATAACATTTGATAAATGGAACGGTTGGGTAGCCTATGTTGATACTATTACTACAGCCATATTTTTTGTTGGCATGTGGTTAATGGCTAGACGTAAACTGGAAAATTGGATTTTCTGGATAATTGGTGATATTATTTCGGTGCCTTTATATTTTTATAAAGGCTTTACCTTTACTAGTTTACAATATTTAGGCTTTACTATTATTGCAATTTTAGGCTATTTAGCATGGAAAAAAATCTTAAACAACAACCAGCAAACTGCATAAAAGTAGTTTTATTTGGTCCAGAATCTACCGGAAAAACAACCTTATCTAGACAATTAGCAAGGTACTATAACTCTGTTTGGGTGCCAGAATACGCGCGTGAGTATCTGCAAAATAAATGGAATAATGAACGGAAAACTTGCGAACCCAAAGATTTGTTGCCAATTGCTATAGGACAAATGAAGTTAGAAAATGAATTAGCCCAAAAAACCGATTCTGTTTTAATTTGTGATACCGATTTATTAGAAACAAAAGTATACTCAGAAACATATTACTCAGGAGTTTGCGATCCTATGCTTGAAAAACACGCCTTAAAAAATAAGTATGATTTGTATTTTTTAACTTATATTGACACGCCTTGGGAAGCCGATGATTTACGAGATAAGCCAAATGAAAGAGAACGTATGTTTAAGGCTTTTGAAGATGAATTAATAAAACAAAACAGACCGTATGTTTTATTAAGAGGAAGTACAAAAGTACGTTTAGAAAAAGCCGTTAAGCATATAGATAAACTATTAAAAAAACAAAACTAATGTTCACAGAAAAAGACATTGAGCAAATTCATAGCAAAGGTATTACTGTAGACCAAGTTCATGCCCAGATAGAACGTTTAAAAAACGGAATGTCTTATTCTAAACTATTAGCTGCAGCTACTGTAGGAAGAGGTATTGAACGTTTTACTGAAAAAGAAACACAAAGTTACATTCAGTATTATGATAGCAAAAAGGATAACTTATCCATTGTCAAATTTGTGCCTGCATCTGGTGCTGCAACCAGAATGTTTAAATTTTTATTTCAATTTTTAAAAACATATAACCCAGAGAAAGAAACCATTAATGAGTATATTGATAGACAGAATAATGATTTGGTAAAAACCTTTTTCTCAAACATAGAAAATTTCCCATTCTATTCTCAAGTCATTAAAAAATTAAAAGAAACAGTTCCAAACTTTGATTACTTTACATGTGATGAAACTTGTAGTGTATTTGTAAAAGCTATGTTAAATGCAGATGCATTAAATTATAGCTTTTTCCCAAAAGGACTATTGCCATTTCATAAATATCAAGACCAAGCCGTTTCTGCTTTCAGAGAGCATTTACTAGAGGCTACTTTATATGCTAGTTCAAATAAAACCGCAAATTTACATTTTACAGTATCAGAAAAGCATCATGACTATTTTAAATTAGAATTTGAAAAAATAAATAATGATTTAACAGAAAAAACAGGGGTTACTTTTAATGTATCTTATTCTTACCAAAAAGAAGCTACAGAAACTGTGGCACTTACTTCAAATAACACTGTTTACAGAAATGAAGACAATTCTATTTTATTTAGACCTGCAGGACACGGAGCTCTTTTAGAAAATTTAAATGATTTAGATTATGATTTAATATTTATTAAAAATATTGATAATATTACTGTTGAAGACAAAAACGTATCTATTTCAGAATATAAAAAATTACTAGCGGGCGTTTTGTTAAGCGTTCAAGAAAAGGTTTTTGCTTATCTAAACAAATTAGATAAAAACGATTGTGACGATGAAGATTATAAAATCATGGCTCTATTTTTAATCCACAGATTAAATGTGGTGGTTCCGTCAGATTTTGATGAATTTAGTTCAGAGAAAAAAAGGACTTATTTAAGAGAAAAATTTAACAGACCCATTAGGGTTTGTGGTATGGTTAAAAATGAGGGACAACCAGGAGGAGGACCTTTTTGGGTAAAAGAAGAAACAGGTAATGTATCTTTACAAATAGTTGAATTTGCTCAAATTAATTTCAGTAGTAAAGAACAACAAGGAATAGTTTATAAAGCAACTCATTTTAACCCTACAGACTTAGTTTGTGCAGTTAAAAACTATAAAGGAGAAAAGTTTGATTTAAAAGAATATGTAGATCATGAAGCTGCTTTTATAACCATGAAAACACAAAATGGAACAGATGTTAAAGCTTTAGAATTACCCGGATTGTGGAATGGTAGTATGGCGTATTGGAACTCTATTTTTGTTGAAGTGCCTTTAGAAACATTCAACCCGGTTAAAACAGTAAATGATTTACTAAAACCAGCACACCAAGTTGAAGAATAATGTTTAATGAAGAAACATTATTAAAAGAACTTACTTTTAAAGCAGTAAAAAGTTCTGGTAGTGGCGGACAGCATGTTAATAAAGTGGCTACTAAGGTAGAGTTACACTTTAATTTAACAAATTCTGCGGTGTTTACAGAAACACAAAAACAACGGCTTTTATCAAAACTTAAGCATAGGCTAACTAAAGAAGCAGTATTAGTTTTATCTTGTAGTGAAAGTAGAAGCCAAATTAGAAATAAAGAATTAGCAATTAAACGTTTTATAGAGTTAATTAGCAACTCTTTAAAAGTTAAGAAACAAAGAATAGCTACAAAAACACCAAAATCTGTTATAAGAAAACGGTTAAAGAATAAAAAAAAGCAGGCCGAAAAAAAAGCTAATAGGCAAAAACCAAGTTTAGATTAAAAAAAATAAATTCATTCTTTAAAATTTATAAATCTGCTGTATATTTGCTCCGTTCTCAAAAAGGGGTGCCTAAATACTAAACTTGTTTAGTAACTGGCTGAGATCATACCCAATGAACCTAGAACAGGTAATGCTGTTTAGGGATATTAAAATGTTATGCTAAACATGTTAGTTTTAGCATCTCATTAATAAAATCAATTTTTAATAACCAAAAGAATAATTACCTCTTTTTATTCGATTATATTTTTTTAATCGACATGAAAAATTTATTTCTTTTTTTAGCACTGTTAGTGTTATCAGTCTGTGCAAATGCACAACAAACTCAAGTACAACAAGATTCTACTTCAACAGAAAAACTAGATGAAGTCTTAGTGAAAGCAGTGAGGGTAGATGCAGATTCTCCCATCACCCATTCAAATGTAAGTAAAGAGGAGTTGGCTAAACGTAATTTAGGGCAAGATATCCCAGCTTTACTTAACTATTTACCATCTGTAGTAACTACAAGCGATGCTGGAGCAGGTGTGGGCTATACAAGTATTCGTGTACGTGGTTCGGCTGCCTCTAGAGTAAATGTAACCATTAACGGAATTCCTTATAACGATGCAGAAAGTCAAGGGAGCTTTTGGGTGAATTTAGGAGACTTTGCCTCATCAACACAGAGTTTACAATTACAACGTGGAGTAGGGACATCAACCAATGGTTCTGGTGCTTTTGGCGCTAGTTTAAATGTGTTAACCGATGCCTTTTCTAATGAAGCGTTTGCAGAAATATCAAATAGCTTCGGAAGCTACAATACCAGAAAGCATATGGTAAAACTTAGTACTGGTTTAATAAATGATCATTTTGAAATTTCTGGGCGTTTCTCAAAAATTGATTCCGATGGTTATGTTGATAGAGCCTTTACCGATTTAAAATCGTATTTCTTACAAGGAATTTATAAAGACGGAAACACATTAATTAAAGCTTTAACGTTTGGAAACAAAGAGTATACCTATCAAGCTTGGTATGGCTTAACAGCAGAAGAATTGAAAGAAGACCGCAGGCAAAACCCATACACTTATGATAATGAAACCGATAATTACTGGCAAGACCATTACCAATTACACTGGAACCAAAGGTTTAACAATAATTGGTCTACTAATATTGGTTTAAATTATACCAAAGGGAAAGGGTATTTTGAACAGTTTAAAGAAGAAGAATCTGCAGAAGATTTTGCCAATTTAATTGAAGACGATTCTGATGTTATAGTTCGCAGATGGTTAGATAATGATTTTTACGTTTTAAATGCTAATGTAACATATAAGAATAATGCTATTGAAGTTATTTCTGGTTTATCAATGAGTTCTTATACAGGAGATCACTTTGGGGAAGTTATTTGGGGAAGTAATTTAGCACCAAATACCAATATACGCGATCATTATTACGATGGTGATGCTACCAAAAACGATTTTAGCATTTTCTCAAAAGCAACCTTTAAATTATCAGATGCTTTAACTGGTTTTATTGATTTACAAGGACGTTTTGTTAGTTATAAAACCAACGGATTAAATTCTGATAGAGAAGAATTTATTACAGATGCAGATTTTAGTTTTTTCAATCCTAAATTAGGTTTAACCTATAAAACAGATAGTAATAACAGCTTTTACGCATCTTATGCAAGGGCAAATAGAGAACCAAATAGAGATGATTTTGAAAATGGCGTAACCGAAAACGAAACTTTAAACGATATAGAATTAGGTTGGAGACATAACACCCAAAAAGTAGCTGTTAGCACCAATATTTATTACATGTTCTACCAAAATCAATTAGTGTTAACCGGAGAGCTAGATGATGTAGGTAGCGCAATAAAAGCTACAAGTGGTAAAAGTTACAGATTAGGTTTAGAGGTAGATGCTAATATTCAATTTTGTGAAGCGTTTAGTACTTCAACAAATGTGGCATTAAGTAGTAATAAAAATAAAGATTTTACAACATCTATAAATGGTGAATTGGTTAACTTAGGAGATACTAATATTTCATTTTCACCAGATTTAGTAATTGGAAATACACTTAATTTTTATCCAACTAAAAGCATACAGCTATCATTGTTAAGTAAGTACGTAGGCGAACAATATATGGGAAATATAGATTCTAAACTTTCAAAATTAGACGATTACTTTGTGAGTGATTTTAATGTGAATTATGAAATTACACCAAAAAAACTTTTTAAATCTATTGTTTTGTCTGCTTTAGTAAATAATATTTTCAATAAAAAATATGTATCTAATGGTTATTTTGGTTCTTATGAATATGATGATTCATCTAGTTCAACAGGAATCACTACAGGTTATTATACAGGCTATTATCCACAGGCAACAACAAACTTTTTAGTTGGTGCAACATTAAGATTTTAAAAAATAAAAATAGAAGTAGAAAAGCGGCTCAAAAAGGAGTCGCTTTTTTAATTATAAATAGTTAGGTAATTACCATTCTGTTCAACTCTGTAAAACTTTAAAGAACACTGTAATTCTGTATTTTCAAGAGGCTCTCCAGTAACAAGACTATATTTGTTATTAGAGCAACCACCAGTAGCTTCTAACCCAGAAGGAACTAAAGTAGAGCAGTCACTAGGTATTTCGTTAGGGTCACTAGCGTCCCAAGCAAAGTAACCAACGCCTGTATTTGCAACTATAATACCTGCATTTCCTGCATTGGCAATATAAACCGAATTTCCTGGAAATGGTAATTGGCTATACTGTGGCAGGCTAAGGTTTATAGTTTCATAAACATTTATGTCTAATAAAAAATTACAATTTTCGTTTTCTTCAGAACTACCGCTACAGGCACTTAAAACAAACAAACAAATAAAGGAATAAAATAATTTCATTATAATTAATATAAGCGTTGCAATTTACAATAAAAGATAAACCCATATAAATATTTTGTATATTTGTATTTATAATCTCGTGGAAGCGGGATTTTTTTTGATGCTGACTATGTTCAGCATCTTTTTATTAAATAATAATGCCTCAAAAATATTTATAAGGGTTATGTTATTTAAATTTCGAAATAACATTCGATAACGTTTAAATATCATTAATTATTAAACGATGAAGTTATGAGTAAAGTATCTTATTACACAGCAGAGGGACTAAAAAAATTAAGAGACGAGTTAAATTATTTAAAAGACGTTGAGCGTCCTAAGGCGTCACAAGCTATTGCAGAGGCAAGAGATAAAGGTGATTTAAGTGAAAATGCCGAATATGATGCTGCCAAAGAAGCACAAGGTATGTTAGAAATGAAAATTTCTAAAATGGAAGAAACCTTAGCTAATGCAAGAATTATTGATGAATCTCAATTAGATACATCTAAAGTTTTAGCATTATCTACTGTTAAAATAAAAAATCAAACCAATGGTATGGAAATGACATATACTTTGGTAGCCGAAAGTGAAGCCGACTTAAAAAGTGGTAAAATATCGGTAAACTCGCCTATAGGTAAAGGTTTATTAGGAAAATCGGTTGGTGATGTAGCAGAAATTCAAGTGCCAAGTGGTATTATGAAATTTGATATTATTGAAATAACCAGATAACGTTTATGGCTTCTATTTTCACTAAAATAATTAATGGCGAAATACCCTGTTACAAAATTGCCGAAACAGAGGAGTTTTTTGCTTTTCTTGATATTAACCCAAATAGCAAAGGGCATACCTTATGCATTCCCAAAAAAGAGGTAGATAAAATTTTTGATTTAGATGAAACTACCTATAATGGATTAATGAGTTTTTCAAGAACGGTAGCTATGGCTATTGAAAAAGCAATACCATGTGAAAGAGTTGGAGTTTCTGTTATTGGTTTAGAAGTGCCTCATGCACATGTGCATTTAATACCTTTACACACTATGGATGATGCACGTTTTATAAAAAAAGAAAACCTATCTACAGAAGAGTTTAAGGCAATAGCCAATGCTATTAAAGCCCACCTATAAATTTGGGTATATTGCCAATGCCGAAATTATAATAATTAGCAAAACAAAAAATAAAATAGCAACCCAAGAAGCTTGTTTTAAATATTTAGAAGCTTTTTTGGGTTGTACTGTTTTTTGTTGGTATTCAAATACGCGTTCAATGTCATTAGTCCATTGTATTGGGTAAATGGTAGTATTACAAACGTTACACTCTAAAATATGATTAACCTGTGAGGTGATTGATTTGTAAAATTTGTTTTCTACTATTTTTTGCTGAAAGGTTAAACGTAACCCTTCTTTACTATAGCACTCCGGACAGTTGTTTTTTAAAACAACTTCTTTTAAATTAATAAATGATTCCTTCATAACTTTTTAAGCCGACTTTAAGTTAATTTGAATGGTTGTGCCTTTTCCTTTTTCAGAATTAAGCACTTTTATTTTACCATTATGAAAATCTTCAATAATTCGTTTTGTGAGAGATAAACCTAATCCCCAACCACGTTTTTTAGTTGTAAATCCAGGCTCAAAAATTTTATTAAAATGTTTTTTAGAGATTCCTTTTCCTGTATCGGTTACTTTAACTTTTACATTGTCTTCTAGTTGAGAAATTTCAACAGTTAATTTACCTCTGCCTTTCATGGCATCAATAGCATTTTTAACCAAGTTTTCAATTGTCCAGCTATACAACTGTTTATTCAATTCAACTGGAATGTAATCATCAGGTGTAATTAAATCAAACTCAATAAGGTTAGATGCTCTAGCTTTTAAATAATCGTAAGAGTTAATAGTTTCTTCAACAATATTAGCGGTTTCTAAAGTTGGAATAGAGCCAATTTTGCTAAATCGTTCTGTAATAATTTTTAGTCTATCAACATCTTTTTCAATTTCAGAAATATAACTAGGGTTAACATTTTCGCTTTTTAAAATCTCGGTCCATCCAATTAAAGAAGACAGTGGCGTACCTATTTGGTGGGCGGTTTCTTTAGCCATTCCAGACCACAATTTGTTTTGAGTAGCATTTTTATTACTACTATAAAAGAAGAAAATTACAGCACCAAATAATACAACAATGAGTATTAAGGCTAACGGATAATATTTAAGTTTATTAATTAGAGGGGAGTTACCGTAATAAATAGTATTATAAACTTCGCCATCAAACCTTACTTCAATAGGTTTGTTCTCTTTTTTAAATTTTGCAATAAGTTTTTTTAAATAAACAGAATCTTTAATTTTATTGGAATCTAAGTTGTTATGATCTATAGATCCGTCTTTGTTAACCATAATCATTGGGGTGGTTTTGTTGCTAGTAATAACCTGCAATGGTAAATCACCCATATCAGAATTTAGGTTGCCTGTTTTTATAAGATCGGTTTGTGCAGAAGCCCAAATTTCAATTTTGGTACGTTCTTCATGTTTAAAATGCTGAAAAAACTCATAAGTTTTCCACATAATAACAGATACTATAAAGAATGAAGCCACTACAATAATCCAGCGAAAGGTATTTTGGTGCTTAGTGAAAATCATTAAAATTTAATTTAACATGTAATATAATGCAAATCTGTTAATATTATTGTCCAAGTTGTTAGTAAATCGGTTTTTAGTTGCACAGTTTATTAGTTACATTTGTTAAAATTAAAAGTGGTTAATGGCTTCATTCAATCCTAAAGACTTATCAACAAAAAAGTTACATAGTTATTTACTGAGTGCTGTTGCGCCCAGACCCATTGCTTTTGCAAGTACTGTTGATGAAAAGGGAGTACCTAATTTGTCTCCTTTTAGTTTTTTTAATGTGTTTAGTGCAAATCCGCCAATTTTGGTATTTTCGCCGGCACGTAGAGTAAGAGATAATACCACAAAACACACATTATGCAATGTAGAAAAAACAAAAGAAGTTGTAATTAATATGGTGAATTTTGATTTGGTACATCAAGCATCATTAAGTAGTACAGAGTATCCAGAGGGAGTAAATGAATTTGAAAAATCTGGTTTAACCATGTTAAAATCAGATTTGGTAAAGCCCTTTAGAGTAGCAGAGTCGCCCATTCAATTTGAATGTAAAATTAATGAAATAGTTGCTTTAGGAAATGAAGGAGGAGCCGGTAATTTAGTGATTTGTGAAGTGCTTAAAATGCATATAGATGATGAGGTTTTAAATGAAGATGAAACAATAAATCAAAAAAAATTAGATTTAGTTGCACGTGCAGGAGGGAGTTTGTATAGTAGAGCAAATAAAAGTTTTTTTGAAATACCAAAACCACTAGCAACCTTAGGAATAGGCGTTGATAGTTTTCCAGAACACGTTAAAAACAGTATGATTTTAACGGGTAATAATTTAGGTATGTTGGGTAATGTAGAAGCTTTACCTTCTAAACAAGATGTAGAAACTTTTATAGAAGATTTAGGTGCTAGATACCCTAAAATTAAAGAAGCTTCGCATAGAGAAAAACATAAATTAGCACAAAAATATTTAAGCTACGGCGATGTACAAAGTGCTTGGAAAATATTATTAAGTTAAGAAAAAATAAATAAAAAAGTAATTTAACAAATGGAAGTTCAAGGAAGAATTAAAGTAATAGGAGAAACACAAACCTTTGGAAACAATGGTTTTAGAAAGCGTGAAGTTGTAGTTACCACAGAAGAGCAATACCCACAACATATAATGGTAGAATTTGTACAAGATAAAACAGATTTACTAAACAATTTTCAAGTAGGGCAACAAGTAAAAATTAACATTAATTTACGCGGAAGAGAATGGGTTAACCCACAAGGCGAAACTAAATACTTCAACTCTATTCAAGGATGGCGTATAGAGGCGTTACAGCAAGAACCTGCAGATGGTAATGTGCCTCCTGTACCACCAATGGATGCCTTTGAACCTGCTGGAGAATTAAATGAAGAAGACCAAGACGATTTACCGTTTTAATAAATTTGATGTTCCCTTATAAAAGTGGGAATACATTAAAAACCTCAACATTAATCTGTTGAGGTTTTTTATTTTTACACCATGTTTTTTCTTAATAAAGAGTTGTGGTTTCCAGATGTAAATAAAGCTACCCCAGAAGGTATTTTGGCTGTTGGTGGCGATTTATCGGTAGACCGATTACTACTAGCATACCAATCTGGAATTTTTCCGTGGTTTGAAACCGATGAACCTATTATATGGTGGAGCCCCAATCCGCGTTTTGTGCTATTTCCAGAAAAACTAAAAGTGTCTAAAAGCATGAAACAAGTCATGCGCAACAAAACATTTACAGTTACCGTAAACAAAGCATTTAATGAAGTTATAACAGCCTGTGCGCATATAAAACGTAACGGACAACAAGGTACTTGGATAACACAAAGTATGATAGAGGCCTACACAAAATTACATGAATTAGGGCATGCTACATCTGTTGAGGTATGGCAAGACAATACATTGGTTGGAGGTTTTTACGGCGTAGATTTAAACAATGGTGTTTTTTGCGGTGAGAGTATGTTTGCTAAAGTAAGTAACGCTAGTAAAGTGGCGTTTATTAGTTTTATTAATAACACCCATTATAAACTTATAGATTGCCAAGTATATACCAATCATTTAGCAAGTTTAGGAGCCGAAGAGATACCAAGAGATGCTTTTTTGAAGTTTTTAAAACCTTGATTTTGTAGAAAAATTCTGCTATTTTTGTTTAACAGTTGACATAAGATATTGAAATGATTTTGATGTCTAGTAGCTTAGATTTGATAAAAATAGGAGATAAATGGCAGATAACAATCAAATAGTACTTCAAACATTAATCGAACAAAATAGAAAAGAGCTCTATCCTGAGCTTAGTTCAGATGACTATTTTCATTTGTTTGTAACTGAACAAATAATGAAGGACTATGAACTTTCATATGATGAAATTGAAGAAGGAATTGTAGATAATGGAGGAGATGGTGGAATTGACTCAATCTATACTTTTGTTAATTTAGAATTGATCCAACGTGACTCTAACTTGATTGATGCTAAAAGAAATTCAACAATTGATGTTTTTATTCTCCAATCAAAGAATGTAAATAGCTTTGGTGAAACTCCAATTGAAAAATGCAATTCTTCTGCTATTGATATTTTTGATCTTAATAAACCAATTGATGATTTGAGGTCTGTTTATAACTCAGATTTACTAGCTAATGTGGATATTTTTAGAAAACAGTATTTACATTTAGCTTCCAAATTTCCAATTCTTCGATTCCATTACTTCTATGTTACAAAAGGAATTGAAGTTCACCCTAATGTAGAGAGAAAAGTTCAAATTTTAGTAAATTCTATAAAAAGTCATTTCGACAAAGCAGAAGTGAATTTTGAGTTTGTTACAGCTAAAAAATTGATAGACCTAACTAGAAAAGAGCAAATAAGGAGTAAAGATGTAGTTTTAAATGATAACCCAATATCTACACAAGATGGTGGATATATTGCAATTGTCCCTATTAAGAGTTATTATGATTTTATAACAGATGATAAAGAACAATTAATAAAGTATTTCTTTGATGCAAATATTAGAGACTATCAAGTTAATGTTGATGTAAATAAAGAAATTCGTAAAACATTAATAAACCAAAATGTAGGTGAAGATTTTTGGTGGTTAAACAATGGTGTTACAATAACTGCTGCCGATGCCACATTTGCGAGTAAAAAATTACATATAGAAGATCCTCAAATTGTAAATGGTTTGCAAACTTCTTTTGAAATACATAAGTATTTTACAGAAAACAGAGTCGAATCAGAAACTAGAAATGTGCTTTTAAGAGTTATTAAAGTTCAAGATGAAAAAAGTAGATTAAATGTTATAAAAGCAACTAACAGTCAAACAAATATTCCTCCTGCTTCACTTAGAGCTACAGACCCGATACACCGTGATATAGAAGATTATTTACATTCTAAAGGATATTATTACGATAGGCGTAAAAATTACCATAAAAACCAAGGGAAACCTGTAAATAAAATAATCAGTATTCCTTATTTGGCTCAGATAATAACAGGAATTTATAATCAGAAACCTGATTATGCAAGAGCACGACCTTCAACTTTGATTAAAAACAATTCTGATTATCAAAATATTTTCAAGGAAAGTCTTCCGTTAGATATGTATCATAAAGGAATATTGATTCAGAAGAAAGTTGAAGCAATTTTAAAAGAGTTTGATAGTCCAAAATTATCAAGACCTCAAATGGGTGACATTAAGTTTCATATTTCAATGTATGTCACTTGTTTGTTGACGGACAAATTGAAACCTACTGCGGAAGAAATTGGTAAAGTAGATACAGGCTCAATGACAGATGAAATGGTCAAAAATGCAATAGAAAACACATTTATTGTTTATGACACAATGGGTGGAACTAATTCTGTTGCAAAAGGGAATGAGTTTGTAAAAGAAGTATTGGAACAAATTCAGAGCGATTTAAAAGAAAAAACGAAAGCATAACAAAGGGAGTAATTTACTGCTTGTTCTTGTCTCGTTCCAAAAATCCTTATAGATTTTCTATTCTGTTTTATTTGCTTAAAATACACAACAAATTTTATAAAAACACATTAACCAAACCTAAAGCCTACAAACGGCACCAGTTAATAAAAACAAGTAGTGCTTACTGCTAACATTAAAACTTTCTAAACGGTATTCTAATCCGGTTTCTAATTTTAAATCTTGGCTTAATTGCCAGTTAATTTTAGCAGTAGTTCTTTTATCTAATAAGGGAGCTTTGTTTTTACTCACAATCCACAATCCCTCTAAAGATGCCATAAATTGAGTGTTAGCAGTTTCTAAACTATTGCCATTTAGCGGAAAAGATATAGTAAAACGGTAACGCTGTCTAAAATCTGTAAAGCTATCAAATATGCGTTGCTCTAACCTTAGCCTATGACCAAAGCCTACATTTTGTTGTTGTTTAGTATAATTAAATTGTTGTGAAAGCCTTAGTTCATCACTTCCGCTATTAAACCAATCTCTATTTCTGTAATAAATGCCAAAACCTAGTTTTTTAGATAGGTTTAGGTTAAAAGTAGAATAATGAAAAACATCTAGCTGTTGTTGCCTATATCTAAAACTATTTTGGTGTAAAAAATATCTGCTTCTAAGTGTAAAATTTGTTGTGTAATTTTTTGATACTTTATGGTTTAAAGCTACCGAAGTTTCGCCTAAAGCATCAAAATTATCATCTTGAGCCAACGTGCAATTACAACAAATAAGAAAATAAAAAATAAAGAGCCTTAAACTATACTTCATCATACCTAAAACAACTTATAACATGATCGTTTACCATTCCAGTTGCCTGCATGTGTGCATAAACCACTGTGGTGCCCACAAACTTAAAACCATGCTTTTTTAAATCTTTACTAATGGTATCACTTAAAGGGGTATTTGCAGGAACTTCACTTAAAGTTTTAAAGTTGTTTTTTATAGGTTTACCATCAATAAAGCCCCAAATGTAGTTGCTAAAACTACCAAATTCTTCTTGTATTTTAATAAAGGCTTGGGCATTGGTAACCGTTGCATTAACTTTTAGTTTATTCCTAATTATACCAGTGTCTTGTAATAATTGGTTTATTTTATCTTGTTTGTATTGGGCTATTTTTTTATAATTAAAATCATCAAACGCCTTTCTAAAATTTTCACGTTTACGTAAAACGGTTATCCAACTTAATCCCGCTTGAAAGGTTTCAAGTATTAAAAATTCAAATAGCTTAGCGTCATCATAAACAGGAACACCCCATTCTTCATCATGGTATTTTTTATATAGCGTATCACCTTCACACCAAGAACATCGTTGCTTAATAGTCATGAATGTAAGTTTTATTGGTTTGGTATGACAAATGTCATCTTATAAAGGGTGGCAAGATACTAATTTTGTACGGTCATCAAAACCATTTGTTATGAATAACATTATAAAATCTAGTTTAGAAAATAGTATGTCTTATGAGGCATATCGTAGTTTAATGCTTAAATTAGTTGAACAGGAAAGCACTACCGGAGTTGATAAAAGTGCTGACAAAATAGACTTTACTAAATTGAATAACAGGCGCATGAAGCGTTGGGATAAGACTTTGAAAATAGACGGGAAAGCTAAAAAACGTCTTTTAGATTTTAATGCTAATGTAACGTGGTTAGTTATTACAGAAAGTTGGTGCGGAGATGCCGCTCACGTATTACCCGTTTTGAATAAAGTTGCAGAATTGAATCCTAAAATTACCATGCATATAGTTTTAAGAGATGATAATCTTGAATTAATGGATATGTTTCTAACCGATGGAAACAGAGCTGTACCAAAGTTAATTATGATTGATAACGAAACGGGTAATGTTTTAGGTACTTACGGGCCAAGACCAAGTGAAGCGGCTTATTATGTAAAAAGATTTAAAGCTGAAAATGGTAAGCTTACGCCAGAGTTTAAAGAAGATTTACAGCATTGGTACAATAAAGATAAAGGAAACACCATAGTAGAAGATATTGCTGAAATGTTGAGCAGATTTCAACCTAGTTTTTCCCAATAAAATTAAATGTAATAGATCCTATTTGGGTTGGCTTTGAAGCATCTGCACTAAATATAGATTCTTTAGCGTAGTCTAAAGCGTGTTCAATTAAGCACTCATTATCAGAATTTGATGAAGTGTTTACATAAGCATCAATAACGTGTCCTGAAGCGTTAACGGTTATGTTTACTACAATTTTTCCGTTAACTTCACAAAGATACACAGGAATAGGTATGTGAACTTTGGTTCTTCCTTTTAAAGAGAATCCAATAGTGCTATTGGCATTATTGGCTTCTTCTTGTTGCTTTTTTAGCACATCATTAGCTTTGTCAAATTGAGAGAGTGCTTCCTCATTTAACTCGTCTAGGTGGTTATTTTTATATTTCTCTTTATAATTGTTTAACGCTTGGTCACTGTCTATATCGCTAGTTTTAGGAACATAATCTTCAGGAGGCGCAATAGTTTTATAGGCTTGGGCGAAATGATTTGCTTTTTTTGTTTCATTAAAAGCACTATTGGTTTCGGCTTTAGAGCTGTTTAGTTTTTCTAAAGCTTCAATAATTTTAATTTCTTCCTCGGTAAGTTCCTTTTCAGGCTCTAATTCAAAATAACTTTCAGCAATACGTTCTTGTTGTTGTTTTAGGCTAAAACTAAACACAGAAAGTACTACCGTTGCTGCTACAAGAAAGGTTAATAGTAGGGCTTTATGTTGATTTGAGAGATGCAATTTTTAATAATTGTTTACCCAATATACGTAAAATTAAATATTTTAGTTCTTTAAATTGCTAATGAAAGTTTCAATAGAGGTGGCATTTTCAACATTAAAGTCACCAATTCTAGTGCGTTTTAATGCAGAAAGGTGTGCGCCAGAGTTTAGTGCTTTTCCAAAATCATTAGCTAAAGAGCGTATGTATGTGCCTTTACTACAAACTACTCTAAAATCAACATTTATTGCGTTCTTGTTTGGTGCAACCGAAGAATCAATTTTGGTGATTTCAAATTCTGAAATAGCTACTTTTCTTGGTTTAATTTCTACATCTTCTCCAGCTCTAGCAAACTCGTAAAGGCGTTTTCCGTCTTTTTTTATGGCCGAAAATACTGGCGGAAATTGTTCAATATTGCCAATAAATTGTTTTGTAGTTTCGTGTATTAAAGTTTCGGTAATATGTTTGGTAGGAAAATATTCGTTTATTTCAGTTTCTAAATCAAAAGAAGGCGTTGTGCTTCCTAGAACAAAAGTGCCCGTGTATTCCTTTATTTGAGCTTGATAAGTGTTAATTTCTTTTGTTTTTTTTCCAGTACAAATAATTAACAATCCTGTTGCCAAAGGATCGAGTGTGCCTGCATGCCCAACTTTTATTTTTTTAATATTAAAGGCTTGCCTAATTTCCCATCGTAGTTTGTTAACCACTTGAAAAGAAGTCCAATTAAGAGGCTTGTTTATTAATAATATTTGTCCAGAAAGAAAATCTTCAGCAGTCATATTTTAATTTAAAAAAGAAACTGTAATAGCAATAAGCCCCACAATAACGCAATAAATAGCAAAGTATGATAATTTACTTTTTTTAACCAAAGCAATCATCCAAGTGCAAGCAAAAAGTCCAGCTACAAAAGCTGCCACAAAACCAATTGAAAGCGCAGTAAAGTTTTGACTTTCCATAGAAATATCGCCACTTAAAACATCTTTAGCAATTTTTCCAAAAATTAAAGGTACTACCATTAAAAACGAAAAACGTGCTGCTTTGGTTTTATCATTACCAAGTAAAACAGAGGTTGAAATAGTGGCGCCAGAGCGCGAAATACCTGGCAACATAGCAATGGCTTGCGAAACACCAATTACAAATGCGTTACTAAAAGTTACTTTTTTGTTAGTGTCTTTGGCTTTATCTGCCAAAAATAAAAGGGCTGCTGTTACAATTAACATAGCGCCAACAAGTAAAATGTTGCCACCAAAAAGAGCTTCTAATTGTTCTTCAAAAAATAATCCAACAGTAACTGCTGGAATCATAGAAATCACAATTTTAGATAAAAACTGCATGTCTTCATTCCACTGGAACTTTAAAATGCCTTTAATAATATCAAAAATGTCTTTTCTAAAAATAACTATGGTACTTAAAGCGGTTGCAAAGTGAAGTACTACGGTAAAAAGCAAACTTTCTTCGGGCACAGAATGGTCGCCCAAAATAGCTTTACCCAATTCTAAATGTCCGCTAGATGATACAGGTAAGAACTCTGTAAGCCCTTGAATAATACCTAAAATAATTGCGTCTATTGTATCCATGAGGGCAAAAGTATTAAAATAGAAACACAAATTAAGGTTTAATTCGTTAATCATATATTAATTGGTATTTTAGAGTTATGAAAGTAGTAATTGCCCCCGATAAGTTTAAAAACGTTTTAACAGGAATAGCATTCTGTAATGCGGTCGAGGAAGGTATAAAATTGGTTATTTCTGAAGTTGAAATTATAAAATTACCATTGGCCGATGGTGGTGATGGTACTATTGATGTTGTAAACTATTACTTAAAAGGAAGCAAAGTAAAGTTAGTAGTTAATAATCCATTTTTTGAAGCTGTTGAAGCCTCTTTTTTATATGCCGAAAACACTAAAACAGCTTTTATTGAAATGGCCGAAGCCTCTGGTGTTAAATTGCTAAAACCAGAACAATTTAATTGTAAAAAGGCTACAACATTTGGTACAGGTGAGTTAATTAAAGATGCTTTAAATAAAGGAGCAAAACACATTATTTTAGGTATAGGCGGAAGTGCCACTAACGATTGTGGTATTGGTATGGCAACAGCATTAGGGTATCAATTTTTTAACTATGAAAATCAAGAAGTTAAACCTATTGGAGCTAATCTTTCAGAAGTAAAAAAAATAGATGTTTTAAATGCGCACCCAAAGTTACCAAGTACTAAGTTTAGTATAGCCTGCGATGTTACAAACCCGTTATACGGTAAAAACGGAGCTGCCTATGTATATGCAGCACAAAAAGGAGCTACTAAAAGTGATATTAAAATGCTTGATAAAGGTTTACAAGATTTTTCAAAGCTTTTAGAAACTACTTTTAAAGTTGATGTGCAAAATGTAAAAGGTGCCGGCGCAGCTGGAGGTATGGGTATTGCTTCAAAATTATTTTTAAATGGCAAATTAATTCCGGGTATTGAGCTTATTAAAGATTTAGCAAATTTTGATGCTAAAATATCTAAAGCCGATTGGATTATTACTGGTGAAGGTAAATTAGATACACAAACCATGTCTGGTAAAACCATTCAAGGTGTATTAACTTCCGCGAAAGCGAAACAAATAAAAGTAGCAGCGTTTTGTGGCGCTGTAGAGTTATCAAAAGAAGAAACTACCAAAATGGGAATTAATTACGTTAGTTCTGTAATTGAAAGTGCCAACAATTTAGATGATGCCATGAAAAACAGCTATAACTATGTAAAGCAAATGGCTAAAGATTTTGCAGAAAGTATTAAATGATGTTATTACAGAGCGGTGTAATTAAAGCGATAAAAAATTATTTCTTATCCGGGTTTAGAAGGATGGCATAAATTTGAATACCAAATCCGGCCAATACCAATGCAGGGGCTAAACGTATGCGTCTCCAGTTAAAAATTTCAGGATTAAAAACATTAGGATCATCACTACCACCACCAGACATTAAAATAAAACCAATGGCAATAAACGCTAACCCAATAAACATGAATTTGTAGTTTTTTTTACCAAATATAAAAACTGGTTTAGATTCTTCTTTTCGTTTTTTTTCTCCCATCTTTCTTTTAGAATAATTGCAAATTAAAGGAATTATTTAATACTTAAGTGTTAATGCTATTTTAAATTAGAGCTAGTAATAAAGTTCATCGGTTCTTAAATTCAAGAAACGTTGGGTAGCAAAGTGGGTACTTATCCATGTAATTATAATACCTAGACCAAAAACAAAAACAAAAAGTAAAACAACAAGAATAGGGTTTGCTAATAATTCTAATTCTGGAAAAGTTTGGTTTAAATAATAAAAAACAACAGCCATTCCTATTAAGGCTAATGTGGCACCAATAATACCTAAGCGTATGCTTTTCCAAATAAATGGTCTGCGTATAAATTGTTTGGTAGCCCCAACCATTTGCATGGTTTTTATGGTAAAACGTTTAGAGTAAACAGATAAACGTAATGAGCTATTAATAAGCAATACAGCTATTACAGTAAAAAGGGCACTAATTACCAACACCCAAAAACTAATTTTTTTTACGTTGTCGTTCATTAAGTTTACCAAGTCATTATCATAACTCACTTCATCAACAAACTTTTTGTTTAAAGCTTCGGCAGATACGGTTTCTAAATGTTCAGAGGTTACATAATCTGCTTTTAGGTAAACGTCAATAGAGTTTTGTAACGGATTGTAACCCACAAAATCCATAAAATCTTCACCAGTTTCAGCTTTCATAAATTCGGCAGCTTGTTCTTTGCTTACATATTCGGTAGATTTTACGTAATCACTCATTGCCAAACTTTTTTCAAGCTGCTTAATTTCTATGTCTTTAGCATTTTCCTTTAAGTAAATAGTAACAACTACCTGTTCTTTAAAATGGTCAGACACTTTTTTTGCATTAATGAGTATAATACCCAATAATCCCAGTAAAAAAAGCACCAAGGAAATACTTAAAACTACAGAAAAATAAGAAGAGATAAGTCGGCGTTTTTGCTGTTTTTCAAAGTATGAGCTCATATAATGTTGGATTAATGCAGTAAAAATATAAAAGAAATCTTGATTCCTTAACTATTACAACGTTTAACTTTCAATAGTCTTATAATAAGTTTAAATTTGTGCCCTTGAAGCCGTCATTACGAGGAGAGAAACTACGAAGTAATCTTTTTATTTAACAGATTGTTTCACTTTGTTCGCAATGGCGTTAATATTTTAAGAAGCATCATGAATTACAATTTCAACGAAATAGAAGCCAAATGGCAAAAATATTGGGCAGAAAACCAAACCTTTAAAGCCGAAAACAATAGCAACAAACCCAAGTATTATGTGTTAGATATGTTCCCTTATCCAAGTGGCGCAGGACTTCATGTTGGGCATCCGCTAGGGTATATTGCGTCTGATATTTATGCACGATACAAACGTCACAAAGGTTTTAATGTATTACATCCGCAAGGGTATGATTCTTTTGGCCTACCTGCAGAACAATATGCCATTCAAACAGGGCAACATCCTGCCATTACTACTGCCGAAAATATTAAAACCTATCGTCGTCAGTTAGATCAAATTGGCTTTTCGTTCGATTGGTCTCGAGAAGTAAGAACATCAGATCCAAAGTATTATAAATGGACACAATGGATTTTTATTCAACTGTTTAATTCATGGTATAACTACAAAACAAATAAAGCCGAAGACATTTCAGCATTAATTAAAATATTTGAAGCTGAAGGAAATGCCAATGTAAACGCTGCTTGCGATGATGATGTAGAAAGTTTTACAGCAGCAGATTGGAATAGCTTTTCTTCTGAAAAACAACAAGAAATTTTATTGCAATACCGCTTAACGTATTTAGCCGAAACCGAAGTGAATTGGTGCCCTGCTTTAGGAACTGTATTGGCAAATGATGAAATTGTTAATGGTGTATCAGAACGTGGTGGCCACCCCGTAATAAGAAAAAAAATGACCCAATGGAGTATGCGTATTTCTGCTTACGCAGAACGTTTGCTTCAAGGTTTAGATACCGTAGATTGGACCGATTCTTTAAAGGAAAGTCAGCGTAACTGGATTGGTAAATCGGTTGGTGCCTCGGTAACTTTTAACGTCATTGCGAGTGAAACGAAGCAATCTCATACCATAGAAGTATTCACTACCCGTCCCGATACCATTTTCGGTGTTAGTTTTATGACACTTGCGCCAGAACACGAGTTAGTTTCTAAAATAACTACACCAGAACAAAAAGCCGAGGTTGAAGCCTATGTTGAAGCCACTGCAAAACGTAGCGAGCGCGATAGAATGGCAGATGTTAAAACCATTACAGGAGCTTTTACAGGAGCGTACGCAGAACATCCGTTTACTAAAGAACCTATTCCAATTTGGATTGGAGATTATGTATTGGCAGGCTACGGTACGGGAGCGGTAATGTCTGTGCCTTGTGGTGATCAACGAGATTATGATTTTGCAAAGCATTTCAATATTCCTATTCCAAATATTTTTAAAGGCGTAGATGTTTCAGAACAAGCCTTTGCCGATAAAGACAATACCATTATTGCAAATAGCGATTTTATAAACGGCATGAACTATAAAAAAGCTAGCAAACGAGTTATTTACGAGTTGGAGCAAATGGGTAAAGGCCAAGGAAAAACAAATTACCGCTTGCGCGATGCGGTGTTTAGCCGCCAACGTTATTGGGGAGAACCATTTCCTGTATATTATGTAAATGGTTTGCCACAAATGATAGATGCCAAATATTTACCTATTGAATTACCCGAAGTTGAAAAATATTTACCAACCGAAACCGGTGAACCACCATTAGGAAACGCCACCAAATGGGCTTGGGATACCGAGAAAAACGAAGTGGTAGAAAACGAAAAGATTGATAACAAAACCGTTTTTCCATTAGAATTAAATACCATGCCAGGGTGGGCAGGAAGCTCGCAGTATTTTAACCGCTACATGGATCCACAAAATGATGAAGCTATCTTCTCTAAAGAAGCTATTAATTATTGGCAACAAGTAGATTTATACATTGGCGGTTCTGAGCATGCCACTGGGCACTTACTGTATTCGCGTTTTTGGCAAAAATTCATGTTCGATAAAGGCTATGTAAACCATGATGAGTTTGCTAAAAAACTGATTAATCAAGGCATGATTTTAGGGACTAGTGCGTTTGTTTATAGGGTTGATGTAAAGGCTGCTTTTGGTGTGAATAATGGGGCTAGTGCAGAACATATTTTAAAATACATAGCAAATCGTCCAATTTTAGTATCCAAATCTGAAGTTGATTTATTGAAAAATTCAGAGGAATATGAAAGTAAATATAATTCAATAAGAGATTTATTATTAAAGGAAATTAATTCTAAATTTTTGGATAATCAATCAGATATTGAATTAGCAAGTTTTAGAGTTAATTTCAGAAGGTGTGTTCCTTTACATGTTGATGTTAATTTGGTTAATTCATCAGACGAATTAAATTTAGAGTCTTATTGTGCTCATGATTTTAATAAAGAAATTAATCCAATTTTTATATTGGAGGATGGTTTTGTTGTAGATTCTACAGAAGACGTGTTAGATGAATCATGTAAATATGTTGTTGGCCGCGACGTAGAAAAAATGTCCAAATCAAAATACAACGTGGTTAACCCAGACCAAATTTGTGTAGATTATGGCGCCGATAGTTTACGTCTTTACGAAATGTTTTTAGGCCCGTTAGAGCAATACAAACCTTGGAATACGGCTGGTATTACCGGTGTTCACGGTTTCTTAAAAAAACTTTGGAAACTGTATTTTAATGACAACGGACTAAAAGTTACCAATGCAAAACCAACCAAAGACAACCTTAAAACGCTACATAAAACCATTAAAAAAGTAGAAGAAGATATAGAGAATTTCTCTTTTAACACCTCTGTTTCTACCTTTATGATTGCGGTAAATGAGCTAACGCAGCAAAAATGTACTTCAAAAGACATTTTAGAACCCTTATTAGTGTTAATTTCGCCATATGCACCTCATATTGCAGAAGAACTTTGGGAAGCTTTAGGTAATGCGCCATCTATTGCCACAGCGCCATTTCCTAAGTTTGATGAAAGCCATTTAATAGAAAGCAGCAAAGTATATCCTATTTCGTTTAATGGTAAAATGCGTTTTACTATGGAGTTACCTTTAGATATGAGTAAAGAAGACATAGAAAAAGCGGTAATGGCACATGAAAAAACACAAGAACAATTAGCGGGCAGAACGCCTAAAAAAGTAATTGTGGTACCTGGTAAAATTGTGAATATTGTAGGTTAAAAAACATCGTTCTAAGGAGAGCATCGTAAGGATTTCAATCATAATAGGTATTCCACATTGTAAAGATTGTTCCTACCTAGAGGTTTCAGAATAACACCGATATCTTAGAGGGATTATGCAAGTATTCAATATAGATTACATAGAAATAATAGGTTTAACAGCCGCTGTTTTAACTACATCGGCTTTTTTACCTCAAGTTTATAAAACTTGGAAAACTAAAGATGTGTCGGCATTATCACTTCCTATGTTGCTTATCTTTTTTATTGGTATTGTATTTTGGTTAGTATATGGTATTTTAGAAAAAAGTCTTTCCATGATTTTGGCTAATACCATTACTATTATGTCTTCATTTTTACTGCTTTATTTCAAAATAAAGTATGGTAAGCGTCAATAATCTTCTTTTAAACTAAGGGTTTTTACACGTATTTACGTCTTATTTGCAGAAAACGTAACAAAATCCTATTAAATTGATGTATTTTATTTAATTCATAACTATATGTTAAATTTGTTATTGAATTTTTAAAAAATAAGTTTTTTTAGAATTAATTTTCAATCTATTATTTTAAATTTGTTACCGTTTTTAATCAATAACTTAAAATTTATTACCGCTTATGAAAATTGGTGTTCCTATTGAAATCAAAAACAACGAAAATAGAGTTGGCATGACGCCATCTGGTGTTTTTGAACTTACTAAAAGAAATCATTCTGTTTACATTCAAAAAAATGCAGGATATAATAGTGGATTTTTAGACGAAGATTATATAAATGCAGGCGCTACAATATTAGATACTATTGAAGAAATCTACAATGTAGCCGAAATGATTGTAAAGGTTAAAGAACCTATTGAAAAAGAGTATAGTTTAATTAAGGAAGACCAAGTGGTATTTACTTATTTTCATTTTGCATCTAGTGAAACACTTACTAGAGCTATGATTGATAGTAAAGCAATTTGTATAGCTTATGAAACTGTTGAAGATGAAGATGGTTCTCTACCATTATTAATACCAATGTCTGAGGTTGCAGGAAGAATGTCTATTCAACAAGGTGCTAAATATTTAGAAAAACCTATTAAAGGACGTGGTATTTTATTAGGAGGAATACCTGGAGTACCACCTGCAAAAGTATTAATTTTAGGAGCCGGAGTAGTGGGGGTTCAAGCGGCACGTATGGCTTCTGGTTTAGGTGCCAATGTGTTTATTCTAGATATAAATATGAAGGCATTGCGTCATGTTAGTGAAACTATGCCAAACAACGTTATTAGTGAATTTTCTAGTGAATATAATATTAGAAAACACATTAAAGATTCTGATTTAATTATTGGAGGTGTGTTAATAAAAGGCGCCAAAGCACCAAAATTGATTACTAGAGATATGCTTAAAGACATGCGTCCAGGAACTGTTATGGTAGATGTGGCAGTAGATCAAGGTGGATGTTTTGAAACTACAAAACCAACTACCCACCAAGACCCTACTTATATTATTGATGAGGTTGTACATTACTCTGTAGCTAATATGCCTGGGGCAGTACCTTATACTTCAACTATGGGATTAACAAATGTTACTTTACCATATGTAATTAAGTTAGCAGATATGGGCTGGAAAAAAGCTACCAAGAAAAATAAATCGCTTGCAAAAGGACTTAATATTGTAAACGGAAAAATAGTTTATAAAGAAATAGCAGAAGCATTTGATTTAGAATGCGAAATGGCTTAAACTTAGTTTTAAGAATAATAGTAAATAGATCCTGTTAGACTATATGTTTATCAGGGTCTTTTTTTGTATCTGACAAAATTACATTTTAAAAAATTGGTGTAATTATTGCTATATTTACCATAAACTAAAAAAAGAAATTATGATTGGATATTATATATTAATAGGAGCAATTGCCTTAGTAAGTTGGGCAGTAAGTAACACTTTAAAACGAAAGTTTGAAAAGTATTCTAAAACGCAATTACGTAACGGTATGAGTGGTGCAGAAATAGCACAAAAAATGCTAGCAGACCATGGTATTTATGATGTTGAAGTTATTTCAACACCAGGAAGATTAACAGATCATTACAATCCAAAAAATAAAACCGTTAATTTAAGTGAAGCGGTTTACCATGAACGAAATGCAGCGGCAGCGGCAGTAGCAGCACATGAATGCGGGCATGCGGTACAACATGCAAAAGCTTACAGTTGGTTACAAATGCGTTCAACATTAGTGCCTGTAGTTAGTGTAACTTCTGGCATGTCTCAATGGTTAATAATTGGTGGTCTTATTCTTGGTGGGGCTGCTGGTTTAGGTTTAGGCTGGTGGGTTGCTGTTGCTGGTTTAGTTATGATGGGGGCTGCCACTTTATTTAGCTTTATAACATTACCTGTAGAGTACGATGCTAGTAACCGTGCATTAGCTTGGTTAAAAAATAAAAATATGGTAACTCCAGAAGAATATAAAGGTTCTAAAGATGCCCTTAAATGGGCAGCAAGAACGTATTTAGTAGCCGCCATAGGTGCGTTAGCAAACTTATTATATTGGGCACTACAAGTTTTTGGTAGAGACTAATGTTTTTAAATTATAACTTATAAAAAGCTCTGATTTTTCAGGGCTTTTTTGTTTCTTTAATGAATTTTTTAATGAAATGAATCACCCTATAGAATATTATAAAAAACATTTAGAAGTCTATCAAACCAAAGCAAAAGCGTGTTATAAAAAAATGACTACTTTAAGTCTTTTACGTTTGCTAGTATTTCTACTAACAGGTGTTGGCGTTTACTTAATGTTTAATATTTGGCAATTAGCAATTTCAATAGCAATTATTGGAATAGTAGCGTTTGTAAAACTATTGTCTAAACATACCGATGTTAAACAAGAAAAAGCCTTTAATGAAGCTTTAATTAATATTAATAAAGACGAATTAAAAGTAGCATCAGGAGATTTTTACGAAAGAGATAGCGGACTTCAATTTCAAGACCTAGCTCATTTTTACAGTTTAGATATTGATTTGTTTGGTCGTGGTTCATTCTTTCAATATATAAATAGAACCAATATAAGTGAAGGCACCCAAACCCTAGCGGCTCTATTAAAAGCTAATAATATTAAGAGTATCCCTTTAAGGCAAGACGCTATAAAAGAACTTAGTTCTAAACCAAAATGGCGTCAATATTATTCGGCAACTTCAAGTTTGGTTCATGTAGAAACACCTGCTAAAGACATTGTTAACTGGTTAAAAAATTATAAACTTTTTCTGCCTTCTATAATGCGTTGGTTTCCAATAGCTTTTACAGTGTCAACTCTTGTTTTATTGGGTTTAACGTTGCTGAGTTTAATAGATGTTGCCTTTATTGGTTATTGGTTATTTGTTGGTTTAATAATAACTGGGTTATATGTAAAAAAAATAAACTCACTTTCAATACACGTAGATAAAGTTAAAGATACTTTTAGGCAATACGCACAATTATTAAAGTTAATAGAAGAAGAAAATTTTGCTTCAGAATTACTGCAACAAAAACAAAAACAAATAAAGTCTGAAAACAAAGATGCTTCCGTTATTTTTAAAGAACTTTCCAGAGCTTTGGATGCCTTGGATAACAGAAATAATATAATAGGTGCAATTTTTGGTAATGGCTATTTTTTAACTGATATAAAGAATGCTTATCGTATAGAAAAATGGATTAAGCAATACGCTAATAAAGTAGAAGATTGGTTTAAAGTAGTATCTTTTTTTGATGCCTATAACTCTTTAGGAAATTATGCCTACAATCATCCGCAGTTTATTTATCCAGAAATCTTAAATAATGATGTTGTTATAAAAGCTGAAAAATTAGGGCATCCGCTTTTAGATAAAACAAAACGAGTTGATAGTGATTTAATCATTGATGATAAACAATTTTTTATTGTTACAGGTGCAAATATGGCTGGTAAAAGCACGTTTTTGCGTACAGTATCTTTACATATTGTTATGGCAAATATAGGGTTGCCAGTATGTGCTAAGTCAAGTAAATACTCGCCTGTAAAACTAATAACCAGTATGCGAACATCAGACTCGTTAACAGATGAAAGTTCTTATTTCTTTTCAGAATTAACACGTCTTAAATTTATAGTTGACACCATTTCTAAGGAACCCTATTTTATTGTTTTAGATGAAATATTGAAAGGAACCAATAGTACCGATAAAGCTATTGGCTCTAAAAAATTTGTTGAAAAGTTAGTGGCATTAAACGCTACAGGAATTATTGCTACACATGATTTGAGTTTGTGTGAAATTGAAAACGAATTAGAAGCTGTAAAAAACTGCTATTTTGATGCCGAAATTATTAATGATGAACTTCACTTTGATTATAAATTAAAACAAGGTGTTTGCCAAAATATGAATGCTTCATTTCTGTTAAAAAAAATGAATATTGTGTAAAATAATAATCTGTAAATTATTTAGTTGCTGCTTTTAGGGTGTACCAATGTCATTTCATCAATTAAATGTGTGGCACCAGCGTATTTATCAATAATAAAAAGAACATAACGTAAATCTACCATAATGTTTCTGCATATTTCGGGGTCGTAGTAAATGTCACTCATGGTACCTTCCCAAACTCTGTCAAAATTTAAACCAATTAAATTACCATGCGCATCAATGGTTGGACTTCCAGAGTTACCGCCGGTGGTATGGTTGGTTCCTAAAAAACAAACAGGGACTTTTCCATTTTTATCTGCGTAAGGGCCGTAATCTTTATTGTTGTAGAGTTCTAGTAATTTTTCTGGGACATCAAATTCATAATCTCCTGGAACATATTTTTCAATAACACCGTCTAAATAGCTAATGGCATTGTAGTAAACAGCATCTCTAGGCGAATAGCCTCTAACTTGCCCGTACGTTACTCTTAGTGTGCCATTAGCATCAGGAAAATAACGCTCGTTTGGTAATACTTTTATTAGCGCTGTCATGTACTCTTTTTGTAAAGCTGAAATAGCAAGGTTTTTTGTTTCATACTCTTTGTTAATAACATTATAAAACGCTTCAATAATGGGTTTTGCGTATTTGTAAGCAGCATCGTTATTAATAGCTGTTATGATTTCCTCTTTTGAGCCTTCAAATAATGCTACTGCGGTTTTTAAATTGGTAAATGCAGTTTTGTTATAAATAGTGGCATCTGCATTTTGGGTGTACATTGGCATAACACTTTCAAAAACACCTTTATCAACAGTAACATCGTAATTTTTATGAATGCCTTTTATGGTATTGATAATGTAGTTTTTTGCTTTGTCTAAAGCGTCAGGATTACTTTTGATGGTTTGCTCAAATTGATAGGTTCTAAAAACCATTTTCATCAATTCATTTGTTACTAAAAATACCTCTATAAAATTTCTTCGCTTAACATCAACATTAGCAAAATCTTTATAAAGTTTATCAAATTCTGGAAGAATATGACTGTATTTATCTTCTAAACCTTGTTCTTTATATGCTTTGATAAATTTAGCCTCAAAAGCTTTTCTTAGACCAATAGCGTTACTTTTTTTAAGACCAGAATTCTGACCAATCCACTTTTTCCAGGCATTAGCTATTCTTGCTTGTTTTGATGCGTATTTAATTCTAATATCATCATTCACTTTCATTTTAGCATCAATTACTTTTAGAGCTGCTTCTCTAATAGCAATGTTGCTTGGGTTAAAGTTTTTTGTAATGTGTTCAATAGCTACCGCAGGCAAATACTCGTCTGTAGTTCCCGGAAACCCAAAAACCATGGTAAAGTCACCTTCTTCTACACCATCTAAAGAAATGGGTAAAAAGTGTTTAGGTTTGTAAGGTACATTGTCTTTACTGTATTTTGCTGGACGATTATTTTTATCGGCATAAATTCTGAATAATGAAAAATCGCCGGTATGTCTCGGGAAAACCCAATTATCGGTGTCGCTTCCAAATTTACCAATACTTGTTGGTGGAGCGCCTACTAATCTAATATCTTCAAAACGTTCTGTTACAAATAAGAAATACTGATTGCCTTTGTAAAACGATTTTACTTTGGTGTCTTGCCATGGTTCTTTTTCAACATTTTTTTGTAGTGAGTTGCTGTTTTTATCAATTAAAGACTGCTTTTCTACCTCGGTCATATCATCAGAAATTCCAGATAAAATCTGAGATGTTACGTCTTCAATTCTTACTATAAACTCAATAAACAGTCCGTTGTTAGGCAATTCTTCTTCTAAACTCATAGCCCAAAACCCGTTTTTTAAATAATCATTTTCTAAAGAAGAATGGGATTGAATTTGAGAAAATCCGCAATGATGATTGGTAAGAACCAGTCCTTTTGGTGAAATAACTTCGCTAGTACAACCGCCATTAAAATGCCCAATGGCATCTTTTAAGCTAGAGTTGTTAACATCATAAATATCTTTAGCTGTGAGTTTGCTGCCTAGAGCTCGCATTTCGGTTTCGTTCATGCCTTCTAAAAGAGAAGGAATCCACATACCACCTTGTTGAGCAGTTACTTGAAAAAATACAAATAGTAAAAGAAATTTAAAGAGTTTCATAATGCGAAGTGTTTAAAGTTACCAAAGATAAAAAAGGGATTAATTAAAACGTAAATTTTTGTTACTTTAATAGAGTCTAATAAAAACAATACTAAACAAGTAGCATATATTTTAAACACCATTAAAGCATGCAAGAACATTTAAAAGTAGCATTATTCCAATCTGATTTGGTTTGGGAAAACCCAGAACAAAACCGAACTAATTTTGCTGAAAAAATAGCGTCTATTTCAGAACAAGTAGACCTTATTATACTACCCGAAATGTTTACAACCGGTTTTACCATGAATGCTAAAAGTGTTGCTGAAACTATGCAAGGTGATACTGTTGTATGGATGAAGCAAATAGCTTCAAAATATAATTCTGCCATTACAGGAAGTGTAATAATTGTTGAAAATGGTAAATTTTATAACAGATTGTTGTTTGTTGAAGCCTCTGGACAAGTTACTGCCTATGATAAAAAACATACTTTCACGTTAGCTAGTGAAAATAAAATATACACAAGCGGTAGTGAAAGAATAATTATAAATTATAAAGGTTGGAACATATGCCCGTTAATTTGTTATGATTTACGCTTTCCGGTTTGGGCTAGAAATACCGTAAATTATGATGTGTTATTGTATGTTGCCAATTGGCCAAAAGCCAGAGTAAACGCTTGGGATGCCTTGTTAAAAGCTAGAGCTATTGAAAACATGAGCTATTGTATTGGTGTTAATAGAGTAGGTGTAGATGGTATTGATATTGAATATAGCGGTCACTCTGCAGTTTATGATGTTTTAGGGAACCCAATAACCTCTGTAAAACCTAGTAAAGAGCAAATTGAAATAGTTACTTTAAAAAAGCAACATATAGAAAAGTACCGAAATGCTCTAAAGTTTTTAAATGATAGAGATGACTTTATGTTTACTTAAAATTAAGGGTTTGAATACTTCCCCAATTGGCTCTTATTTGTTCATTATTATCAAAAATAAAATGGCTTACATGCTCGGGTTGAATTCTCTTTAAGTAATTACCTGTATCATATTTCTTATTACCATTGGCATCATGAATAGCTCTAATGTTGTACTTGCCTGGTGTTAAATTTTGAAAATCTATTTGCCCTTCTTTAGTGGCGTATTGTTCATATTTCACCTCGCCTTTATCATCGGTTAATTGAATAATAAGAGGGTATTTAGCATTCACCAAAGTAAAGCGTGCAAAACCATAGTCAGATTCTTTTTTAGTACTTAAAGCATATGATAAGGTGTCTGTTTGAACGTTGTTAAAAATGTCTGTAAAAGCCTCTGGTAAAATTTTCATGGCATATTTGTTTTCATAATTTTTTTTAAAATTGAAAATGTATGCGTTGTTTAGGGTGTCAAAAGTAGTAGAGAAATCAACATTTGTAGAGTCTTTATCTATAAGAGAAACTTTAGAATCATCAAAAGAAGCAAAAGGTGTACTGCCAATAATTTTAAAAGGCTCGTCAATACCAACAGTTCCTGAAATAGACGATTTTAAAGTTAATGAATCTCGTTTTTGTTCGCTAATTTTGGCTGTAAACTCTTTTTCATAGTTTTTGTTAGAAACTTTAAAAACTAAAGAATCTACTTCTAATCTTGGGGTGTACCAGTAGTACAGGGTGTCTGCTTTTTCGTCTTTTGTAATTCTATAACTAAATTCTTCAGGAACTTCAGAAAGAATATCAATTTTCATATTTGTATAATCGCCTTCAAACCCAAAAGCAATTTTTTCACCAGAAAATAATCTAGGTTTATTAGCTCTAAAATCGGGCGTTTCTTTAAACAATTTTAAAATATAAGATGAATCTGTTGGAACTTCAATAAAATTTTTATGAAACGCAATTTGATCTGTTTTTTGTTGAAATTTATTATCACCATTATTGTCTTTTAACGCCATAAGCATATATTTTCCTGCTTTTACATTTTCAATAGAAAATGTGGTAAGACTATCAAGCGTATTGGTAATGTATTTAGGAGTTTCTTTATAAACAATAGAATCTGAGTATGTAGAATCTACTTCGTAAAGTGCAACGTTAACAAAAGTTTCGGGTTCTTTATTAAAGGCGTCAATAATTTTTCCTGTTACTTTTAAAGAGTCAATATAATCGCCTGTAGAAAACACATACCTATAAAAAGGGTAAGGGTTTCCTTCATTGTTATCAGTAATACTATTGCCAAAGTTAAAAGCATAGGTGGTATTAGGTAATAGTGTGTCAGAAATTTTAATAGTAATAAATTTACTAGCACTACTAAAAGGTTTTATCACTGGTTGGGTTTTCATAGGGGGCGAAATGATGAGCTGTTTCTGTAAATCTTTTATTTTAATGTACTCATCAAAATAAATTTTAATTTCATCTTCGTCAAAATTGGTTGAAAAATTCTCAGGAACCGATTTTACAATTACCGGTGGGGTTTCATCTTTAGGGCCACCTTCGGGTGTACCACGGTTGGCACAGTTTATAAAAGCTACGCTTAAAAAAAGTATTAAAATAAAATTTGAAAGGGTTTTAGTCATTACCAATTTTAAATTTTGCACAAACCTACATAATTTTAGAGATATAACGTGCTACTTAAGGTACTATTGCCATAGTAGCAACACTAATTTTAACGTTTTTTGCCTGTTTTAATGCTGTAGTACAAGCTTCTATAGTGGCTCCGGTGGTTATAATATCATCTACAAGTAAGATGTGTTTGTGTTCAATAAGGTTCATGTTTTTTAAAGTAAAAAGTTCAGTGCTGTCTGTCCATCGTGCAAAACGTCCTTTTTTGGTTTGAGATTTGGTATTTGTTATTTTAACTAAAACATTGTCTATGTATTCTGCATTTAAAGCTAATGCAATTTCTTGTCCAAATTTAGCTACCTGATTGTAGCCTCTTTTGCGTAATTTCTTTTTGTGTAATGGTACAGGAATTACAATATCAATATTTTGATATGCTTTAACCTCCTTTAATTCACCTCCTAACCAACCACCAAGTGTAGTTCCAATATTTTGGTAACCTTTATATTTTAGTCCGTGAATAAGCCTTTGCACAGATTCTTTTTTTTCAAACCTAAAAAGTGCTGTTCCGTTTTCAATCTGCGCACGTCCATACAACACTTTTTTTATAGAGTCATTGCCTTCAAAATGAAAATTAGTAATAGGTAAATTATGTCGGCAATCAATACAAATAGTGTCTTCATTATCGCCTAGTAAATTATGGCATGCGTAACACACTTTTGGAAAAAACAGATTTAATAATGGTTTAAGCATTTGTTAATAGCGGTAAACTTAAACTGAAATATATCAAATTTAACTTAAATTTTAATGCTTATAGTTATTAGTTTCAAGGGGTTTTATATTTTTGCACCTATGGCAAATCAAGACGATAAATTTAAGAAGGTTATTTCGCATGCAAAAGAATACGGTTATGTATTTCAAAGCAGTGAAATATATGACGGTTTAAGCGCAGTGTATGACTATGCGCAAAACGGTGCAGAATTAAAGAAAAACATACGCGACTATTGGTGGAAAGCCATGGTGCAGATGAATGAAAATATAGTTGGTATTGATGCTGCTATTTTTATGCATCCTACCACTTGGAAAGCATCAGGACACGTTGATGCTTTTAACGACCCTTTAATTGATAATAAAGATTCTAAAAAACGTTATAGAGCCGATGTTTTAATTGAAGACTATTGTGCTAAAATTGAAGCGAAAATTGAAAAAGAAGTTAAAAAAGCAGCTAAACGTTTTGGAGATGCTTTTAATAAAGAAGAGTTTCTTTCTACAAACGGACGTGTTTTAGGTTACCAAGAAAAGATAGATTCAATCTTATCTAGAATGGCAAAGTCTTTAGAAAATGAAGATTTAGCCGATGTTAAAGCATTAATTGAAGAGTTAGAAATTGCAGATCCATTAACAGGTTCTAAAAATTGGACAGACGTTAAGCAATTCAACCTCATGTTTGGAACAAAACTAGGTGCTTCTGCTGATAACGCCATGGATTTGTATTTAAGACCAGAAACGGCACAAGGTATTTTTGTAAACTTTTTAAACGTACAAAAAACAAGCCGTTTAAAAATTCCTTTTGGTATTGCTCAAACAGGTAAAGCCTTTAGAAACGAAATTGTTGCAAGACAATTTATTTTTAGAATGCGTGAGTTTGAACAAATGGAAATGCAGTTCTTTATAAAACCAGGAACTCAAAAAGAATGGTATGAACACTGGAAAGAAACCCGACTAAAATGGCATTTAAGTTTAGGAATGGGAGAAGATTTATACCGTTTTCATAATCATGAAAAATTAGCACATTACGCCGATGCTGCTGCCGATATTGAGTTTAAATTTCCATTTGGCTTCAAAGAATTAGAAGGTATTCACTCTAGAACAGATTTTGATTTAAGTCAACATGAAAAATTCTCTGGAAAAAAACTTCAATATTTTGATCCTGAAGAAAATAAAAGTTATGTACCTTATGTTTTAGAAACATCAATAGGTTTAGATAGAATGTTCTTAGCAGTATTTTCAAACTCTTTACAAGAAGAGGAGTTAGAAAACGGAACTACAAGAACGGTTTTAAAATTACCAAGTGTTTTAGCGCCTGTAAAAGCAGCTGTTTTGCCATTAGTTAAAAAAGATGGCTTACCAGATGTTGCACGTAAAATAGTTGAAGACTTAAAATGGGATTTTAACGTAATTTACGATGAAAAAGATGCTGTGGGGCGTCGTTACCGTAGGCAAGATGCTAATGGAACCCCATTCTGTATTACTGTAGATCATGATACTTTACAAGATAATACAGTAACTATTCGTCATAGAGATTCTATGGAGCAAGAACGCGTTAAAATAGATGATTTAAGAGATATCATTAAAAAAGAAGTAGATGTACGTTCTTGGTTAATGAAAATGAAGTAATAAAAAGTACAATGCTGTATTAGTTTCAGTAACTAAAAAACCGAGCAAAATAGCTCGGTTTTTTGTTTTTATTATTATAAAATTTAAATCTTCATTTGTCTATCAATCTGCTGGTCTAAAGAAATAAAAGTTTCCGTTCTAGAAACTCCAGAAATAGTTTGAATTTCATCATTCAACAAGTGCATTAAATGTGCATTGTTTTTACAAATAATTTTAATTAATACATTCCAGTTTCCAGTAGTATAATGGCATTCTAAAACTTCAGGTACTTTTTTAAGCTGTTTTATTGCTTCAGGATTGTGTATAGCCTTATCTAAATAAACGCCAATAAAAGCAACAGTAGTATAGCCTAAAACTCTCGGATTTATTACAAATTTAGAACCTGTAATCAATCCAGATTTTTCAAGTTTGCGTAAACGTTGATGAATAGCAGCTCCAGAAATACCCACATTACGTGCTATTTCTAAAATAGGTGTTCTTGCATCTACCATTAACGCTCGTAATATCTTTTTGTCTATACCATCTATGGTAAGGGTTTTTTCTTTATTTTTCATTTTGTGGTGGTTTCTGTTTAGAAGGCAAATGTAATAATTTGATTTCAAATTAAAACTAAAAATATCAAAATGATTGTGCTGATATATAAAAATAGTTGCAATTAGTTAATTAGCTTTGTAAATAATTAACATAAAATACCCTTATGAAGAAAACCGTATTAGTAACTGCAGCAGTTTTAGGATTTATAGCAATTGTTTTAGGAGCCTTTGGCGCTCATGGTTTAAAAGAATTAATTACACCAGAAGCCCAAAATACTTTTGAAACTGGGGTAAGATATCAAATGTATCATGCTATTCTACTTTTATTTGTTGGTAGTAGTTCTTTATTTTCTGAAAAAACAATGAAAATACTTTACTATTTGGTAGTAGTAGGTATTTTGTTTTTTTCAGGTTCTATTTATGGTTTAGCAACAAATAGTTTAACTTCTTTTAATTTCAAAACTATTGGCTTTATAACACCCATTGGTGGCTTATTATTTATTTTAGCTTGGGGCGTTCTAATTATTAAATTCTTAAAAAGAACCTTAAAAACTGATTAAAAATAAATAATATATCAAAATAAATATATTATTTTTGAGCTTTAAATAAATTTTTAAGCAATTTATGGATAACTACAATCAAATTACGAAAACGATTTCGTTGGAAAGTTATGGTATTAAAAACGCAAAAATAAACTACCAACTTTCATCAGAAAAACTTCATGAAATTACTATTGAAAAAGGTTTAGGAGTTGAAGCTTCGTCTGGAGCTTTAGCTGTTAATACAGGTGAGTTTACCGGACGCTCTCCAAAAGACAGGTTTATTGTTAAAGATGATGTTACCAAAGACCTCATTTGGTGGGGGGGCATTAATATTCCTTTTGATGCTGATAAATTTGATAAACTATACAGTAAAGTAGTTAATTATTTGTCTGGAAAAGAAGTTTTTGTGAGAGATTGTTATGCCTGTGCAGATGATAACTATAAGTTAAGTATTAGAGTTATTAATGAACTTCCGTGGAGCAACCAGTTTGCTTACAACATGTTTTTAAGGCCAACATCTGATGAATTAAGTAATTTTAATCCAGAATGGACGGTTGTTAACGCTCCTGATTTTAAAGCAAATCCAGATGAAGATGGAACGCGCCAACATAATTTTGCAATTTTAGATTTCTCAAAAAAAATTGCTCTTATTGGCGGTACAGGATATACAGGTGAAATAAAAAAAGGTATTTTTTCTGCTTTAAATTTTATTCTTCCAGTTTATAAAAATACTTTACCAATGCACTGTAGTGCTAATGTTGGAAAGGATGACGATACAGCTATTTTCTTTGGTCTTTCAGGAACAGGTAAAACAACCTTATCTACAGACCCAAATAGAAGTTTAATAGGTGATGATGAGCATGGATGGACTAATGAAAATACAGTGTTTAATTTTGAAGGAGGTTGTTATGCAAAGGTTATTAAGCTTTCAAAAGAAAAAGAACCAGAAATTTATAACGCAATTAAAAAAGGTGCCATTCTAGAAAATGTGATTTTAGATGAAAATGGTGTTGTAAATTTTGAAGATACATCAATTACACAAAACACAAGAGTTAGTTATCCAATACATCATATTGAAAATATTCAAATACCCTCTATAGGGAAAAACCCTAAGAATATTTTCTTTTTAACAGCAGATGCCTTTGGGGTAATTCCTCCAATTTCAAAGCTAACACCAAGTCAAGCAGCATATCATTTCATCTCTGGTTACACAGCTAAAGTAGCAGGAACAGAGGCGGGAGTGGTAGAGCCTGTGCCTTCGTTCTCAGCTTGTTTTGGAGCACCTTTCATGCCTTTACATCCGGCTAAATATGCCGAAATGTTAAGTAAAAAAATGATTGAAGCTAATGTAAATGTTTGGCTGGTTAATACGGGGTGGACAGGTGGACCCTATGGCGTAGGTAAGCGTATGGAATTAAAATATACAAGGGCCATGATTAATGCAGTTTTAAACGGTGATTTAGGCTTGTATAATTATGATGATTACCATATCCATTCTGTTTTTGGTGTGGCGCAACCAAGAACATGTCCTGGTGTTCCTACCAGTGTATTAAGTCCTAGAGCTACATGGAATGATGATGAAGCTTATTATACAACAGCTTTTAAATTAACCAATGCGTTTAGAGAAAATTTTAAAAAGTTTGAAGCACATTGTAGTGAGGAAATAAGGCGAGGTGGTCCGCAACGATATGCATTTTAAAAAACGGATATTTACCTTACCAAACTAAAATATCCGGTAGTGTATTTGCCATCGTTATAAACTATTCGGTACCAATAATCATCGTTAGGTAAGGGTATTCCTTTATATGTTCCGTTCCAACCTGTTAACGGGTCATCAAGCTGTTTTAATAATTTTCCATAACGGTTAAAAATATACACGGTTTTAATGCGGTTTATTGGGTTGGGAACTATCCATATATCATTAAATCCATCGCCATTTGGGGTAAAGAAATTTGGCGGTGGATAAACATCTTCTAAGCCTGTTGTAAAGGTCTGTTCAGGGCAATCTTCTGTTTCTCCATAAATATTGTAAGGTGTTATGGTAACATACATAGTTGTGCTCCCGGGTAAATCTCCAGGTATGTTGTATAGGGTTGAGTTTCCTACATCAAATCGATTCAAAACATCAATACCGTCTGTAAGTGTTTCAAGCGTTATAATATAGCCACCTGCATTCGGTACGGTATTCCAAATCAAATCAGTATCAACAGGCACATGTTTTGCATCAGGTTTAGGAGTTGTAATGGTGGTACAACTAGGTCTTAAACTAGTTGCTCCAGTAGAGAAAAAATCTGTATTACAACCTACAGCGTCACCAGCAAGATTATAAGGTGTTATGGTAATATAAATAGAGGAACCATTTGGTAAATCTTTAGTTAAGGTATAGCTAGTTGTGTTGCCTACATCTTCGGCATCTAAAATATCATTGCCACCAAAAGTAGTGCTAATAGTAAGCTTGTAACCAGACGCTGTTATTGCTGGTTGCCATGTTATAAGCGGTCTTATACCAACGTTTATATTACCAGGAATTGGATTTATAAGTGTGCTACATGCTGGTGGTGGAATATCTGGTCCTGTAGTAAAAGTTTGTATAGTGCAATTTAATGCGTCACCATCATTATTATACGGAGTTACCCTTACATAAATATTGGTGTACTCGGGGAGTTTTGTTAAGAATGTATAGTTAGCTGAGTTTCCAACATCAAAAGCATTAAGTATATTATTACCTCCAAAAGTTGTCCCTATTGTTAGTTTGTATCCTGTAGCGTTACTTACTCGTGCCCATGTAAGAGTTGTATTTACAGCAATATTAGTAGAGCCATCAATAGGGTAACTTAAGGCGGTACATAGTGGGGGTGAGATTATTGAGTTATCACTGGGGTAAGAGTTGTTGTGGATTGAAAATGTGTGTTTTGACTTAATAGGTGTGTTGCTATGTGTTTTTGTAGTAAAACAAAAAGAAATTAAAACAACAAAAAAGTACCTACCCAGTAGCATAGTTTGGTTAATTTAAATAATTACGTTTTTTAGTTTATTACTCCAATATTACAATTATTATGGGTTATAACTATAAATAGTTGATATTATCTAAAATAACAATTTTTTTATGAAGAATAAAAAAGCCCGATTTACATAAAATCGGGCTTAGTTTTATAAGGAATAATAAGGTTATTTACCTTTATTAACTTTTTCAATATACTTTTCTAAAGCCATTGTCATTGAAGGTGTTTCGGGTGTAGGAGCAGCAATATCTACACGTAATCCTTTTTCTTTTACGGCTTTTATTGTAGTGTTTCCAAAAACAGCTATACGCGTATCATTTTGTTTAAAGTCTGGGAAATTTTGAAATAATGATTCAATTCCAGAAGGACTAAAAAACACTAATACATCATAATATACATTGGCTAAATCTGATAAGTCACTTACTACTGTTTTGTAAAAAGTAGCTTGTTTCCAATCTACACCTAAAGCATTTAAAGTGTCAGGAACTTCTTGTTTAACTTTATCAGTATTAGGTAATAAGAATTTCTCGTCTTTATACTTCTTAATTAAAGGAGATAACTCAGAAAAAGTACGCTTACCTACATAAATTTTACGTTTCCTGTACACTACATACTTTTGTAAATAGTATGCAACAGCTTCTGATTGGCAGAAGTACTTCATTGAGTCTGGAACAGTAAAGCGCATTTCTTTGGCAACTCTAAAAAAGTGATCTACAGCGTTTCTACTAGTTAAAATAATAGCTGTATATTTTGATAAATCAACTTTTTGTTGTCTTACGTCTTTAGCAGATACACCTTCTACATGAATAAAAGGTCTAAAATCTATTTTTACTTTTTGTTTTTCTTGTAAATCGAAGTAAGGTGAGTTCTCTATTTTAGGTTCCGGTTGAGATACTAAAATTGTTTTCACTTTCATATGCGCAAATTTGGTCTTTAATCTAAGTCATAAACACCTTATATAATATCACATAGGGTGTAATTTCGAGAGCGCAAAGATACAAAATAAAATAGAAAAAATGATGTTTAATTAAACTTTGATGCGTTTTGTAGGATGTAATAAGTCCAATACCATTTACAATTAATAATATAGTAAACATTAGGTAAATTATGGGCAAAGTTAAATTGAAGCTGTATAGTAAAACAGCGTTAATTGGTAGTAATAAAATACCAATATAATTTTTATAACTAATTTTCTGAAAAATGTATTCATCAATTAATTTGTCTATTTCAAAAAGGCTCCCTATAAGCCTTTCTATAAGCACTTTTATTAAAAAAAATGAAGCAATGCCAATGGCAATTTTAAACAATAAATTAACCGAAATTTCTTTGGTTTCAGTAAAATATTGAAATAGAATATATACAAAAACAGAACTTGTAATAATTAGGTTTCCAAATAAAAGGGCATCAAATTTATCTAAGAATTTTTGGTCTTTAGAATAAATTTTCAAGTATTTGTAATTACCTAAAACATACACAAAATCATTAAAACGTTTTGGGTTTGCTAATTTTGCAATAGCCACTATAGCAAGACCTATAACCAATAAAACGGTATATAATTCATTTGATACAATTTCTCTAAGCATGCCATAAAATTATCACAAATTATTAATAAGGGCTTTAAATAATTAAGGAATATTTAAAAAAAATATACTCATATTGCATTACATTTGCCAAATATAAAAGTTCAACTAAGGTATGACAGGAGCCATTGTTATTATTCCTACTTATAATGAGATTGATAATATAGAGGCTATTATAAAGGCAGTATTTTCTCAATCTAAAGAAATCCATATTCTTATTGTTGATGATAACTCACCAGATTTAACAGCTTTAAAAGTAAAAGAGTTACAAACCAACTATAAAAATCGATTATTTTTAGAAGAACGAAAAGAGAAAAGTGGGTTAGGTACAGCATATATTCATGGTTTTAAATGGTGTTTAGAAAAAAAATACCAGTATATTTTTGAAATGGATGCCGATTTTTCTCATAACCCTAATGATTTACAACGTTTATATAATGCTTGTGCTATTGATGGTGCCGATTTATCAATAGGTTCGCGTTACATTACAGGAGTAAATGTAGTTAATTGGCCCATGGGTAGAGTGCTTATGTCTTATTGCGCCTCTAAATATGTGCGGTTTATAACGGGTATGAAAATTAATGATACCACAGCTGGTTATGTATGTTATAGACGAAAAGTTTTAGAAGCTATAAATTTAGATACCATTAAATTTATAGGTTACGCATTTCAAATAGAAATGAAATTTAAAGCCTATTTAAAGGAGTTTAAAATAATTGAAGTTCCAGTAATTTTTACAGATAGAACTAAAGGGGAATCTAAATTAAGTTCAGGAATTATTTCTGAAGCTATTTTTGGAGTAATATCAATGAAATTAAAAAGTCTTTTTAAAAAATAGAGTTTTTAAAGACAGGCAATATTAAAAAAATGAAAAAAACACTTATAAAAAACGCCAACATAGTAAACGAAGGTGTTATTTTTAATGGCGATATATTAATAGAAGGCGAGTATATAAAAAAGATAGGAGAATCACTCACTCCAAAAACGGCCGATGTATTGGTTTTAGATGCAGAGGGTAAATACTTACTACCAGGAGTTATTGATGATCAAGTGCACTTTAGAGAGCCAGGGCTTACCCATAAAGGCAATATAGAAACAGAATCTAAAGCCGCTATTGCAGGAGGTATTACTTCTTTTATAGAGATGCCTAATACCAATCCGCAAACTACAACTATTGAAAAATTAGAAGAAAAATTTGAAATAGCAGCCAAAACATCATCGGCTAATTATTCATTTATGTTTGGTGGTACCAATGATAATTTAGATGAAATTTTAAAGTTAGATGCTAATAAAGTTGCAGGATTAAAATTGTTTTTAGGTTCCTCAACAGGTAATATGCTAGTTGATGATCCAGAAGTTTTAAAGAAAATTTTTGAAAGTACTAACTTAAGAATTTCGGTTCATTGTGAAGATGAAAGTACAATAAAAAAAAATCTTCAAGAGCATATAGAAAAATACGGTGATGATATTCCAATAAGGCAACACCCTAAAATTAGAAGTGAAGAAGCTTGTTATTTATCTTCTTCAAAAGCTATTGAATTAGCTAAACAAACAGGAGCAAGACTGCATGTTTTTCATTTGTCAACAGGAAAAGAAACCGAATTATTTGATAACAGTATTCCTTTAAAAGATAAAAAAATAACAGCAGAGGTGTGTACACATCACCTGTGGTTTTCTGATGAAGATTATGATAAAAAAGGAACCTTTATTAAATGGAATCCTGCGGTAAAAACAGCCCAAGATAGAGAACAACTGTGGAAAGCTTTACTTGATGACAGAATAGATGTTTTAGCAACAGACCATGCTCCACATACTCTAGATGAGAAAAAGAACGTTTATACTAAAGCACCCTCTGGTGGTCCGTTAGTACAACATGCGTTGCCTGCTATGTTAGAAATGTATCATAGAGAAAAGATTTCGTTAGAGAAAATAGTAGAGAAAATGTGCCATAATCCAGCTATTTTATTTGAAATTGACAGGCGTGGGTATATTAAAGAAGGCTATTATGCAGATTTGGTTTTGGTAGATTTAAACAACCCGTGGACGGTAAAAAAAGACAATGTTTTATACAAATGTGGCTGGTCTCCGTTTGAGGGAACAACATTCAAATCAAGAATTTCTCATACCTTTATAAACGGTAACATAGCATATCAAAATGCTAAATTTAGTAAAAACACTTATGCTAAACGCTTAACTTTTAATAGATGAAACTAAAACCATTTTTGCTAGTTTTTATATTAGTTTTTTTCTTAGGTGCCTGCACTGGAGCCCCCAAAAAACCTAAGAATTTAATTTCTAAAGAAATGATGGTTAATATATTAATTGATGCCAAATTAATAACCTCTGCTAATACTATTAGTAGAAGAACTTTGGCAGAAAATGGTGTGTTTCCAGATAGTTATATATTCAATAAATACGGCGTTGATAGTACTCAATTTGCCCAAAGTAATGCCTATTATACTTATAAAGTAAACGATTACGAAGAAATATATACTTTGGTAAAAGATAGTTTAGATAAACTAAAAGCCAAATACAAAGCTTTACAAGAACAGGAACAAAGAGAAAAAAAGATTAAGGATTCACTAAAAGCTATAGAGTTAGAAGCGCTTTCAAAAAAAAGTGATTCATTAAAAACAGTAAAAGATAAAGATTCTTTATTAGTTGAAACACCTATAAAAACTCCCCAAGAAGAAGGCGTTTTAATTAATCCTGTTTCAGAAAAATAGTACCAACATCTTTAATACATTTATCAATAGGCTTAAAACTAAAGTCTAAAGCATTTTTTACCTTGCTGTTATTGTAATGTTTTTTAGTAGCTAAAGACTTAGCTATATGCTTTGTTAGCGTGCGTCTTTTACCTGTTAATTTGGTTTTTAACCAATCTAATTTCCATGCAAATTTCAATAAGAATGCCTTAGCTAGTTTTTTTGGCGGATTAGTATTTACAGATGTAGCTAAGGCTTGTAAAAATTGCTTGTATGTCCAGTTTTCGGCAACTAAAATAAAACGTTCATTTTTAATGTTACTTTTCATGAGCTTTATCATAACAGTAACAACATCATCAATAGATACTAACCCAATAGTTCCAGAGGTGTAATATTTTAATCCTTTTTTTGCTTTTTTAAATAAACTTCCACTACCATAATGCCAAATACCACCTCCTAAAATAAGTCCAGGATTAACAATTACAGCGTTTAACCCTTCTTGGGTAGCGCGCCATACTTCCATTTCGGCACCATATTTTGTAATACCATAAACACTATTGTCTTCTTCTGGGTTCCACACCGTATCTTCTGTTATTGGCTCGTTATTAATAGGAGAACCAAGTGTAGCAATAGAGCTAACATAGCACAGTTTTTTAATGTTAAAAGCACAACATAAATTTACAATGTTAGCGGTTCCTTCAATATTAGTTTTTCTTAAAAAATGGTATTTATCGGGTTCAAACGATACAAATGCAGCACAATGGTATACGTATTCAATATTTTTAAAAGCTACGGACAGAGACGGGATATCTACAATATCAGCTTTTACCCATTCAATTTTATTAAAAACAGGTTTAAAATCTTCAGTATAGCAAGCAAAAACGCTTTTAACGTTTTTTAGTTTTTTTTCATTTCGGTAAATAGCTCTAACCTTTTCACCGTTATTTACTAATTTATATAGTAAATGCGCTCCTACTAAGCCTGTGCCACCTGTTACTAAAATCATGTGGCTAAAATAACGAATATTTTATATAGCTTTAGTTAAAATGCTTCAGAAAGAATACTAATTATAACCTACTAATTGTATGGTATTTTTATATTTGCAGCACAATAAATTATATAAAAGATGAAAATGAATTTTGTTGAAGAATTAACGTGGAGAGGTATGTTGCATGATGCCATGCCAGGAACCGAAGAACATTTAATGTCTGGTATGCAAAGTGCTTATGTTGGTATAGATCCTACCGCCGATTCTTTACATATAGGGCACTTGGTAAGTGTTATGATGTTACGTCATTTTCAGTTAGCAGGTCACAAGCCTTATGCGCTTGTTGGTGGTGCTACCGGTATGATTGGTGATCCTTCAGGAAAATCTGCCGAACGTAATTTGTTAGATGAAAAAACATTACGCCATAACCAAGAAGCTATAAAAAGTCAGTTATCACGTTTTTTAGATTTTGAAAGCAACGAAGCTAACGCCGCCGTATTAGTTAATAACTACGATTGGATGAAAGAGTTTTCGTTTTTAGAATTTATTAGAGACGTTGGTAAACACATTACCGTAAACTATATGATGGCTAAAGATTCTGTTAAAAAACGTTTGTCTTCTGAAGCCAAAGAGGGCATGTCTTTCACAGAGTTTACATACCAATTAGTACAAGGGTATGATTTTCTTCATTTATATAAAGAGAAAAACTGCACCTTACAAATGGGAGGTAGTGACCAATGGGGAAATATTACTACCGGTACAGAACTTATAAGGCGTATTGGTGGTGGTAAAGGGTATGCCTTAACATGCCCACTAATAACAAAAGCCGATGGTACTAAATTTGGTAAAACCGAAGGCGGAAATGTTTGGTTAGATGCTAACAGAACATCGCCATACAAATTCTACCAGTATTGGTTAAATACTAGTGATGAAGATGCCGAAAAGTACATTAAAATATTCACCTTTTTAACTAAAGATGCTATTGAAGCATTGGTTAAAGAACACAATGAAGCGCCGCATTTAAGAGTACTTCAAAAGCGTTTAGCCGAAGAAATAACTACTATGGTACACTCTAAAGAAGATTTAGATAATGCTATAAAGGCTAGTAATATTTTATTTGGAAAATCTACTAGTGAAGATTTAAAAGCATTAAATGAGCAAACTTTTTTAGATGTATTTGATGGCGTACCACAAACCGAAATTTCAAAAAGTGATATTGAAAACGGACTAGGTATGATTGCTGCATTAGCTGAAAAAGGTAGCTTTTTAAAATCTAATGGTGAAGCAAGACGCGCTTTAAAAGAAAACTCAATTTCTGTAAATAAAGAAAAGGTAAAAGAAGATTATAGCATTACTGTGGCAGACTTAATTAACAATAAGTTTGTGTTATTACAACGTGGTAAAAAAAATTACTTCATTTTAAAAGTAGTATAAACATATAAGGCTTGGTTTTAAAACCAAGCCTTATAACTAACCAACCAATTAAAAACTAATCTTTCTTTCTCTTAGCTCTTTAATAGTCGGTTAAAAATTAATAACCTTACACAGGTCTTTATTTTTTATTTATAAAACCATAAGGTTGCATCCGCGAATATCAGAGTGGTCAAACCTACCAATAATTTCAAAAGAGCCATCAGTATTTAAGCGCCCTAAGTCTTGGGTTGCAATAAAAGCACAAGAATTAATGTTGGCAAGGTCTATAATATTTAAGCCACCTGTTTTTCCTGTATTTTGAATGGTTAAAGGGTCTTCGGTATCGCGTGTTAAAATGCGCATCCAATTGGGGCAATTAAAAACGCCATTACCCTTTGAGTAGGCCTGACTTAAAAGTTCTGTCATACCATATTCGCTATGTATGGTATTTACACCAAAACCGTTTTTTAATATGCTGTGAAGTTCATCTCGTATCAACTCTTTTCGTCTACCTTTCATACCGCCAGTTTCCATTATTATGGTGTTTTTTAAATTAAATTTGTAGGTTTCAACTAAATCTAATAGTGCAAAAGAAACGCCAATTAATAATGTTTTTTTTCCTTTAGAATCTAACGTTGTTAATGTGTCTTTTAATTCTGATAGGTTGTTTAAATAAAATCCACTTTCGGGTTGTTTAGATTGTTTTATAAGCGCATTAACCATGTAAATTAAAGACGAGCCTTCGCGCTCTAAATAAGATGGCAATAACGCTAAAACTACATAATCTTTAATGTTACCGTAAAAATGAGAAAATCCTAAATTAAAGCTGTTTTCATAAATTTTTAGGTTAGTTACATGGTGCTTGCTGGTGTTTTCTCCTGTAGTTCCAGAGCTTGTAAATATGGTTTTAACAGTGTCTTTTGAGCTTAAAACAGTGCGCGATTTAAAAAATTGAATAGGTAAAAACGGAATATCACGCAGGGTTTTAACATCACTAGGTGTTTTATATAATAAATCGCAAAAAGACCGATAAACTCTATTGTTTTCAAACTGAAATTTAAAAACTTCAAGTGCTTTTAAAGTAAACTCCTGCTCTGTTTTTATGTTGAAAATGGTGTTTGGGTCAATCATTAATACATCTTTAGTTTTAATACAATTATTTTTAAAACCAGTATAAAGAACAAAAGTATGTAAAATAAAAAAGCGCTGCTATTGCAACGCTTTTTTTAATATAATTTAAGAGTTTATTTAATAACTAATCGTTTAGTTATTGTAGCATTATCTTGAGCTACTTTTAATAAATAAACACCTGTGTTTAAGTTTGAAACATCTAAAGTTTTATTACTTAACGTTTTGTTTATAAGTTGTTTTCCTAATAAATCAAACACTGTAACGCTCATTGCAGAACTGCTTCTGCTGCTAATGTTAATATAACCTAAGTCTGTTGGGTTAGGGTACATTTCAAAGTTGCTAATTTCAAAAGTTTTAGAATCTAATGTGAAGTCAGATAAGCTACGAGCAACAACTTGAGGAGTTCCGTTATATTCACTAACCAAAACAACTATATCGTTACTTCCAGAAGGTATAGTTTCTCCTATATAGTTAACCTCACTAAAATTTGTTCTAAAATTAATGGTACTACCATCAGAAATATCATAATCAGTAAAAGAAGCGAAAGTACTGCCAGCATCAGTAAAAGTTACTCCAGTAATTTTTATTAACTCAGATTCATAATCTTCCCAATCAGTTAATAAAGTTGATATAGTAACTGTTTCTGGAGTAACAGCTGTAGAAGCTACTTTTGTAGCGTCTTGAGATGGGATAAACTGAAGAACACCTAGATATTCAGATGCAGTTCCAACTAAGTTAGAGATGCCATCACCATCAGCGTAAGTTTCAGTAATTGTACCAGAATTATCATCTATTAAAATTCCAGCCGTTCCATCTTGGATGTATTTTTGATTTCTTGAAGATCTAGAATAAGTTACAGTTGGAGTACTTAATAATTCATAAGTGCTTCCAGCACCATTAGCAATAACATCTGCTCTTAATGCGGCTAAATCGGCTACCTGTATAGCTGTAGAAGGAGAATTGTTTATAGCTCCCATTGTAGGAGAAAGCGCTTCATAACTACCATCACTTTGTCTTTGAAGAGATTGAGTATCTTTAGCTCCATTTGCATTTTCGTTATATTGTATAGATTCACCAAAACCCGTTAGAAGTCCACTGTCATCACTGTCATCAGTATCATAAACAAAAGCATCAATTAAATTAGTTAGAGTTATTGCTGTGCCATTAGGGAAATCTGTATCATCTGCCTGATAAACAGCTATAGCATCAGCGCCATTTTGAATTTTGTTACTTGCTCCAATGTCATAATCGCCAGATTCAACTAGGGGAGTATTTGCCAACACGAAAAATCCATTGCTGTCAGTAGAATAACCGTCTAAATCATAAGCAGCATAGCTTAAATCATCACCACCACCATTAAAAAGTACAACAACATAACCATCTAAAGCGGTGTTTGGAGTCCATAATAATTCAATAAACTCGGCAGTGTCGGTGCTAGGTGTATCAGAATCAACTTCGTTAATGACAATCTGCCCAAACGAAGTGCTAGAAATTAATAAAACACTAAATAAAAAGTAAAGTTTTTTCATAATAAAGAATTAATTAAATTAAGTTCTCTAAAATTACTGATAAATTTTAGTTTAAACTAAAAAAACAGCCCTATGAGCTGTTTTTTAACGGTGTAATAACATTACGGTTACTTTATTACTAATTTCCTAGTTTCGCTAATGTCATTTTCGGTAATTTTTAAAATATAAACACCTTTACTTAAGTTAGAAATGTTTAATTGTTTACCAATGAGCCTTGTGGAGTAAATCTTTTTTCCTAAAACATTAAAAAACTCAATGTTTTTAATCAAATTCTTTTTTGAAGTAACATAAATAAAGGTTTTACCACTATTAACTGGGTTGGGGTAAATAGATAAACCTTCTATATTTTCTTGAATAGAATTGCCTGTTGCAAAGCTTTGAGCCTCACTATTTAGAGAGGTAAAAAACAATGCAAAAAAGAAAAATAAAGTTAAATAGTAGCTTTTTTTCATAGGCTTTCTTCAGTCGAAATAAAATTACTAATTATTAACAATAGTTATACCAAAAAAATGTTAAAGATTTGAGTGATTGGTCGAAACGTTAATTTTTAGTAACATGTTTGTTACCTTAACGTTATTAATTTTGCAATTTTAAGTATATTGTACATTAAGTTTTATATTTACCTTTTACAAACTTTAATTTACAAATGAAGAAAAAGGATATTAAAATATTATTAGTTGATGATGAGCCCGATATTTTAGAAATTATAGGGTATAACTTAACAAGTGAAGGTTATCAAGTAATAACTGCTGAAAATGGACATGAAGGTGTTAAGAAGGCAAAAAAAGAGCATCCGCAACTAATTATTTTAGATGTTATGATGCCTGAAATGGACGGAATTGAGGCTTGTGAACTTATTAGAAAAAGTCCTGATTTAAAAAATACCATTATTACTTTTTTAACTGCTAGAGGTGAAGATTACTCTCAAGTAGCAGGTTTTGATGCTGGTGCAGATGATTATATTACCAAACCTATTAAGCCCAAAGTACTTGTTAGTAAAGTAAAAGCACTTTTAAGACGCTATAAAGAAGAAGATGTAGCCGATACGGTTAAAATAGGAAGCTTGGTTATTAATAGAGATGAGTACAAAGTAACATCTAAAGGAAAAGAGATAATTTTACCAAGAAAAGAATTTGAATTGCTATCTTTATTGGCATCAAAGCCAGGGAAGGTTTTTAAGCGCGATGAGATTCTTGATACCGTTTGGGGGAATGAAGTAGTAGTTGGGGGTAGAACCATTGATGTTCATATTCGTAAGCTTCGTGAAAAATTAGGAGACGATAGCTTTAAAACTATAAAAGGCGTTGGGTACAAGTTTGTTGATTAATACCAAATGCAGACAAAATTTAAAAAATCGTATAAGTTTGCAATAAGAACAGCCTTATATATAACCATATATATTACGCTCTTAACAAGTATTTATTTATACTATTTCTTTGAGTTAAAATGGTACCATCCATTTATTCTAGCTGCTATTATTTACCTGTTTTCTTTTGTAATTATTCAGTTTAGATTAGAACGCTTTATTTATAAAAGAGTTAAGAAAATTTATGATGATTTAACACTTTTAGAATCGGCAAGTTTAAGCAAAGGGGCTATTACTACAGATATGAGAACCCTAACTCAAGAAATTGATAAGTATGCCAGAGATAAAAAGTTGCAAATAGAAACTCTTAAAGTTAGAGAGCAATACCGAAAAGAATTTTTAGGCAATGTTTCGCATGAATTAAAAACGCCATTATTTACTATTCAAGGTTATATTTTAACTTTACTTGATGGTGCTATGGAAGATGTAAAACTTAGAAAAAAATACTTAATAAGAGCTAGTAAAGGTATAGAAAGATTAGGTTACATTATTAAAGATTTAGATATGATTACCAAGTTAGAAGTTGGTGATTTAAGTTTAAATACAGAGGTTTTTGATATTGTAGAATTGGTTGAAAGTGTTTTTGATATGTTTGAAATGAAAGCAAGCAAAAAGAAAATAACGTTAACCTTTGATATGGATTATAACAATCCGGTAATGGTAAAAGCAGATAAAGAGCGCATTCAGCAAGTACTGGCAAACTTAATAGTAAACTCTTTAAAGTACGGAAGGGAAAAAGGAACTACCGAGGTTAGCATAGAAAACCTTATTAAAAATAAAGTAATTGTTAGGGTTACAGATAATGGTGAAGGTATAGAGCAAGAACATTTATCGAGGTTATTTGAGCGTTTTTACAGAGTAGATAAAAGTGGTTCTAGAAAAGAAGGTGGTTCTGGTTTAGGGCTTTCAATTGTAAAGCATATTATTGAAGCTCATAATGAAAAAATTTATGTAGAAAGTGAATATGGTGTAGGTAGTGAGTTTTCATTCACGCTTGAAAAGGCTGAATAAGTCTTTAAAATTAACCTCAAAATCAAAAGCTTTTAAGCCTTTAAAATTAGTTACTTCTTCAATTTTATCAATAGTAAAATCTTCTTGTTTACAACTTGGTACAAGATTAAGTTTTGTTAAACGTTTAGCTAAATATTCTTGTTCAAATTGTCCTGGTGTTGGTATAAAAAAAGCTTTTTTATTCAGTTTTGCTAAATCCATTACAGTAGTATAACCAGACCTAGAAATAACAAGTTCACTCTCGTTAATTGTTTTTTCTAATAATTTAGATGTCATAAAATTATATATGGTCATATTAGCCTTAACTTGTATGGTTTGTTCTTTTTCCATAATTCCTTTAACAAACACTACTTTTTCAGGATAATTTTTTAATTCTAAAAGTAACTTTTCTTCAAGTAATGTACGTTGCGGTTCAGGACCCGAAATTAAAACCAAAATTTTGTTAGTGGGCTTTATAGATTGTTTTTTAAATCTACTAAGGGGACCAATGTATTTAGTAGGTATGTCAAACGTATTTTTATGTCCAAGTTTTCCGCTTAGGTTAATATCGCTTTCAGTATCAGGAACCCAACAAACATTAAATTTTTTTATAAACTTTTCATGCATTTTGGTGCTTAACCAGGTGGTACTTCCGCTTAATACGTTAAGCTGATGCGTTATAAAAACCGATGGCACTTTTTTACTATAAACACCCAATCTATTATCAGAAATAATTCCAGCAATATTCTGCATCTCAACAATTTCCTTTATAGCTTTTTTTTCAGCCTTAACAGCCTGTAGTAATTTGGGGGAGTCTTTAATTAACTTCAATTTAAAGTTTTTTCCTTTTTTTGCATATGTTACATTGTATGCTGGTAATGTTATAGAAGAAAGGGTAGGGAATTCTTTTTGTAAAAGAGTTAAGGCAACTCCATCGCTAGCAATTACAGGTTCAAAACCATTGTCTTTTAAGGCATTTATAATGGGTATGCATCTGGTGGCGTGTCCTAATCCCCAATTTAAAGGTGCAACTAAAATGCGTTGTTTATTCTGCTTCACACAAGTGTTTTCGGTTAAAAAAATATGAAAATGCTAAAATAAAGATATAAATACTCTTATATATTTCCTTAATTTTACCAAATAATTACAAATAATAAGAAATCGTTAAAATTAAGTGGGAAGCAAAAATAAATTAAAGCGGTTTAAAGAAAACGAAACCTTTTCAAATGTCTATCAACCAAAGAGAGATGAATTGGTAAATAGTAAATTTAAATTAAAAGGAAATTGGAGAACCACCGTTTTTAATAACAATAACCCCATTGTATTAGAATTGGGTTGTGGTAAAGGAGAATACTCTGTGGCATTGGCTCAAAAATATCCCGATAAAAATTTTATAGGCATAGACATAAAAGGCGCGCGCTTTTGGAGGGGTGCTAAAACAGCTATTGAAGAAAATATACCTAATGTAGCTTTTTTACGTACACAAATAGAACTTATAAATTACGCTTTCGCGGAAAATGAAGTAGATGAAATTTGGATAACATTTCCAGACCCTCAAATTAAATATAAACGAACCAAGCACAGAATGACAAATGCCGTGTTTTTAAATAAATATAAACAGGTATTAAAGCCAGAAGGTATAGTGAATTTAAAAACAGATAGTGAGTTCATGCACGGTTATACTTTAGGCCTTTTGCATGGAGCAGGACATGAAGTTTTGTATGCAAATCATGATGTGTATAAACAAGAAGGAAGTCCAGAAGATGTTACAGCCATTCAAACATTTTATGAGTCGCAATACCTAGAGCAAAACAAACCAATTACGTATATTAGATTTAAAATTAAGTAGGTTTTGAATATTACTATTATCTTCTTTTTAGGCTTATTTATAGCCTTAGTGGGTGTAATTCCACCTGGTTTATTAAATATGACGGCAGCAAAAATTAGTTTAAAAGAAGGTCATGGTAGAGGTATTATTTTTTCAATTGGGGTTTGCGTTATTGTTGTAGCTCAAACCTATATAGCCTCAATTTTTGCAAGGTATTTAAGTAAACACCCAGAGGTGATAGATGTATTGCAGCGTGTTGCTTTAGTAATTTTTATTCTAATAACAGTTTATTATCTGTTTATTGCCAAATCTAATCCTAAGCAACAAATAGCTCCCAAAATCAGAAGCAAACACAGCAGGTTTTTTCAAGGCATGTTTTTGTCTTCAATTAATGTATTTCCAATACCATATCAAGCTTACATGACAGTTACATTAGCTTCTTTTGGTTGGCTAAGTTTTGAACAAATAAGTATTCTGTCTTATGTAGCAGGAGCCGCTTCGGGCACATTTGTAATGCTATATATGTATATTTTCTTTTTTGATAGAATTAAAAGTGAATCATTCACCTCTCAAAAAAATATGAACTATATTATTGGGGGAATAACAGGAATCATTTCTATTATTACCTTAATAAATATTCTAAAGGAAATGTAGAGATGAAACCCGAAACTTTAAGTTTTTTTGATAAAGTTTATAAGGTTGCCCGTTTAATACCTTATGGTAGGGTAACAAGCTATGGTGCTATTGCAAAATATTTAGGAGCCGCCAGAAGCGCACGTATGGTTGGATATGCCATGAATGGATCTACAGGAAAAGATGTGCCAGCTCACAGAGTTGTAAACAGAAAAGGCTTGTTAACAGGTAAACACCATTTTGATGGCACTAACCTTATGCAGCAACTTTTAGAAAGTGAAGGCGTGAAAGTACAAGACAACCAAATTCAAGATTTTCAAAAGGTGTTTTGGGATCCTTTAAAAGAACTATAGAGATATTTAATTTTTAGATATCTCCATCATAAAATCTTATAATAAACACCTTCATTCTTCTATCAATATTACCTATCTTTGTAGTTAGAATGATTCTTAATAGAACCCATGAAATTAAATAAGCAAGATATATTAAAAGCGCTTGAAACTATTACTGTTCCTGGTGAAGGACAAAATATGGTAGAAAGTGGCGCCGTGACAAATGTAATAACTTTTGGTGATGAGGTTATAGTAGATATTACCATAAAAAACCCAAGCCTACAAGCTAAAAAGCGGGTAGAGGTAGATATCTTGAAAACCATTCATGAAAAAGTGTATGAAAAGGCTAAAATTACTGTAAATGTAAAAGTAGATGCTCCTGCAACTCCAAAGCCAAATGTTATTAAAGGAAATCCAATTCCGGGTATTCAAAATATTGTGGCTGTAGCTTCAGGTAAAGGTGGTGTTGGTAAATCTACCGTTACTGCAAATTTGGCAGTGTCTTTGGCTAAAATGGGATTTAAAGTAGGTGTTTTAGATGCCGATATTTATGGACCATCTATACCTTTAATGTTTGATGTGGAAGCTGAAAAACCATTAGCAGTTAAAGTTGATGGAAAATCTAAAATGAAACCAATTGAAAATTATAATGTTAAAATACTTTCAATAGGATTTTTTACAGAACCAAACCAAGCAGTTGTTTGGCGTGGTCCTATGGCTTCTAAAGCTTTAAACCAAATGATTTTTGATGCGCATTGGGGTGAGTTAGATTTTTTGCTTATAGATTTACCACCCGGAACAGGCGATATTCATTTAAGTATTATGCAAGCACTGCCACTTACAGGAGCAGTAGTAGTGAGTACACCACAAAACGTTGCTCTAGCCGATGCTAAAAAAGGTGTGGCTATGTTTCAGCAAGAAAATATCAGTGTGCCTGTTTTAGGAATTATTGAAAATATGGCGTACTTTACACCACAAGAATTGCCAGATAACAAATACTATATTTTTGGTAAAGAAGGCGCTAAAAATTTAGCCGAAGATTTAAACGTACCATTCCTAGGAGAATTGCCATTAGTACAAAGTATAAGAGAAGCGGGAGATGTTGGTCGTCCAGCAGCATTACAAACAGCTACACCACTTGAACAGGCATTTGAAAAACTAACACAACATGTAGTACAAGAAGTAGTTAAACGTAATGATAACTTACCACCAACTGAGGCAATTAAAATTACCACAATGGCGGGCTGTTCGGCAGTAAAAAAATAAAAATTATGACTTCAGAAGAACTAAAAGAAAAAGTATTAATTGCTTTAGATGAAATTCGTCCGTTTTTGCAAAGTGATGGCGGAGATATTTCTTTACTGTCAATTGAAGACGATAAGTTGGTAAAAGTACAACTTCAAGGGGCATGTGTAGGATGTAGTGTGAACCAAATGACATTAAAGTCTGGTGTTGAAATGACTATAAAAAAACATGCGCCTCAAATTGAGAAAGTTATCAATATAGAAGCTTAATTAAGTTATCTGCTAAAGATTCAATAAAGCAGTATTTTTATTGAAAAAGGACTTTAAAAGCTGTATGAATTTTAAAAAATCTTCAAATTTTTTAATTCCTATTAAATTAGTAGGGAAAAGTTTTAATAATCTCATTTACTTCAATTAAATTTGCGGCACAAATTATGATATGTCTCAAAATAAGGCTTTTGTGCTATAAGGAAATAAAATATTAAGCACTAGCATAATTTTAAAAGTAGTTTTATTATTAAATCTCAATTTTAGAGTAAACATATTACAATGCAAGACGTAAATATTAAAATAACAGATAGAGATGGTGTAACTCACGATGTTGTAGCACCAACAGACATGGCTATGAATTTAATGGAAGTTGTACGTTCGTACGAACTTGCTCCAGAAGGTACCATTGGTATTTGCGGAGGTATGGCCATGTGTGCTTCTTGCCAGTGCTATGTTAAAAGTGATAACGAACTACCTCCAATGAGCGATGATGAAGAAGCTATGTTAGCTGAAGCATTTGATGTTCAAGAAAACTCACGTTTAGGTTGCCAAATACCAATAACTCCAGAAATGGAAGGTTTAGAAGTAGAATTAGCTCCAGAAAGTTAATTTTTATTTATTCTAAATAAAGGCTATATTTGCGCCGTGATTTACCAAAATACTATACAAGACAGTTATCAAATAAAGCAATCTACATTTTGTAAATATGCTTTAATTACGCCTAATAAAACCATTAACTTAAGTTTTCCGCAAATGCTTGAGTTAAGACGAAAAATAAACGAATTAACCACTTTTAACTCGTTAAATAGAATTATTGATAACGAGAATTTTGTACTTCTTTTTGTGGCAGATAAACAACATCTTGTTTTTTTAGAAATCCCTCAATTACTTCATTTAAAAGAAGAAATAGATTTGTTTTTTCATACTCCTAGCAGGGTTTTAGTGTAAAATTTTATGTTTATTTAGACTTTATCCAAATTTTATTTATAATTATTCCAAGCCTTCTTTTATTGTAAATTTGTGTAAAAGATTTAGGTATGAATACAATAGTTAGAAAACAGATGTCCATTAACGCAGATGTAATGGATTTATTAAACAACCAAATTGCTATGGAGATGAAAGCTTCTGCTTCATATTTAGCCATGGCTTCTTGGTGCGATCAACGTGAACTTTTAAATAGTAAAGCCTTCTTTTACAAACAAGCCGAAGAAGAACGTGAGCACGCCATGAAAATATTTGAATTTATAAATGATAATGGCGGTGCAGCAATTTCACCAAACATTACCAATGTAAATAATGATTTTGAAAGCTTAAGAGCCATTTATGAAACTGGTCTAGAACAAGAAATAGCTGTAACAGAATCTATCTTTAAAATTTTTAAAGCCGCAAGAAAAGCTGATGATTTTATTACTGAAGTATTTTTACAATGGTTTATTAATGAACAATCTGAAGAAGAAGATACCTTTAGAAGCATTATTGATGTGTTTGATTTAATGGAAGGTATGCCATTAAAAATGATTGACGAAAGATTACCAAAAGAATAACAATGAGGTACATGACTATTGCATTAATTGCAGTAGTAGTGTTGTTTAAGCATTAAAAATGTTCTTAGTTTACCACCAAACTAAGAACATTTTTTTTATGATACCGTTTTTAAACTTTAACCAAAATAAGGTTGAATATTTCAGCTCTAAGTATTCTAATGCCAAGGTGCTAAACGCTATATAATTTAACCAAGATACATTGGGGTGTGGTGTAATTAACCAATCTTTTTTATTGGGAATGTAAAACTTACAATCCTTAAACTCAGTAACATTGTTTATTGAAATGTAATAGCCAGAAATGCATTTGTTATTTAGTGTTTTTAACTTAATATTCTGGTTATTATAAGGAAGAAATAGTTGTGCCTTAAAATACACTTGTTGTGAGATAGTTTCTAAGTTAAAACCAAGGTAATCTAAATATGGTTTACAAGCTTTAGAATAGAGTAAAGGTAGTTGCTTATACTTAAGTTTTGATAGTTTTTCAATTAAAGAATCTTTTCTGTTTGGGCCTATAAAGTGTTCTATTTCAGTAGAGCCAACGGTGGCATCAAATAAATAAAATTTATAAATAATTTCTAAATGAATAGGTTGGTTATTTTTTAGTAATAAGCAATCCAGTTCTCCTAAAGTGATTTTATCTTTTTGTATTTGAATATTCTCTGCTATTATTGAAGTATCAGGTTGTTGCAATAATTCAAAAGATACAAAACGTTCAATGTACTTGCCCAAACGAAGTGTTTCATCTACTTCAATATCAATTTTTGAAAATTGGGTTTCAATTTCAAACTGCTGTAAATTGAAAACCGACTTGTTTTGCCATAAAACGGGTGTTTTTAAAAAACCTTCATATCGTTTTTGTAACATGGTTAAGTATTGTAATCCATCAACTTTACAGGGCCTTCCAATAGGGTTCTAATAATTTGTAAAGTGCCATCATCTTTTGTAGCAATGTGCCATTTAATTAAAGAGATAGCGCCATTTTCAATTTCTAAACCCGTAATGCTACGTGGGTGTACGCAACTACCATCATTAAAAAAAGCAATATCTCCAGGTTGAGAAAATCTTGGTCTATGGGTGTGACCAACTATAGTAAGTAGGTTATTGTTTTCTGTAATCCATTTTTTTATTCTACGTTCTACTTTTATAAGTTCTGTGTAGTTTTTTGCAGGGCTTGTGGGATCTGCAATACCCATTACATTTAGTGGCTTCCAAAGAATTCTTACCAAAAACCGACTCCATTTCCAAAATATAAAATTCCACCAATCTGCTTGATGGCCATGAGTTAAAAATATTTCTTGCTCGGTTCTGCAATGTTTTAATATTATACCTTCGTGGTATTTAATGTCTTTAAAAAGCTCAACATCTTCACCTACTTTTGGGTCAAAATAGGTTGATAATTGCTTTTTTACATAATTAGGATTTCTGTAAACCATATCATGATTGCCCCATATCATATGTAGTTTATTTTCCATATGAAATTGCTTCATAAGCATATAAACGTTTTTATGAGCATTCAAAATAGAGGTGAATGAAATGTTTTCCCAAAGTTCATCACCGTCACCCAGTTCGCAATATTGAAAACCTTCGGTGTAATAGTATTTTAAAGCATGGTAGTAAATATTACGGTTATTAGCAAAATCATCTGCAAAACTATTATCACCGCGGTGGCAATCGCTAAAAAGGATGAATTTACTATCGTCATCAAAGTCAATGACTTTGGCGTTTTTATAAGCACGATTTAATCGTTTTTGTGATGAAAACATGAAGTAAAAGTAAACAAAAAAGCGTTTCAAAATGAAACGCTTTTTAAAATTGAGAGGGACAAAAAAGGTTTTAAAATTTATATTGTAAAAAAGCAGTGAAATTTCGTCCGGGTTCTGTTATAGGACTCATGTCAAAGTCTGCTTGGTTTCTGTATGAAAAGTTTAAATGATTGGTGTAGGTTTCATCAAACAAGTTTAAGCAAGCAACACCCAGCGTAAAATTTTTAAATAGGGTGGCTCCCATTTTAACATCAAAAGTTTCATAACCAGCTGTTTCTGTTTCTCCAAATGATGGCGCAATATGAGATTGTTTAGAAGTTATATTGTACTGTGCTTTTGCCCAATATAATTCTTTTTCTATACCAATAGAGAATGTTGAATTAAATGGCGGATTTAAAGGTAAAGATTCTCCAAAATCTTTATTCTTTGTTCTCACATAAGCTGATTCGTTTTTAAGGTAATAGTCTTTTAAAATATCAAACTTAACCATAAACTCAAATCCTGTTTTATAGGCATCATCAATGTTCGTGAATACTTTAGTGTATAGAGGTTCTTCAGTTGACATGAATTTTCTTGGTATGCTAGGGTCTACCACTGCCGAAATATAATTATCATATACACTATAAAAAGCAGAAAACTGGTAGCTAAAATTATTAGTGTTATTAAGTTTTGAATATCCTTTAAAACCAATTTCAAATTGATTGTTTATTTCTGGTTTAAGGAATGGATTTCCTAAATATTCGTAACTGTCCTGTCCTACCGAAAAATGGTTTATATAGCGTTCTGCCATGTTTGCGGTTCTAACACCTCTACCAAAGGCAACTTCAAGTATAGCTTTTGGTGTTATTTTGTGTTTTAAAGATATGGTTCCGCTTACATTGGTTTCACTTTTGCTTACATTGTTACCATAATGCGAGGCAAAATCATCTTCTAAATCTTTAGCATCAGCATTTACAAAATCTACTCTTAGGCCAGCAGTAAATGTGGTTTTGTTAATTTGATAGTTGGCTTCTGTAAATATGCCAATATCATTTAATTCTGCGTCTTGCCAAATTTTATCTTGTATAATAATAGGCTCATCTAACATATTACCATTCATCATTTTAATGGTACGCGTACGGTTACCTTCTCTACTTATAAGGTTAGCATCTACTCCAGTATATAAGTTTAATTGGTTAAATAACCAATGCGTTTCTACTTTACCACCTATAGTTGTTGATGTTACTGGAGATGAGGCAAAAACCATATTAAAATTAGGTCTGTTTTCATTGGTCATTAAATGATCTACGTAACTATAAAATGCTTTGGCTGTTATGCTTTTTAAATTGTTGCTAAGGTTTTCTGCCTTATAATCTAAAGAGGCTATTGAGCTATTATCAAACTCGGTATCCATTTGTAATGCGGCATGTTTAGTATCTCGACCAAACGACTGACGCCAATGTCCTTGTATATATTGATTTTCAGAGAGGTTATACCCCAGTTTTAAGCCATAATCTGTGCTTCTGAAAGCAGATGGAATTGTGGTGTTATCTCCATCTTCATAATCATCAAAATCTCTGTATCCAACGTTACCAATTAAATTAAATTTGTTTGAAACATGTTGTAGTTGAATTAAACTAACTAAGGCATTTCCGTTGGTTTCATAGCCTACAGAGGTTTTACCATGAAACCCTTTTTCAAGCTTATTAGGATCTTTGGTTACCATATTTACAATACCACCAAATGTAGCGCCGTATCTTACAGTATAGGGGCCTTTAACAACTTCAATTTTTTCAATTTCTTCTGGAATAACGTGAGTAGTTATAGGGTCCATGCGATTTGGGCATGCATGTACCGCTTTTGTGCCACCATCATATATTACATTTAGTTGTTCATAAGCCGAAGCTCTAAATACAGGGTCTATAGCATAGTTACCGCGTTTAATTGCTGAAAAGCCATTAATTTCTGAAAATAAGTCGGCTACATTTTTAGGTTGTGTTCCTTTTTTTTGATAGTCATTTTTTACAGTATTAAAAGTGGGGTCTGTATTAGTATTTCCTGTAACAATTACTTCTGGTAATTGCGTTCTATTTGTGTGAGTAGTATCTTTTTGTGTTTGAGAAAATGATACACATATAGATAACACACACAGCCATAAGGATATGTGTAATTTCATTTATAATAGTTTAAAATGGTTAAAAAGTGCTTTTTACTTAAGTATAGTATTATGTTAAAACAATGCTTTTTATACTTAATATACTTGATAAGTATTTTAAAACTATACAATAGGAGGTTGAAAAACAGGTTTCTTTATGTTGAAATTATAAAGGTTTTTGTAATAAAAAAAGTGTTCCTTTTTTACTGAAATAGTAGTGATCTTAGATATGTTTAGAATGTTAACAAAACCAATAGGATAATTTTCCATAGAGATGGATAACGAGGTAAAAGGCTCTTGTTGTTGCTGTTTTTTTATCTCTTTTGCTAAGTGGCATTTTCCATTACACTGTAGTTCTGGCTTGTCTTTATTAACACATAAAAACTCAGCAATATAGTCTTGATTAAGCAGATATTCAATACAAGGTTGAATAGGTCTTAACATAGCTAACATGTACAAGAGAACAAAGAATATGGCAGTAGTTTTTGTCAACTTAGTTTAGTTTTAGCAAATGTATGGTAAGGCTGTTTTACAAGCAAAAAAACCTTAGCTAATTATTAACTAAGATTTTTTTGCAACAATTATGTAAAACGTACTCATTTTTTAAATAAAGGGTCGGCGCCAATTGTTCCAACTAATCCATTTATGTAATCTTTAGATTTTACTCTATTATATAGTTTCTTAACAGACTTTAAGCGTTGTTCTATATTCAATTCTTTAACTAAAATATTGTTGTTTGGGTCTGCTTTAAAAGCTTTTAAATATTCTATTTGAGAGCTGTAATATTTAATGTCTTTTTGTTGTTTTAGAGCTAATCTTTCTTTGTACCAATCAGAATTTAAAACATAGTCTCTATTGAAATATTGACGTAATTCAGGATCGTTAATGTCTTTACCTTCATAATTACCGTAAGCCATTATGTGTAATAGTATTTTTAAAGGGGGTATAGCAGCTTCAATACTACCGTCTTCAAAATAATTTAAGGCTACTTTTTGTTGTGCTTCAACAATGTTGTTAATACCATCAACAAAATCTTCTAGTCCTTGAAGTTCTGGTTTAAGCATTCTTTCGCTAAATACAGCTGTAGGTTCATCAAACAACCTATTTAAACATAGTAAAGCAAAGGTTTTTGTAATTCTGTAACCTAATCTACTAGCTAAAACTTTTTTGCCTTCATATTCAAAATCTTCAAGTTTTTCTAAAGAGCCGTTATTAATTAAGTTGTTAGGGTCTCTATCTTCAGGAGCCATTCTCGCCCAAATTTCAGGGATTAACAAACTCACATCATGGTCTATTTTGTTTTCGGCACCAACATAACCAGCGGCGGTGCTAAATCCGTTAGATTCTGTTAAAATATGCGATAATAAAGCGTTGTTTAAATCGGTTGTTGGAGTTAACATATTAAACGGAGCTTTGGTTAAGGCACCTTCAGATCCAGCACCAGTAGTTGAAGGAGATTTACCTGTTAAACTACAAATAAAATCCATAAACAATTCTGGTGTTTCTTGATAGTGGATAGGGTTGTAAACGGCTAATGGTCTAATACCAGCTTCTTTATCAACGGGGTTGTTTCTTCTACCAGGTAAAACAGCATTTACAACATGTATTACAGGGTCTTCTAGTTTAATTTTTCTTTTTAAACGTACACCCATGTCTGAAATATAAGTAGCTTCGTTTTCTTTATAAAACCTATTGGGTTCTAAATAACGTGGGTTTTTAGTTGGTAAACCATCATCTACAATTCTTGGGTGAGATGGTAAAACAAACTGTATGTTTTCATCGTCACTATTTATAATTTCTTTAATAAAGTCTTTAACAGGTTGTGTGTATTTGTCAAAATTTATAGTGTCTTCATAAATTTCAATAGCATCTTTTTTAGTTAACATTTCATAGTTAGTTAAAAATCTGCCATCTGATATAATGTCTAATTCTGCCCCTTTATCATAACCTCTAACAATAGCTTCGTCTGGTCTTTGGAATAAATGAGCTTCACAATTGGTTAAAACTTTAACGCTTTTGTTAGGGTATTCAGAGTTTAAATTTTTGAATTTATTTCTAGGAAGCGTAATAGATGCTGTAATATCATCTTCGGTTTGAATTTTTTCGCAAGCTGAAAAATCTGAACGTAATTTATTTAACATCCAGTTACCCTGTTGGTTAAACCCTATACGTACATAGCTACCAACTACAGGCGTGTGATTGTAAAGTAAAGCAGTGCCTTTGTCGCCATTAATAATATCAACGGTCATCATGTCTTTCCAGTTAAGGTTGGCACCATGAACTTGTCTAAATAAACGCTTCACAAATAAAACTAATGAGCGAACATGAACAGGGATATTTCTTAGCCATTCATTAAACTCATCGGAGTTTTCTTCTGAAGGTGTTAGCAGTTTTACAACAGAACCTAAAGTTCTTTTTTCACTTAAGAAAGATCTTGACTTAGGTCTGTTAGGGTCTTTAACTTTCCACCTTGTAGAGTAATCAAATTCAATAATTTCGTCGGCTTTTTTAAAATCTTCTTCTATATCATGAATATTGAATGCGCTGTATGTAATAGCATTCTGCATAGATTTAGAAATCTCAGATTTTCCACCACCAGAAACGGTGCAAGGTTTATGACAAAATACGCCTTCTGGGTAGGTTTCTATCATACGCCATAAATCTATGGATTTATGTTTTTCTAACCTTAATTTATTTCCAGATGGGTGCATGTAGGTTTTATAAGGAGATATTTTTAGTTTTTGCTCTTTACCTTTATATTGCCAAGTTATGCTGTTTGTATTTGTATTGAAGAATGATGATTCTGGTATGTAAACTATATTAGGATATTTTTTATCTATTGCATAGTTTTCAGGTTTTACTTCAATGCGGTCTCCTAATAGTTTTTTAACATCTTCAAAAGTATGGTCTAATCCATAATATTTACTGTAATCATTACAGTTAACAGTATCTCCCATAACGCGTCTTGCGTAAGCTATGGCGCCACCTGCATGCTCTTCTTCTAAAATTCCATAAAGGTTTGCAGAATAACTAATTTGGGTTTTAATTTCTTTTTTAGAGTAGCCATAATAGTTATCTGCAATTAAGGTAACTACAACACCTCTTTCGTCTCTACATGTAATTTTAAAAGCACCACCGTCGTTATAAAGTTCGTGTTCATCTATCCAGCACATACCATCTTTTTTCTGACGGTCTGTGGCATCATCAAAATGAGGAAGCCCTACATCTTTCTTTTTAAGTTTTAATAATTGTGGAGCAAGAATTATACATCCGGTATGCCCTGTCCAGTGTTCTGGGTCTAAAGCTGCATCATTGTGTGCTAAATTAGGATTTCCAGCGTTACCAAAAATGTTTTCAACAAAATCTAAATTACTTACTAAAGACCCTGGAGCAAAGAAACGAACTTCTAATCTTTTTTCAGAAATTACGCCTTTTACCTCTGGGCATACCACTGGCTTTAAAAGCATTGAAACCATGGTTTTAGCTTGTTCTTCTTGGCTAGATGTGAAAGGAAGTGTATTTAGCTCATCTGAAGGTTTAAAAGCTTCATTTAAAAAGTGTGCTAATACTACTTTGGGTACTTCTTTTTTATCTAAAGGAACTGGAAGAGGGCCTTCAACAATATGGAAGGTTCCTTTTGTAGTTCTTTTATCGTGTAAAGGGTTATTTAAAATACCTTGTTTTAATCTTTTAGAATTTACTAAATCACTTTCAAAAGAATCACCATCAGGCGGTAAACTAGCTTCTCTGGCTTGTCCTTTTTTTGATAATATCAAGGTGTTATTTGGTAATTTATAAGATTTGTTAACCTTAACATCTTTTAAATAGTCATCGATAAAAGCTTGAATTCTAGAGTCTGCAGGACAAAGGTGGTCTGCTAAAAGTCTAGACTTTTCTCTAAGACTCATAATAAGGGGTCTTGTTGTCTTTTCAAATTCAGGGTCACAAAATTTTTCCTTACTGTTTTTTTTGTCTTTAAAAACAGGTTGTCCTATAGAGGCTAGTTGTAAATTAATAAATTGAATAATGTCTTTCCTTGATTCTTCCATGCTTTATAGCTTTGATTGTTTGCTAGTATACCTTGTAAAATAGGTGTTACAAATTTATAGCTACAATTTATTAAAAAAACTGTCAAAAGTCATGTAATCGTTAAATTATTAGGATAATAACTTGGTTGTTAGGAAAGATTAATAATTAAAAAGGAAGGTTTATTTAAATGCGTTTAGTCCTGTAATATCTAGTCCAGTTATTAAAAGATGAATATCATGAGTGCCTTCGTATGTAATAACACTTTCAAGATTCATCATGTGGCGCATAATAGAATATTCGCCGCTAATTCCCATGCCGCCTAAAATTTGACGTGCTTCTCTGGCAATATTAAGAGCCATTGCTACATTATTGCGTTTAGCCATAGAAATTTGAGCCGAAGTTGCAGTGTTATTATTTTTCATAACACCTAATCTCCATGCTAGTAGTTGTGCTTTGGTAATTTCAGTAATCATTTCAGCTAATTTTTTTTGCTGTAGTTGAAATTGACCAATGGGTTTACCAAACTGCATACGCTCTTTACTGTATTTAAGTGCGGTATTATAACAATCCATAGCAGCTCCAATAGCTCCCCAAGCAATACCATATCTTGCAGAGTCTAAACAACCCAATGGTGCACTAAGTCCAGATTTATTAGGTAATAAGTTTTCTTTTGGCAGTTTAACGTTGTTAAAAATAAGTTCACCAGTTGCAGAGGCACGTAAAGACCATTTGTTGTGCGTTTCTGGTGTGGTAAAACCTTCCATACCACGTTCTACAATTAAGCCATGTATTCTACCTTGTTCATTTTTAGCCCATACAATTGCTACCTGCGCAAAAGGTGCATTGCTTATCCACATTTTGGCACCATTTAATAAGTAATGGTCGCCTTTATCTTTAAAGTTGGTTACCATGCCGCTAGGGTTGCTTCCGTGGTCGGGTTCGGTTAAACCAAAACATCCCATCCATTCTCCACTAGCTAGTTTTGGTAAATATTTTTTGCGTTGTTTTTCATTGCCATATTTCCAAATAGGATACATAACTAATGAAGATTGTACAGATGCTGTTGAGCGTACTCCAGAATCGCCACGTTCAATTTCTTGCATAATTAGTCCGTAGCTAATTTGGTCTAAACCAGCACCACCGTATTCTTCAGGGATATAAGGACCAAAAGCCCCAATTTCAGCTAAACCACCTATAATTTGTTTTGGGAATTCTGCTTTTTGAGCATAATCTTCTATAATAGGAGAAACCTCTCTTTTTACCCATTCTCTAGTGGCATTCCTTACCAATATGTGTTCATCAGAAAGGAGTTCGTCTAGGTTGTAATAATCTGGAGATTCAAACAAATCGGGTTTCATAAATTTAATTTTTATTTATGTTTTACACAAATTTATTGAAAATAATGAAATGTTTGCTTGTTATTTTAAGAATTATTTAATTTAGAGGTTGTTTTACAGAGCTAAAAATTTGATGTTACATTTTCAAATAGAAATCCTTAGTCAAATCAATATACTCTTGTGTGTATTGGTGTCTTTCGGTTTCAATTACAAGTTCTTTGGTTTTTATTTCGCTTTCGCGGAAGGAAAATTCAATTAAGCTTCGTTTTATTTCAGAATTTGGATTGCCTTTAATGCGTAATATACGATTTGGGAAAAGCTTAATAAGGCTAGCTTCTTCTATATATTTGTTTTCTTCTTTAAAAGGAAGGACTATAGAAAACTTACCTTTTTGTGATAGAAAGGAAATTACAGCAAAAATGATATGTTCCATTGGCATAGCATCGCTAAAACGTGCTAAATCTCTAGATATGTCATTAGTTTTGTAGTTTTCTGAGTAAAAAGGCGGATTGCAAATAATAAGATCAAATTTTTCATCTACAGCTTCAATATACTCTAATAAGGAAGCGTGAAAGCAAAAAAGTCTGTCGTTCCAAGGTGAATTTTCAAAGTTTTCAGCACATTGTTCAAAGGCATTGTCATCAATCTCAATAGCTTCAATTTGTTGGGCTTTGCTACGTTGTGCCATCATGAGGCTTAAAATACCTGTACCTGCTCCAATATCTAAAATATTAAAGGGGTTGTGGTCAATTGAAGTCCAAGCGCCTAATAAAACACTATCGGTTCCAATTTTCATGGCGCATTTGTATTGGTTAACAGTAAATTGTTTGAATTGAAAAGGTTTTAGAGACATTTGTAATTTTTAAAAAAACAATAATAGTAAGTAAAAAAATAAGATATTAACAATTTTTGTTAAAACTTTATTGGCAATGAAATCTTAAAAAAGCAATATTAACGTATATTCATAGCGTGAAAAATTAATTGTGTAGTGAAACGAATTGATAATATTCTTGAAAAATTAAACGACTTACTAATACTAAATGAGGAAATTGAAAATGCTTATACTAAAGCAATTAATATGGTAACAGATAGTTTTTATAAGCAATTTTCTAATGAAAGAAGTTTAGAGCGGAGTGGTTACGTAAAATCTTTAAAAAATGAATTAAGTAAGCTTGAAAAAAAAGCAGGAAATCCTGTTGCTTTAAAAAGAAGAGACCATGTTGTACGATTAAATTTTAGAAATTTTTTAAAGATTGAAGACGAAAACAAGTTTCTTAGAAAGGTATATGATATAGAGTTGTTAAGTGTTCAGAAATATGACGAGTTACTTGCACAAATGAATATGCCTTTATCACTTTGTAAATTACTTTTAAAACACAGAGATAATATTCAAACCAGATTATTTGAAATGGAAAGAGATAACGAGGTAATTATAAGATAAAAATTTTATAAATATAAATCTATAAGTCCTTCGGGGGTTTCAACAATAATTGTTTTGTTATCTCTGTCTACTTTTAAAATAAATTCATCATTCATAGGGATGAGTATTTCAGTGCCGTTTCTATCTATTTCAAAAAGGGCTTGAGCGGTAGAGTCGTTTATGGCTTTTATAATACCAACTTCACCAAAGTTTTTGTCTTCAATTTTAAAACCAATTACTTCGTGAAAGTAAAATTTATTTCCGTCTAATTTTGGCAGTAAGTTTAACGGTAAGTATAGTTTTGTTTTTATTAGGCTATTAGCATCATTCTCAGTATCTACATCTTCAAATTTAATTCTAAGTAAATCAGATTTATGAAGTTGAGACCGCTCAATAAAAAATGGAACTAAGTTGTTTTTAAGTTCTATAAAAATAGCATCTAAATGCTCGTAAAGTTCGGGTTGATCGGTGTCAAGTTTTGCTAAAACTTCTCCTTTAAAACTGTATTTTTTTACAATTTTACCTAAATAAAAACAGTCTTCTTTTTTCATGACAAATTTATTTGCCACCCTGAATTTGCTTGCAGGGTCTAAATTTTTGATTTTAGAAATGCTTAAATAAATTTAGCATTATAAAAATGAAACATTTATTTATAAAAAAACTCCGATAGTTACTATCGGAGTTTAAAAGTATAAAAAATAATTTTTTATTCTTCTTCGTTTGTAGCGTCAGCTTCAGCAGCAACTTCTTCAGTAGCTTCCTCTTCTTCAACTACAGGTGCAGCAGCGGCAATTCTTGCTTCGTTAACAGCTTTTTCAGCAGCAAGTGTATCAGCTTTAGCTTTAGCTTCAGCTTCTGATAAACCATCAGCTTTAGCTTGAATTTTTGCAGCTTTTTCTTCTAACCAAGCTTTGAATTTTTCTTCAGCTTGTTCTTCAGTTAAAGCACCTTTTTTTACACCGCCTACTAAATGATTTTTAAGTAAAGCACCTTTATAAGATAATAATGCTTTAGCAGTATCAGTAGGTTGTGCACCATTTTGTAACCACTTTACTGCACCGTCAACATCTAATTCAACAGTTGCAGGGTTAGTGTTAGGGTTGTAAGCACCTAGTTTTTCTAAGTATCTACCGTCTCTTTTTGCGCGCGCATCTGCGGCAACAATCCAGTAAAAAGGTTTTCCTTTTTTACCGTGTCTTTGTAATCTAATCTTTACTGGCATAGAAATTAATTATTTGAGGTTCCCGACCTCGGGTTATTAATAAGGGCGCAAAGATACTTTAATATTTTTAATTTTCAAGGGTTTAGCTAAAATAATAAGCATACAGGCGTGGGTGTTTTAACATCGTGTAAAAAAGTAAGTTTTCCGTTTAATTCATTAATGCTAAAAACCGAAATATTGTTACTTCTTCTGTTGGCTACTAATAAGAATTTTCCTGTAGGGTCTAAGGTGAAATTTCTAGGCCAGTTACCATGAACGCTTATGTTTTGTATTTTTTCAATTGTACCGTCTTTGGTATTTCTTTTAAAAACAGCTATAGAATTTTCGCCTCTGTTAGAACCGTATAAAAATTGCTCATTCTTAGATAAATGAATATCGGCACAAGAGTTTTTTCCTAAATAGTTTTCGTCTAAAGTAGAATCTTCATCAATGATTTTAAAACTAGATTCGGTTCTTTTTACAGAGGTTATAGAGCTGCCATATTCATTAATAATATAAATAAATTGCCCGTTTTTAGTTATTGAGAAATGGCGCGGACCAGGGTTCCCTTTCATTTTAACAATAGCTTCAGATTGTAAGTTATAGTTATCATCTTTTAGTTTATATTGATAGACAGCATTTCTACCTAAATCGGCTACAAACAAGTCATCTTTATAAAATTGGGCCGAATGTGCTTTGGCTTTTTCGTTTTCCGTGTTGTGGTTAAATACTTGAGAAGCTTGGTTTAAAGAACCGTCAGTATTAATATTGTAAACAGATACTTTTCCGGCGGTGTACATAGAAACTACTGCTTTGTTGCCAGTTTTGTTTATTGAAATGTGGCATGGGTTTTTACCATTACTACTTACGCTATTTATTAAGGAAAGTGTACCATTTGGGTTTATTCTGTAAGATGAAATATAGTCGTTCTCAGTACCTGTTTTGTTAACAGAATATATAAATTTTTTATCAGGAGAATAGTCTAGAAAAGACGGACTTACAGCTTCAATAGATAAAATCTTATTGTTTAATTCTCCTGTTTTGGTATTGAAATCAAAACGGTATATGCCTTTGCTGTCTTTATCTGTAAAAGTACCTACAAATAAAGGGGAGGTTGATGATTTACAGTTGAAATTAAGAATGCTAATAGCTATGATGAAAAAAGAGAATTTAAATTTCATTACGAGAATTTGTTAGTTTCAAATGTAAATATTTTTAAATGAATTGTTGTTTATAATTGTTTATAAGTTTCATTCTTAAAACAAACTATTGTTTGTATTTTTATGTCTTTCGTTTTTGTTCTAAAACAATTCTAGAAATCAGCAAATAAATCTAAAGCATGTACTTAATCTTTGATACTGAAACTACCGGATTACCAAAACGTTGGGATGCACCAATTACAGATGTTGATAATTGGCCAAGGTGTATTCAAATTGCATGGCAACTGCATGACGACATGGGGAATTGCATTGAACATCAAGATTATTTGGTGAAACCAGATGGTTTTAACATTCCGTATGATGCTGAAAAAGTTCATGGTATTTCTACCGAGTTGGCACAAGAACAAGGTGTGCCTTTAGTTGAGGTGTTAGAAAAGTTTAATGCTGTTTTAGAAAAATCGAAGTTTATTGTTGGGCAAAATGTAAAGTTCGACTTGAATATCATGGGAGCCGAATTTGTACGGGGTGATATATCAAACAACTTACAAGAACTACCTGTTTTAGATACTTGTACAGAACATACAGCACAGTTGTGTCAAATTCCGGGAGGGCGCGGTGGTCGCTTTAAATTACCAACATTAACAGAGTTACATGAGCATTTATTTAATACGCCGTTTGCCGAAGCACATAATGCAACAGCCGATGTTGAGGCTACAACACGTTGTTTTTTAGAACTAGTCCGTTTAGGTGAATATACCAAGGAACAACTAGATGTAGAAGATGATTATCAAGTAAGGTTTAATGAGGCTAATCCAGACACCATTCAGCTTATAGGTTTAAAACATGTTAACCTTAAGCAAGAAAGTGCTAAAATTAGAAAACGTCTTCAAAAACTAGAAGAAGCCAAAACTACAGATAATGATACAGTAAAAGATGTAGATTTAACAGGTGTAGATTTTGTACATCTTCACAATCATTCGCAGTTCTCGGTATTACAATCTACTATGAGTATTGCTGATGTGGTTTCTGCGGCAGCGTCTCATAACATGCCTGCTGTAGCCTTAACAGATCATGGTAATATGATGGGGGCTTTCCATTTTATAAATGCAGTTAACAAGCAAAATAGTAGCATTAAAGCCGCTATAGAAGCAGCCGAAGAAAAAGGAGAAGCCACCAATAAAAAGTTAATTAAACCCATAATTGGTTGTGAGTTTTTTGTTTGTGAAAATCATAAAGACAAAAGCCGAAAAGATAATGGCTATCAAATTGTACTGTTGGCTAAAAATAAAAACGGTTATCATAATTTGGCAAAATTATCATCTCATGCCTTTGTAGATGGCTTTTATTATGTACCAAGAATAGATAAAAAACTTATTCAGCAATATAAAGAAGACATTATTGTTTTAACAGGAAACCTTTACGGTGAAGTGCCAAGTAAGGTATTGAATATTGGCGAAAACCAAGCAGAAGAGGCTTTAATTTGGTGGAAAAATGAGTTTGGAGATGATTTGTATATTGAGTTAATGCGCCATAACCAAGAAGATGAAAACCGCGTAAACGACACCTTGGTTAAATTGGCTAGAAAACATGATGTAAAACTTGTAGCTACCAATAACACTTACTATCAAAAACAAGAAGATGCCAATGCGCATGATATTTTATTATGTGTAAAAGATGGAGAAAAGCAAGCTACTCCAATAGGTAGAGGGCGTGGGTATCGTTACGGTTTACCAAATCAGGAGTACTATTTTAAGTCTTCAGAAGAGATGAAACAACTCTTTAAAGATTTGCCAGAAGCCATTTTAAATACTCAAGAAGTAGCCAATAAAATAGAAGCCTTTCAATTAGCTCGTGATGTACTATTGCCTGCATTTGATATACCCGATGAATTTAAACATGAAGAAGATTTAGTTGATGGTGGTAAGCGTGGTGAAAATGCCTATTTACGTCATTTAACTTATGAAGGAGCTAAAAAACGCTATGGTGAACCCCTTTCTGATGAAGTAAAAGAACGTTTAGATTTTGAGTTGAATGTTATTGAAAAGACAGGATATCCAGGATATTTCTTAATTGTTGAAGATTTTATTCGTGAAGCCCGAAACATGGATGTATCGGTGGGTCCAGGACGTGGTTCGGCAGCAGGTTCGGTAGTAGCTTATTGCTTATGGATTACCAATATAGACCCCATGAAGTACGACTTACTTTTTGAGCGTTTCTTAAATCCAGATCGTATTAGTATGCCCGATATTGATATTGATTTTGATGATGAAGGCCGAAGTAGGGTTATGGACTATGTCATTAAAAAATACGGTGCTAACCAAGTGGCTCAAATTATTACTTACGGTACTATGGCAGCAAAATCATCTATTCGTGATACGGCCAGAGTATTAGATTTACCGTTGTTTGATGCTGATAGAATTGCAAAACTAATTCCCAATATGTCTAAACTAAATAAAATTTTTGGTTTAGATGAAAAAGCTTTAGCAAGTAAGTTTAGAGCAGAGGAGTTAGAAAAAGTAAATCAGCTTTTAAATATTTCTGAAGGAAACGATTTAGAAGCTAAAACCGTGAATACAGCTAGAACTCTAGAAGGTTCTGTAAGAAATACAGGAATTCACGCTTGTGGAGTTATTATCACGCCAGATGATATCACTAAGTTTGTACCAGTTTCTGTAGCAAAAGATTCCGATTTATATGTTACCCAGTTTGATAACTCGGTGGTGGAATCTGCTGGCCTTCTTAAAATGGATTTCTTAGGCTTAAAAACCTTAACCCTAATAAAAGATACCGTAAAAATTGTAAAAGCAAAACACGGTATTGAGTTAGATCCTGAAAGTTTTCCGTTAGATGATGAAGAAACTTATGCGCTATTTCAACGAGGTGAAACCGTAGGGGTGTTTCAATATGAATCTCCTGGAATGCAAAAACACCTTCGTGAGCTAAAGCCAACAGTGTTTGAGGATTTAATTGCCATGAATGCCTTATACCGTCCAGGACCAATGGAGTACATTCCAAGTTTTACTAGACGTAAACATGGTGAAGAAGAAATTGATTATGATTTACCTGCCATGGAAGAATACCTAAAGGAAACTTATGGTATTACCGTTTATCAAGAGCAGGTAATGTTGTTGTCTCAAAAGTTAGCAAATTTCTCTAAAGGTGAAGCCGATATGCTTCGTAAAGCTATGGGGAAAAAGCAAATTGCAGTTCTAGATAAAATGAAGCCTAAGTTTATAGAACAGGCAAGTGCTAATGGTCATGATGCTAAAGTTTTAGAAAAGATTTGGAAAGACTGGGAGGCATTTGCAAGTTATGCGTTTAATAAATCGCACTCTACTTGTTATGCGTGGATAGCCTACCAAACAGCTTACTTAAAAGCACATTACCCTGCAGAGTATATGGCGGCGGTACTATCTAACAATATGAACGACATTAAGCAAGTAACCTTCTTCATGGAAGAATGTAAACGCATGAAATTAAAGGTGCTTGGGCCAGATGTTAATGAAAGTTACTATAAGTTTTCAGTAAATAAAGAAGGAGCGGTTCGTTTTGGTATGGGAGCTATAAAAGGTGTTGGTCATGGTGCGGTTATGACTATTGTTGAAAATAGAAAAGAAGATGGTCCATATAAATCTATTTTTGATTTTGCTAAGCGTATTGATTTAAGAGCTGCCAATAAAAAAGCCTTTGAAAATTTAGCTTTAGCAGGAGGTTTTGATTGTTTTGCAGATACCCATAGGGCGCAATACTTCCATAAAGATGGCGATTTAACCTTTTTAGAAATGGTTATAAAATATGCTCAAAAACATAAAGAAAATGAAAATTCTGCTCAGGTAAGTTTGTTTGGTGAAACTAGTGAGGTTCAAATTGCAGAACCTACCATTCCTCCTTGCGAAGAATGGGGAACCATGGAAAAACTAGCTAAAGAAAAAGAAGTAGTTGGTATATACATTTCTGGCCACCCGTTAGACGATTTTAAAATTGAAATGAAAACCTTTTGCAACGCCACTGTAGCAATGTTTAATGACTTACAACCTTATGTAAATAGAGAATTGGTGTTTGGTGGTGTAGTAACAGATGTTCAACATCGTGTTAGTAAGCAGGGAAAAGGTTGGGGTATGTTTACTATAGAAGATTATACAGATAGTTTTGAATTTAGAATTTTTGGCGAAGATTATTTAAAATTCAGGCACTTTTTAATGATCAATAACTTTGTATTTGTAAAAGCTTTTGTAAGAGAAGGTTGGGTTAATAAAGATACAGGGAAAAAAAGTGATCCGCGTATTCAATTTAATAGCTTTCAGTTGTTGCATGATGTTATGGAGAATTATGCTAAAAAATTATCGCTTCAACTAGATATAAACGATTTAAAAGAAAGCAAAATAACCCAAATACAAAGCTTGTTAAGCATGCATCCGGGTAATCATGCTTTAAATTTTGTGGTGTATGATGCTAAAGAAAAAATAAAGCTGAATATGCCAAGTAGAAAACAAAAAGTAAAAGTTTGTCAAGAATTAATTTCAGAACTAGAATCTCAACATATTCATTATAAATTAAATTAAAATTTTTTCTTTTTAAGGGTAGGGAAAATTAAAGTTCAATTGTTCTATCAATAAACAATTTAATTTATAAAACATTTTACCATGAAAAAGATTTTTAGTTTATCATTTTTTCTTTCATTAGTTTTAATAGCATGTGATAATGAAGGAGTTCAAAACGATTTAAACAGTACAGGTACAGTATCTGTTGAAGCAGAAGTTGCCATTGAAGAAACAGAAGCTGTTTTAGATGATATTGCGCTATATTCTGAAAGTGCTTACGGTATTTCAACTTCAAAAAGTTCTTCAACCTTAACATCTAAAAGCGATGATAAACGAGGTTATTCTGGGTTTTTTAGAGAATGTTCAGATATTGTTATTGAAATTACAGACACACTAATAATCACTACCATTACATTTAACGGAGAGTGTGAAGATAATGACGGTAATGTTATTACTGGTACTATTACAAAAGTTAGAGAAATTGGAGACGGAATAAAAACTAAAACATTAACATTTACAGATTTAAGTGTAAATGGTTATTTAGTTAACGGTACTAAGCAATATACTTTTACTGCAGAGAATGATAATGGTAACCCAGAAATGACCGGAACTACTAATATTACAGTAGAAACCGAAGGTGGTACTTATACCAAAGAAGGAAATAGAACTGTTGAAATTACTGCAGGTGGAGATACTTATACTTGCTATGATGATGAAAAAACAATAACAGGATCTTTTACTTATACAAATGCAGAAGGAAGTACTTTTACAATGGAAATTACAACAAATTTAGTAAAGCCAGCAGCATGTAAATATATAGCTTTAGGTGTTAAAACATATACAACACCTGAAGGAACAATTACTTTAGATTACGGAGATGGTACTTGCGATAATGTTGCTACTAAAACAGCTGCCGATGGAACCGTAACAGAAATTGAATTAAGAAAAAAGAGAAAAAAATAAATATTAAAAATTTCAACAAAAAAGGCTATCTAAATCGAATTTAGATAGCCTTTTTTCTAAAACTCTTTAATGTTTTTTGTGTAAAAATTCTTTTTAAAAGTTTTTACTTAACTGTTTTTGCCCAAATAATAAAAATAATATACCATTAGTTTTTTCTCCCACTTTTTCTCTTATTATAGAAAAAGCTTTAGTCATTTGAGCTTCAACTGTTTTAATAGAAACATTCAAATAATCGGCAATTTCTATATTGGTTAAACCTTCTTGTTTACTTAATAAAAAAGTTTGTTTGTATTTTGGGGGTAGGTTTTCTATTTCGTCTTTAACTAGGCTGATTAACTGTTCTAAAACAGAGTTGTTATCATCTTCATTAATAACAGTGTCTAAAGCTTCTATGTATTTCTTTTCTAAAGACATAACAGCCTTTTCTTTACGGTATAAATCAATAAATTCATTGTAAACTAGTTTATACAAAAACCCTTGGATATTAAAATCTTCTTTAAGTTTTTTGCGTTTTTGCCACACTTTAAAAAATACATTTTGCACAATATCTTCTGCGTAATAGTGGTCATGAGATAAGCTAAAAGCATAAACACATAATTTTTGGTGATAGGCATCTACTAAATAAGTATAGGCATCTGTATTACCTTTTTTTAAAGCTTTAATTAGTGTTGCGTTATTTTTTAAAAAAGAAGACATTTAATGTGATTTTTTCTTCAAATTTAATAAAATATTAAAAAAAACATAGGGTATTGTAAAATTGCTTCGTTATAATATAAAAGACACAATCAAGTGGTCCCTAAAAAAATAGAAAAATATATAGTTAAGTACCTTGCAAATCAAGCTACATTAAATGAGCTAGATGAGCTTTCGTTGTGGCTAAAAAAACCAGCAAACAAAAGCATGTTTGTTACTTATGTAAAAACCAACTATGCTATAAATTATTCCATGAAGCAATATAATGCAAGCCAAACTAAAAAGAACTTACTAGACGTTATTAATAAAGAAAAACGAACCTACCGTTTACAAAAAACAAAACGAACCTTTTTAAAATATGCGGCCGTAATTTTAATATGCTTAACTGCAGGATATGCTTATTTAAAAGGATATGTTTTCTCTGATAAAGAACTTGTAATTCCTGAAGAAAAAATTACACTTCAATTAGATAATAACAAACAAAAAATTGTTATCAACACAGATGAATTAAAAAAGACATTCACATTTAACGGAAATGTTTTAGGAGTTCAAACAGGTAATAAAATTTCATATAATAAAGCGGTTAAAAATGAAACTTTAATTTATAATACTTTAACCGTACCTTATGGAAAAAGATTTAAAGTAGAATTGTCTGACGGCACTTTAGTGGATTTAAATGCGGGTTCTTCTCTAAAATATCCTGTTAACTTTGTTAAAAGTGAACCTAGAAAAGTCTTTTTAAATGGAGAAGCTTTTTTTAATGTAACAAAAGATAAAGACCACCCCTTTATTGTAAACGCTAATGAAATTGATGTAAAAGTTCTAGGTACAAAATTTAATGTGTCATCATATCCAGAAGATGAAAACATAAACACGGTATTAGTAGAAGGTTCTGTAGGTGTATACAAAAAAGGAGAAGCAGAAGATAATAAACAAACACCAACAATGCTTAAGCCAGGGTATAAAGCGGCTTGGAATAAAACCAGTAATACCATAAATGTATCACAAACAGATATTGAATCTCATATAGCATGGATAAATGGCAGACTTATATTATATGAAGTGCCTTTTAATGATATCTTAAAAAAACTAGAGCGCCAGTATAATGTAGTTTTAGTAAATAATAATAAAGCATTAGAGGGTAGGTATTTCACAGCTAAATTTGATGTTGAGGATATTTATCAAGTAATGAAGAGCTTGAGTCTTTCAGGAAAGTTTACATACAAGTTTAAAGAAGATAAAATAATAATTAATCCATAAAAAAACAGTATGAGCGAAAATTAAATTAAAACAAAAACAACTAAAATAATATCACTTTACTAAAGCAGTTAAAAAATAAAAAACCAGAAAATGCTGCAACATTCTCTGGCTAATTTTAAAGTGATTTAATGTCTAACACACTAAAATCAAATCAAAAGTATGAAAAAAATCATTACTGAGGTATGTAAATTGCTATCTCTCTCTAACTTAAGCTTAAAAATGAAGCTAACATATATTTTGCTTTTTTTTACTTTACTACAAATTCACGCTAATTCTACATTTTCTCAAAATGTAAAAGTAACACTGGATTGTAATAGCATGAACATTGAAGATGTTTTAAGTGAAATTGAGAAAAAAACAGAGTTTAAATTCATGTATGAAAAAAATGTTTTTAAAAAAAACAAAAAGGTAAGTATTTCTTCTAATAAAGAAAAGTTATCAAGTGTTTTAGAAAAACTGTTTTCTAATGAAAATATTGAATTTAAGTTTATTGATAAACAAATAGTTTTAGTAAAAAATATTAAAGCACCCAATATCATTTCATCATTAAAAAATGAAATAAAAAAATTGGCGCAACAAAATATCAAAGGTGTAGTTACTAACGAAAAAGGAGAACCATTACCAGGAGCAACAATTCTTTATAAAGGAGCGCGTAATGGTGTGTCTACAGATTTTGACGGAAACTTTAGTATAGCCCCTTTAGAAGGAGCAAACATTTTAGTTGTGTCTTACATTGGCTATGAAACCCAAGAAATACCTATTAACGGAAAAACTTTTATAACTGTTAAATTAAAAGAATCTGTAACGGGCTTAGAAGAAACGGTTATTGTTGCGTATGGTAAGGTAAAAAAAGAGGCTTTAACAGGTTCTGTAGGTGTGGTTGACGTGCAAGGTATAGCACAACAAGGAACCATAATTAATATAGACCAAGCATTACAAGGGCAAGTAGCAGGTGTTCAGGTTAGTAGCCCAAGCGGAAAACCAGGAGCTGCAGCTAGAGTAAGAATTAGAGGGAGCTCTTCTATTTTAGGAACCAACCAGCCATTATATGTAGTAGATGGTGTACCTATAGCACCTTCGATAGAAATTCCCGGTTATACAGATTTTATTGATACCATTAGTAATAATGAGTCTACTACTTTAGAAAACGAAGGCTTTAACAATGATTTAGGATTTCTAGATTTTAATAATATTGAAAGTATCACCATATTAAAAGATGCTACAGCAACGGCCATTTACGGTTCTAGAGCATCTAATGGGGTAGTTGTAATAACAACAAAAGATGGTGGCATGTCACAAAAACCTCAATTTGAATTATCTGTAACACAAAGCCTTAATATTGTTAAAGAAATAGATGTTCTTAATACAAGCCAATACAAAGAACTTTATACTGAAGCTGTAGAAAACTATGTAAACTCAGGAGGTACAGTGCCAACAACCGATTCTTTTGGTCAAGGTATTTTAGCAGGAACAGAAGTTGATTTGTCTGTAAATACAGATTGGCAAGACTTAGTGGTTAGAAATACCTCATTAATTAGTAATTATGCTTTTAGTGTAAGAGGGGGTGGAGAAAAAGGGTCTTATTATACATCGTTAGGTTTGCAAAATAATAACGGATCTATAGACGGTGATAAATTAAATAGATACACGTTTGGTTTAACATTAAGACAAAAGATAAAAGACAACCTAACGTTTAATACCAATTTAAGTTTAGGTAGAGTAGAAAGTGATTTAGCCTTAAACAGTCTTTATTCAGTAATGGAAGCTGCAACGTCTATAAGACCAGATGCTACACCTTATGATGATGACGGTAATTTAGTAGCAAAAATTGGTGATATGTACAATCCATTAGCTTCAAAAGACAGAACAATCTCATCAACTACTTTTTCTATGATAGCCAATGTTGGTTTTGAGTATGAACCTATAGAAAATTTAATTTTTAAAACTACAGGAATACTTCAGCAAATAGATGCAGAGAGTTATGCTTTTTATCCTAGTTATACATCAAGTGGTGAAAGCACTAACGGAAAAGGAAATCTTGTTAATAGAAAAACGTTTAATCCGTCTATTGAAACCACTTTAACTTATGATTTTTCATTAGGTAAAAGCAATATAAATGCGTTAGTAGGTAACACATACCAAAGTGAGAAATCTGAAACAAATAGTTTTTATGGAGAAAATTTCCCTAATGATGATACACTTACAGGTATAAGTTATGCAGGCGAAAGTCTTTCGGCTCAAGAAGCTATTACAGAAAGTAGACTTATTTCCTTTTTTTCTAGATTTATATATGACTTTGATAATAGGTACACCCTTAACCTTTCTGGTAGAATTGATGGGTCTTCAAAATTTGGAGAAAATAACCGTTGGGCAAGCTTTCCATCTGCAGGTTTAGGGTGGAATATCCATAATGAAACATTTATGGATGAAGTTTATTGGTTAAACTTTTTAAAGTTAAGAGCTAGTATAGGGCAATCTGGTAACGTAACTTTCGATCCTAATCAGTCTTTTAGTTTATTTGGTGCTTTAAACGGAACTAATGGTGTTTATAATGGAGATACTGGTGTTGTGCCTTTAAGAATTGGAAACCCAGATTTAAAATGGGAAATCACAACCCAAAAAGATATAGGTATAGAATTTGCTTTTCTAGATAACAAGATAAAAGGCGAATTTGATTATTATCAAAAAGACACAAAAGATGTTCTTTACCAAACAGAATTACCTTCTTCAAGTGGTCTTTATACAGTAATTTCAAACATAGGAGATACCCAAAATAAAGGTTTTGAACTAACTTTAAACTTTAACCTTATAAACAAAGATAATTTTAAATGGAATTTTGGGTTTAATGCGGCAACAGCAAAAACTAAGTTAATAAAGTTAAATACAAGTTATGTAGATGAATATGGAGCAACTTATTTAAATGGGCTATATCTTAAAGAAGGTGAAGCTTTAGGTTTAATTAGAGGGCATGTGGCTAAAGGTATTTTTCAAACCCAAGAACAAATAGATGAGTTAAATAACAATGCCCCTGGAGGTGTTTACCAATCAACCCTAACAAGCCCTGGAGATATTTATTATGAAGATTTAGATGGCGATGGTATGGTAAGTAGTTCTACATCAGGGCCAGATGTAACAAATATTGGTAATATAGAACCCGATTTTTTTGGTGGAATTAACACTAATTTTAACTACAAAGGGCTATCATTAAACGTATTTGCAAACTACAGCTTAGGAAGTGATATTTATTGGAAAGCTGGCGAAAATGCATTTAGCTATACATCTTTAAACGAACAGACCAACAAACTTTCTGTAGCATTAGATAGATGGACACCAGAAAATACAGATGCTCAATACCCAAGAGCTGTATACAGAACCAATTATACTGGTGGAAATTCAAATAACAGACAATCTAGCTTATATATAAAAAAGGGAGATTATCTAAGAATAAAAACAATTACTCTTGGCTATAATATTCCTAAAGATATTTTAAGAAAAATGAATATACAAGGCCTGTATTTTTATGTAACTGGTACTAATTTGTTTACCATTACAAAATACCCTGGAGCAGACCCAGAATTTGCTAATATAGCTAGTTTTAGAACTCCTATAGATAGCAATAAGTATCCTGTAAGCAAACAACTTATAACAGGTTTAAGGTTAACTTTTTAAAAATTGAAAAAATGAAAAACAAAATAAAAATATTTGTGGTACTTATAGGGGCTTTGTTTAACTCTTGCGATGATGCTCTTGATGTACAACCCGAAAATTATTTATTTGAAGACCAATTGGTAACCGATGATAAAAGTGCTCAAACATCATTAGTTGGTGTTTATACACAATTAAATTGGACATATTATCAATACTTTGAAACTATGCTGCCCTTAATGGATGGCTCTTTAACTACAACCAATACAGGGCTTTGGGGGCAGGCTTCCAATAATAGTTTTGAAGCGTCTTATTCATTAATAAACTCAGTTTATGAGTGGCCTTATTACATTGTAAATTCTGCTAATGCTACTATTGGTGCGGTTACTGATAACGAATCGGTTACCGAATCTGAGAGAGATAGAATTCTTAGTGAAGCTTATTTTTTAAGGGCTTTTGGGCATTATATTGCGTTGCGAACTTTTGGGCAATTCTTTGACTTGTCAAGCAATTATGGTATTGTACTTAAAGATGAATTATCTACCGTAGAGAACAGCCAAAAAGCAAGGTCTACCGTACAAGAAAGTTATGATTTTATTTTAAGTGATTTAGATAAAAGTATTGAATACAATGCTGCTTTTACCTATAATTACTACGCATCGGCTACAGCTGCAAAAGCATTTAAAGCTAATGTGTTATTGTATATGGGCGGTGATGATAATTATACGGAAGCAATAAATTTAGCAGATGAAGTTATTAACTCTGACGATGTTGAATTAGAAGCTAATTTTGAGGATATTTTTGTAAATGGCGAAGCAAATGATGAGGTTATCTTTTGCCGTATCGCAGGAGAAGGGCAGTCTAATAAACTATCTTACTACTATCAAACTTTAGTTAAAACTTCTACGTGGCTCCAAGATTATTTAGTAGATGATCCTAGAGAAACATACTCTTACGATACAAGTAGCAGCAAATTAAAAAAAATATATACTACCGAAGTTAGTGGCGGACCTGCAAATTACATGCGTTTAGCAGAAGTATATCTTATAAAAGCAGAATGTCAAGCAAGATTAAATTTACTAGAAGAAGCAGAAATTACTCTTAACGAAGTACGCAATAGAGCGTATGGAGGTACAGCTCCAGATTTAGAGTACACTACACAAGAAGAATTACTAGATTTAATTTTTGATGAGTATGTAAAAGAACTTTGCTTTGAAACAGGCGCGGTTTGGTATGCGGCCATTCGCTATGGAAAAATTGAAGAAATTAAAGCAAACGTAACCAGCACAGACCAATACATTTTACCCATACCATGGAATGAACTAGAAACTAACTTATTATTTGGAGAACAAAACCCTGGATATGAAGGTATTTAAAAAATTAAATTAAAATTATTTGAGTTTGTATAATAGGGCTTTAAATGTTAAAGTTTAAGGCTCTATTTTTAATTTAGAATGGTATGCAAAATATTTTATTCCAAATATTTATAGGGATATCAATAGCTTTATGGATTTGGACTCTAATGGATTTTTATGAATCAAAATTTAAAAATTCAAAATTCAAAGTTGTTTGCTTTTTAATGATTCTATTGCTCCCCTTAATAGGTTCTATATTTTACTTTCAACTCAAAAAAAATGATAATATAAGCTTTAAAAAAGAGGTTGGCCATAACTCAAAAAAAGGTAACCATTCTTTCTCAAAAAAATAAAGCTGAACATAGGTCAAAACATCAATCATGAAAAATATAACAACAATACTAACAGCAATCGTACTGTTTTTTAGTTTCAACAGCGTTGCACAAATTGAGAATTTAAACGCAGAAATCCCTATAGATTCCACAATTAAAATAGGTAAACTAAACAACGGCTTAACCTATTATATAAAACACAATGCCAAACCTAAAAACAAAGCAGAATTAAGGTTAGTTGTAAAAGCAGGTTCTATTCTAGAAGAAGAAGACCAATTAGGGCTAGCGCATTTTGTAGAACACATGGCTTTTAACGGTACCAAAAATTTCCCCAAAAACCAACTTATAGACTATTTACAAAGCTTAGGAGTTGAATTTGGAGCAGATTTAAACGCTCATACCAGTTTTGATGAAACAGTATATAAATTATCAGTACCAACAGACGATAAAACATTCAACACAAGTTTACAAGTTTTAAAAGATTGGGCAAGCAGTATTACTTTTGAAAACGAAGAAATTGACAACGAAAGAGGTATTGTTGCCGAAGAACTTAGAGCAAGAAGTGGCGCTGGTACGCGTATGTACTATAAATCTATACCTAAAATAACAAATAATTCCAGATATGCAGAAAGAGCGCCTATTGGTAAACTAGATGTTATTATGAATTCTGAATACGATGCTATGAAACGATTTTACAAAGATTGGTATCGTCCAGATTTAATGGCTTTAGTATTAGTTGGTGATTTTGATGTTGTTGAAACTGAGCAAAAAGTAAAAGCACTATTTAATAGTATCAAAACCGTTAAAAATCCAAAAGAAAGAATCTATTACAAAATTCCAAAAAATGATAAACCAGTAGTCACTGTTATTACAGATAAAGAAGCTACAGGAGTTAGCGTGTCTTTGTACATTAAAAAAGACGAAACAGATGTAAATACTTTAAAAGATTATAAACAAGAACTCTTAAAGCGTTTATATTCAGGTATGTTACGTCAAAGATTAAACGATGTAGCGCTACATGCAAATGCTCCTTTTTTATCAGCATCTGCAGGAATTGGTAATTTATTAGGTAATGTAGATTGTTACTTTTTAAGAGCTAACTTAAAAGAAGAAAAAATTACAGAAGGTATAGAGGCTTTATTAACAGAAAGTCAAAGAGCTAAAAAGTATGGATTTACTGCTCCAGAATTAGAACGGTATAAAAAGCTTCTATTAAATAACGCAGATTTACGCCAAAAAGAAACAGGCAAAATTTCAACAAAATATTACGTAGAACAGTATATAGACAATTTTACAGATAAAAAACCTATACCTAGCGATGCATTTGTATATAAATTTTATAAAAAAATACTGCCAACAATTACGGTAAATGAGGTTAATAACATAAGTAATCAATGGGTAAGAGAAGATAATGTAACAGTTGTTTTAAATGGAGTAGAAAAAGAAGGTTTAAAATTGCCAACAGAAACAGATATTAAAACATTACTTAAAAATGTAACTCTAAAAGACATTGAACCGTATCAAGATAAACTTGGAGAAGTCCAATTAATGCCAAAAAAACCAACACCAGGAAAAATTGTAAAAGAAACTTATAATGAAAAAATAGATGTAACTACTTGGGAGTTAGAAAATGGTGTTACCGTAATAGCTAAACCAACCACTTTTCAAAATGATTTAATTTCTATGAATGGTTTCAGGCCAGGAGGAAGCTCGGTAGCTCCAGATTCTTTATATGTTTCGGCCAGATATGCAGGAATAATTATTGGTTCTAGCGGAATTAATAATATTTCAGAAACAGACTTAAAGAAATTAAATATGGGTAAAACCATAAAGGTAACACCACGCATAAATTATTATGAAGATCTTTTTTCTGGAAACAGCTCTTCAGAAGATTTAGAAACAATGTTGCAAATGGTACACTTGTATTTTACAAACCCCAACAAAGATGAAGAGGTTTTTAAAGCAAATAAAGAAAATTTAAAATCTACATTTAAAAATCAAGACAAAAGCCCTGGAGCTTTATTTGAAAAACGTATTAGTGAGCTTACCACAAATAATCATCTAAGAGCTATTCCTTTAACAGAACAACAAATTGAAGATGAATTAAATTTAGATGAAGCATTTAATTTCTATAAAGAACGGTTGTCTTCAGCAAATGGTTTTACATTTATTTTTGTAGGTAGTTTTAATATTGAAAATTTAAAAAATTATGTTGCTCAATATTTAGGAAGTTTGCCATCTAACCTAAACCAAGAAAGTAACTGGAGAGATACGGGGTTAAGATACTCCCAAGGCATTATTAAAAAAACCATTGTAAAAGGAACAGAAAATAAAAGCAAGGTAGATATGCGTTTTATAGGAATGCTTAACTTTTCTTTAGAAGAAAAAAAGAAACTAACCTTGCTAGCTAAGTTGCTTAAAATTAAACTAACTGAAGAAATGCGAGAGAAAATGTCTGGTGTATATGGAGTACAAGTATCAGGGTATGCTTCAGATGCACCTTATCAATGGTATAGAATGAACGTTAGATTTACTTGCGACCCCGATAATGTAGAAAAATTAATAGCAAAAGTTCTTGAAGAAATTGAAAAAATTAAAACTAATGGAGCTAATAAAAAAGACCTTAATAAAATTAAAGAAGCAGAATTAGCAAATGCTAAAGAATATTTAGAAATAAATGGATATTGGCTGTTTAAACTAAAAGATATTTATAAATACAACTTAAAACCAGAATCTATTTTACAGTATGAAAAACCCATTAATAATATAGATTCTAACATGTTTAAAGAAGCAGCAAATACTTATTTTAATATGAATAACTATGCTGAGTTTATTTTATTGCCAGAAAATATTGAAGACTAATATTTTTACGTAAGTGTAGTTGTTATAAATAGGCTCTAACACCCCAAAACATGGTTTTTCTTGCTATAAATAGTTAGATTACTAACATAGGTATGTTTAACATAAATAAACCCAAATAATAACGTTATAAATAAAACAAATTGTTAGTTTGTAAGTATTAGCGTTTTTTTTGACTAATTTTGTGTTAATAAAAATAGAATATTTTAAATATACATATTATGGCATTAGAAATAACAGATGCAACGTTTGAAGAAACAGTATTAAAAAGTGATAAGCCTGTATTAGTTGATTTTTGGGCAGCTTGGTGTGGACCATGTAGAATGGTAGGGCCAATTATAGAAGAAATAAGCGGTGAATACGAAGGAAAAGCCGTTGTTGGTAAAGTTGATGTAGATGCAAACCAAGAATTTGCAGCAAAATACGGTGTACGTAACATCCCAACTGTATTAGTATTTAAAGATGGTGAAGTAGTTGATAGAAAAGTAGGAGTAGCACCAAAAAACTCTTATACAGAAGCAATAGATGCTCTTCTATAAAATAATTAGAAAAAGAAAACTAAAAAGGTTTGCTGTAATGGCAAACCTTTTTTTATTTTAGATGAGTTATAAACTTTCATAAATTTTTTAAATGGAAAAAAAAGGTAAAGTACAAGATGCTATAGATGCAAAACTAATTGAAGATAGAAAAGTTTTTCTGTGGGGGCAAGTAGATGATGATTCTGCAAAACACGTAATTGACCGCTTAATGTATTTAGATGCCTTAAGCTCAGAAGATATTCATTTGTATATTAATAGTCCTGGTGGATACGTAACCTCAGGTTTTGCAATTTATGATTGTATAAAATCATTAAACAGTAACGTATCAACTATTTGTACTGGTTTTGCCGCTTCTATGGGGTCTATTATCCTATCTGCGGGTACAAAAGGAAAACGTTTTATACAACCTCATGCCAGAGTAATGATTCACCAACCTAGTGGTGGCGCCAGAGGGCAAGCAAGTGATATTGAAATTACTGCCAAAGAAATTATTTTAACCAAAGAATTAAGCGCACAAATTTTAGCAGATAATTGTGGGCAAACCTTTGAAAAAGTAATGAAAGATTTTAATAGAGATCATTGGATGGGTGCCGAAGAATCTGTTACTTACGGTATAGTAGATTCTATTTTGTATTAATTCTGATTATAATTTTTAATGGACTTACGCCAAGAACTAAATAAAGCAGAAGGTTTTAAAAACCTGGGGCTACTAGCTAAACAAGTAGTAGAAGGCTTTATAGCTGGTATGCACAAAAGTCCGTTTCATGGGTTTTCATCAGAATTTGCAGAGCATAAAATTTACAATAGAGGAGAGAGCACTCGCCATATAGATTGGAAACTCTATGCAAAAACAGATAAACTTTATACCAAAAGATATGATGATGAAACTAATATGCGTTGTCATATTATAGTTGATAATAGTAGCTCTATGCACTATCCTGAAATGACAAATTTTACTGTAGATAAATTAAATAAAATAGCATTTTCAGCATTGGCATCAGCAGCATTAATGCAAATGTTAAAGAGACAGCGAGACGCTGTTGGTTTAAGTATTTATAGCGATGATTATGATTTTTATGCTCAAGAAAAAGGTAGCGAGCGCCATCATCAAATGTTGTTAAGTGCACTAAGTGAAGCTGTTATTTCAAAACCATTAAATAAACAAACCGAAACATATAAATATTTGCATGAAATAGCAGAGAAAATTCATAGGCGTTCTATGATTTTTTTATTTACAGATATGTTTCAAACCACAGAAGATGATGTGAAACTATTTGAGGCGCTTCGTCATTTAAAATACAATAAGCACGAAGTAATTTTGTTTCACGTTTTTGATAAAAAAAAGGAGTATAGTTTTGATTTTGATAGTACTCCTAAACGTTTTATAGATGTTGAAACAGGAGAGTATATTAATTTGTATGCAGATACTGTAAAAGAAAATTATAATAAAAAAGTTAAGGCTTATTTTACAGCATTACAATTAAAATGTGCTCAGTACAAGATTAAGTATGTAGAGGCCGATATTAATGATAACTTTAATCATATTTTAACCACATATATGGTAGAGCGCCAAAAGTTTGCTTAAATTTTTATTCTTATATTATAATAGTTTTAATTTTTAGAATAGATAATAGCAATAATTTATAAATGGAAACCTTTGTGATTTAGGTACTTAAAAAATTTTATTAAAAAAGGCTAAAAAAGATTTGACATATTAAAAAAGGCGTGTATATTTGCATCCGCAATCATGCAACGGTCTGGTAGTTCAGTTGGTTAGAATATCTGCCTGTCACGCAGGGGGTCGCGGGTTCGAGTCCCGTCCAGACCGCAAGATTAAAAAAAAGGCTCTGAAAAAACAGAGCTTTTTTTGTTTAAAAATGTTGTGTTGTTCACGCTGTAAGCGTGATGTAGTCTACTAAGTGACTTAGTAGCCAATGGAAAGCTTTCCTTTTTTCTGAATAAGAAGATTGGGATGCTTTTTTGCTTTTAATTGCATTGTATAGTGGAGATGTTAGGTTAACTAATCATTGTGTAGCATATTTATTATGTTTACTTATAAAAAACTTCCAAGGTTAGGTAGGGTTTCAGGGCATAGAGTTTATTTAGGATAGTTTGTTAAACAGCATTTTGGTTTAAAAGAAGACTCTCGTAATTCTTTATTGAAAAAGAGAATGCTTTTTTCTGTTTTTAGGATAATTTCTATGATATTTAAGGCTTGGTATAAATCTTGAATAAGTTGTATATTCAGAATCCTAATTTTTTAAAATGAAGAAGCCTTTCTACTTTTCTCTTTTACTACTTTTTTGTTTGTCCTTTTTTCAAGTATCCATTGCTCAGGAAATTGAATTAGTAATTCCACAAGGGCATGATGAAACTGTTCCTATGGCTCAATTTAGTCCAGATAATAATTTAATAGCTACAGCTTCCTGGGATAATTCAGTGAAATTGTGGAATGCAAAAACAGGGAGACTGTTGCACACTTTTAAAGGGCATACAGATTGGGTAGGGTCTGTTAGCTTTAGTTCAGATGGTGAACTTATTTTAACAGCTTCAAAAGATAAAACTGCTAAAATATGGAGCGTTAAAACCGGAAAACTTTTGCATACCCTTGAGAGTGAAAGTTGGGTTAAATCTGCCCAATTTAGTCCAGATGGATCTAAAATTGTTACTTCCTCTTATGGGGGTACTATAATTTGGGATGTTAAAACGGGTGAAATTCTGCAAAAATTAGATGCTGGAAGTTTGAGGGCTAATGAGCTTGCACAATTTAGCCATAACGGAGAGTATGTTTTGGCTACTGCTACCGAAAAAAATTATACTTTAAATAAATTTATTATAATGTGGGAAGTTAAAACAGGTAACTTACTTCATACATTTGAAGGGCATTCTACTACAATAAATTCTATTAAGTTAAGTCATAATAATAAATTCATTATATCAAGTTCTGGGCATGATTTATCAAGTGAAAGGCAGTTAAAGCTATGGGATGTTGAAACAGGAATAAATTTATGGACAATAGAAGGATATACCGTTAGAGAAAAAGATGAACAAGGTAATATTCAAAATTATAAATCTGGTGAAGGGCATCTAGATAAGGTTAATTCAATTCAATTTAGTAAAAATGATGAGTTAGTTATTACTGCAGCTGATGACGGATTTATTGGACTGTGGGATATTAAAGCAATTAATTTGCTGCAGGCTTTTAAAGGGCATAGAGGAGAAGTGCAAAACGCACAATTTGTTAAAGACGAGCAATATATTATTTCGGTTTCAGAGTTTTATACAGAACAAAATTCTAAGGCTCATGAAGTGAAATTATGGGAAGCTAAAACAGGTAATCTTATTTATACCACTGTTGGAGATGGTTCAATTTGGTCATTTCAAGTTAGTTCAAATGAAAAATACATAGTAACATTTGGTAGCAAAGTATGTATTAGAGATGTTGAAACCGGTAAACTTTATTTAGAGTTAAAAAGTGCAGTAGATAATAATAAACACGTTCAACTTAGTAAAAATGGTAAATACTTTACAAATGAAAACGGTAGTGAAAAAGGAAATATTTGGGCGTTAAATTCAGGAAAACTTAAATATTCATTGCATGATAATTCAGCATTAATTAATTCCATAAAGTTTAGTGAAGATGGGAAATATGTTGGTACTACTTCAGAAGATGGTTTAGCAAAGATATGGGATTTAAAAACAGGTGAAAAATTACACGATTTAAAAGGACATGTGTTTAAGAACGTTTCAATAGATGAGTTTAGTTTGAATGGTGAATTTATGCTAACTCATTCACAAGATTCCTGGAGCTCTTTTAATGAAAAAAAATTATGGAATGTAAAAACAGGCAAACTTCTTCATACTTTTAATTCAGAAGGGAAAGAAACAAGAATTGGAATGTGCAAATTCAATCCAGAAAGCAGTTTAATAGCTTATTTATTTCGTAATAAGGTTATAGTTAATAAATCTATTACTTCTTTAGCAAAAGTATGGGATATTAAAAGTAAGAAATTAAAATATACATTAAAACATGATGATGAGATTATAGATATTAAGTTTAGCCCAAAAGGAAATTATATTGCAACTGCGTCAATGGATTATTCAGTTAAACTATGGGATGTTAATACAGGGGTGTTGAAACATACCTTTCAGATAGATTCTAAAGGCTATAGTAGTCAAGTTGTGGAGGCAACATTTAGTCCTAATGAAAGATTTTTATTAACAAAATCAATTTCAAGTGGTAGATATTATTTAGAACTTTGGAATGTTAAAACAGGTAGTAAGATATGGAAGAGTAATTATCAAAATGACGCTATTTCATCTGCTCATTTTAGTTTAGATAGTGAAATTATAATTACTTCTTCTTATGATAACACCGTAAAGATATGGGATGTTAAAACAGGTAAAACACGGTATACTTTAACCGGACACACAGATAAAGTTGATACTGTTCAATTCACTCCAAATCAAAATAGTATCATGTCAAGTTCAAATGATAATTCAATTATTTTTTGGGATGTTAAAACAGGAAATCAGCTTGTTAGACAATTTATTATAGATGGTGAGTTGTTGTGGTTGTTGCCAACAGGTTATTACTTTACTTCTAAAGCGGCAGCCTCTAAACTTTATTATAAAAAAGGCTTGCAAACTATTGGTTTTGAGCAATTAGATGTTAAATACAATCGTCCAGATAAAGTATTGAAAGTCTTAGGTAATATTGCGGAATTTGATAATTCAACCATGGTGAGTGCCTATAAAAAGGCATGGCAAAAACGTATAAAAAAACTAGAGATAGATACCACTAGTTTTAGGCAAGGTTTTTCTGTTCCAGAAAGTGAATTTTTCAACAGAAACAATATTGCTTATGAGCAAAATAAATCAGAACTAAAACTCCGTATTAAAGGTACTGATAACACTTATAAACTAGACCGTTTTAATATTTGGATTAATGAAGTGCCAGTTTATGGGCGTAACGGTATTTCTTTAAAATTTAAAAACACACATACTCTAGATACTACGCTTACTGTAAAGCTTTCAAAAGGTGAAAATAAAATTGAAACATCTATACTTAACGTTAATGGTATTGAGAGTTACAGACAACCACTCTATGTAAAATACACACCAAAACAAGCGGTAAATGAAAAACTCTACTTTGTAGGTATTGGGGTAGATAAATATCAAGAAGATGGAAATAATTTAAACTATTCTGTAAAAGATATTAAAGATTTATCTGTTCAACTTAAAAAGAAGTACGGTAATCAAATAAAAATAGACACGTTATTCAATAAGAATGTTACAGTATCAAATATCAAAAAATTAAAAGAACAATTAAAAGCTTCTAAAGTAGATGATAAGGTAATTGTTAGTTTTTCTGGTCATGGCTTGCTTAGCAAAGATTTAGATTATTATTTAGCAACATACAATGTGAATTTTGAAGTTCCAGAACAAAACGGATTGCCTTATGATGATTTAGAATATTTGTTAGATGGTATTCCTTCAAGACAAAAACTTTTACTTATTGATGCATGCCATAGTGGTGAGGTTGATAAAGAAGAGATAGAAACCATAACTAAAACAGAACATTTAAAAGCAGGCTTAAAAGGTTCTAAAGTAATAAAAGTAAAAAAGCCAAAAGTAGGCATGAAAAATAGTTTTGAATTAATGAAAGAACTATTTAACAATGTAGATAGAGCCACAGGTGCCACCGTAATATCAGCTGCAGCAGGAACTCAATTTGCTCAAGAACGTGGAAATTTAAAAAACGGCGTATTTACCTATTGTATTTTAAACCAATTAAAAGAAAAAGAAACCATTTCTGTAAGCGAATTAAAAGACGTTGTTAGTAAACAAGTACAAGAAATTACAAATGGTTTGCAACAGCCTACAAGCCGTAATGAAACCATTGAAAACAATTGGAAGGTTTGGTAGGTGGTATAGTTTTATACTTTTTTAGCATTTAAATTCCATAGATATTATAAGAAGTTATTCTAATTCAATTTTATTAAAAATTTAGTGTAATAAGCGTATCAAATTTCGGGTTTCAAATATAAATTGTAATTTACAAAAGGGTTTGTAATAATAATGTTTTATTACATATAGTTTTGAAAAAACACTAATTAACATGGGGGTTTATACAACTATTATTTTTGAGTTAGTACTTGTAGTATCAAGTATTCTTATATTATTTAAACTTAGGAATAAGTTAGGTTTAGCCCCACTTTATATTCTTTTAGGTACGTTACAGTTTCTTCAAGCTAATTTAGGGAGTTCGTTCAGTATTCAAGTTTTTGATGATTATATTATTCACCCAGGGTCTATTGTATTATTTAGCGGAGTTCTTTTTGGTGTTTTATTAATATATATAAAGGAGGGTGTATTAAGTGCTAGATCCTTAATTATTGGTATTGTTATTTCAAATGTAATACTATCTTTAATGTTCCATATAACTTATTTGCAAGAAGTTATGGTTAGTAAAATTAATGACACCACATTAAACCCCCAATCTATATTTAAAATTAATTATAAGTATTTTTTTAGTGGTACCGCAATTCTATTTATAGACTTTTTTTTGTTAGTTATTCTGTATCAGTATTTAATTTTAAAACTAAAAAAAATACCATATTTATTCATTATTACATTATCATTACTAACTGTTTTAATATTTGATGCTTTAGCATTCAACTTAATTTTGTTTTATGGCACACCAACATTTAAAACGTCTTTAATAAGTCATGTTTTAGGTAAATCAATAGCAGCAATTTTATATTCTATCATTCTGTTTTGGTACATTAAATTTGTAGATGATAGAAAAGGAGAACAGGCTTTTATAGCCAATAAAGAAAGAGAGGTTTTATCAATAATTAAGTATAAAAAAAGATATGAAGCTCTTAAGGTAGAAAAAGAAAAAGTAGAACAAAAATTAACATCGCAATTAGAGACTACATTAAATACAATTTCAGATGGTTTTCTATCGCTAGATACAAATTGGTGTTATACATATATAAATAAAAAAGCAGCTGATTTTTTAGGAAAGTTACCACAAGATTTAATAGGTAAAAATATTTGGAATGAATTTCCAGAAGGTTTAAACCTTCCCATGTACAAAATATATACTGAAGCTGCTAAGACACAAAAAACAATTTATTTTGAAGATTATCATGAGTCACAAAAAAGATGGTTTGAAAATAGGGTTTATCCTTCAAAAGAAGGACTAACAGTTTATTTTACAGATATTACAGAACAAATAAAAGTAGAAAAACAGCTAGAACAAAATAAAAAATTCACGTATAATATTATAAATAATATAGGAGACCCCGTATTTGTTAAAGATGCTAATAGTTGTTTAGTTTTAGTAAACAATGCATTTTGCCAACTTTTTAATCTGTCTAGACAACATGTTATAGGTAAAACTTTAGCAGAAAATGTAGCTCCCGAAGAAAGAGAAAGTTTTTTAAGCATAGATAAGCAAGTAATTGATAGTGGAGAGGAGAATATAAGAGAGGAAACCTTAACGCTAAAAGCTGGTGATACAAGAAGTATAATAACTAGAAAAACCAGATTTGTTGATAAAGAAGGTAATAGGTTTTTAATTGGGGTTATAAAGGATATTACAAGTAGAAAAAAAGCCGAAATTGAATTAGAAAAACATAAAAACAATTTAGAAGCACTAGTTGAAGAACGTACAACAGAGATTGAATTAAAAAACGCAGAATTACAAAGGATGAACAAATTGTTTGTAGGAAGGGAACTAAAAATGAAAGAACTAAAAAACATAATAAAAGAACTTAAGAAAAAACACAATAAATAAAAATTACAAATGAAACATTCATTTAATTAGTTTTAATATGAAGAGTCATCCACTTTACCTTTTCTTTAAAAAGCCAATAGTTGCAGGTGTTTCAGTCTTTTTGTTACTCTTTATTGGTACTCAATTTATATCTTATCAACAATATTTAATAAATGAAAACAAACAAAAAAAAGAAATTGATAGTGAAATAAACTTAATAAAAGAAAGACTACAAGCATTAGTAATGTATAGTTACTCTGTTACAAAAACACTAGCATACATTGTAGAACGTAACGGAATACCCAAAGATTTTGATGAAATTGCAGTAGAGTTATTAGAGCGAAATCATTACTTTGATGTTGTAGAGTTAGTTGATGCAGATGGCTATATTACACATGTTTATCCGCTAAAAAACAATGAGGTTATAGGTTTTAATATTTTAGCAAGCTCAACAGCAAAAACAGGAGCATTAACAGCCATACAAAGAAAGGATTTTTTTATTGCAGGTCCTGTTAATTTAAAACAAGGTGGTGTTGGTATAATTAGTAGAGTTCCCATTTTTATAGATGATAAGTTTTTTGGTTTTTCTGCTGTAGTAACTAAACTTTCAACTTTTTTTAATGATTTAAATATTAATACCTCAGAAGATGAAAGCTTTATCTATCAGTTGTCTAGAGTTAATGCTAACACAGGCGTAGAAGAATTTTTTCTAGAAACTAATATGTCAAATTTTAAAGAATTTGCCGTACCAATACAAATGTCTATTGGCGAATGGAAATTATACGTTGTGCCTATACACAACAAAATAAATCCAGCAATATGGTTTGCTGTTTTTGGTTTTGTTATTGCCATTGTAGGCGGCTGGGGTGTTTGGTATTTTGCGGGGCATTCAGTGCGTTTAAATAGGCTCATAAACATTAAGTTAAAAAACCAAGAAGTACAATTAAAATCAGTTTATGAAGCTTCTAAATATAAAATAGAGCAGAGTGAAGAAAATTTAAATAAAGCTCAAAAAATTGCAAAAATTGGAAGTTGGGAAAGAGATTTAAAACAAAATACATTATCATGGTCTAAAGAAATGTATAGAATAGTAGAAAAAGATCCAAATGAATTCAAAGTTACTCAAAGTAGTTTTCTTGATATAGTACACCCAGATGATAGAGAATTAGTATTAAACCAATATAAAAAAGCTCTAGAAAACAAAACCTATTATCAAGTTATTTATAAGCTGCTTTTAAATGAAAAACATATTAAATATGTTAGTGAACGCGGAGAAATATTCTATGATTCAAATAATTTACCCGTAAAGTTTTTTGGAACCCTACAAGATATAACAGATAGAGTTCTTAGTGAAAAAGAATTGTTAAATTATAAAAACAATTTAGAAAAATTGGTTGATTTGAGAACAGAAGAACTTAATGAAAGTAAAGAGGCACTATTAAATCTTTTGGAAGACTTAAATACACAATCAATTGAACTAGAAAAAGAAAAAGTAAAAGCCCAATCTGCAGATTTAATGAAATCTGCATTTTTAGCAACCATGTCTCATGAATTAAGAACGCCAATGAACTCAATTATAGGCTTTACAGGAATTTTGTTAAAAGAACTAGCGGGTCCTTTAAATGAAGAGCAGAAGAAACAATTAAACATGGTTAAAAAAAGTGGAGAACATCTTTTACGTTTAATAAATGATATTTTAGATATTTCAAAAATAGAAGCAGGTAAATTAAAAATATCTATATATCCTTTTGATTATATAGAAACTTTAAAGGGTACAGTGTCATTTTTAATGCCTCAAGCCAAAGCTAAAAATCTTAGTATTGAAACTGAATTACCTGTTTCTAAATTAACAATTACTAGTGATGAAAGACGCGTAGAGCAAGTGTTACTCAATTTACTATCAAATGCCATTAAATTTTCTAAAAAAGGAATAATACAAGTAAAAGTTCATTTAAAAGAGAATGAAATAGTTACAGAAGTTATAGATCAAGGTATGGGTATAAGTAAAAAAGATCTAGCCAAATTATTCATGCCTTTTATTCAGCTTGAAACAGGTTTAAGTAGAAATCATGACGGTACGGGACTAGGGCTAGCCATTTCTAAAAACTTAATAGAAAAATTAGGAGGATCAATACAAGTAGAAAGTATTGAAGGAAATGGGAGCAACTTTACTTTCATTTTACCTATAGAAAATTCATACAAAAATAACTCAATTATATAACTAAATATCTTATATTTAAGATTTTAACCAATTTATGCCAACCTTTAAGATAAAACATGAAGCCATCCATTTTAATAATTGAAGATAATGAGCAAAATATGTATATGCTATCCTATCTTCTAGAAAAGCACAACTACAATGTAATAAAAGCTTTTAACGGGAAAGATGGATTACAGTTAGCGCATGAATTGCACCCAGAAATAATTTTAATAGATATACAGCTACCAGATATGGATGGTTATGAAATATGTGTTAAATTAAGGCATAATGGTTTACCTAAAAATACAACAATTATAGCAGTAACATCATACGCCATGGGAGGAGATAAAGAAAAAGCAATTGAAGCTGGAGCTACAGGATATATAGAAAAACCCATTAATCCAGAAACATTTGTAGCTCAAATGGAACAAATTCATAATATATAATAACTGTATTTATTAAAATGAAAACTGTTTTAATTGTAGATGATATTTATGAAAACCTTTACCTACTTAAGGTTATACTAGAAGAGGCTGGATATAACACCATTGAGGCTAACGATGGAAAGCAAGCATTAAATAAATTACATAAAAATAGTATAGATTTAATTATCTCAGATATTTTAATGCCCGTTATGGATGGTTATATGTTTTGTCAAGCCTGTAAAAAAGAAGAAGCATTTAAAGATATTCCTTTTGTTTTTTACACATCTACATATACAGAAAAATTAGACGAAGAATTTGCCCTAAAATTAGGAGCAACCCATTTTATTAGAAAACCAACAGACTCAGAAACCATTACAAAATTAGTTCAAAAACTACTAAATGAAGCAACTCCCAATACTAAGACACAACCAGATGAAAAACCAGAATTTACAGAGCAAGAAGTTTTAAAGCTTTATAGTAAAAGACTTATAAGTAAGCTTGAACAAAAAAATTTAGATCTTGAAAATGAAATTTTAGAAAGAAAACAAGCAGAAGTTAAGTTAAAGCTAGCTAAAGAGTTTAATGATAAGCTCATTATGTCTATGCAAGAAGGGCTTTTAATTGTAGATCTTGAAGGTAAAATTATTATGGCCAATAACTCTCTTTGCGAAATTCTTGGGTATACACAAGGTGAACTCATAGGGCTTAATTTACCTTATCCTTTTGCAAAAAAAGGAGATCTAGAAAAAATGTTATCTATTAAAGATGATGTAATAAAAGGAGAAGCAAAGTCTTTTAAATTAGAGTTTTATAAAAAAACTGGTGAGAAATTTATAGCATCATTTTTATCTGGAAATATTTTGAATGATAAAGGCGAGGTTATAGCTATATTTGCCACTGTTAAAGACATTTCAGAAGAAGAGAAGGCTAAAAAAATACTAGAAGAAACAGCTTTAAAATCTAAAGAGAAAAAAAGAGTTATTTTAGAACTAGCTAATCTTTTAGGAGAAGATTTTAGTAAGTCTTTAAACAAAATTACTCAATTATCTGCACAAGTTTTAAATACTGAAAGGGTTAGTGTTTGGAGTTTTAGTCCTAATAAAACAAACATAACATGTGAAAAATTATATCAATTAAAGGATAATTTACACAAAGAAGGAGGAAGTATAAACTTAAAAACCAACCCTAACTATATAGAAGCGCTAGAAAAATTTCAAACTATAAGAGTTAAAAATGCGCAGCATGATAGCATAACAGAAAAATTTTCAAAAGATTATTTAATTCCTAATAATATCACATCTGTAATGGATGTATTAATTAATAGTACAAAAGGGCATTATGGAATAATTTGCTTTGAACATGTAGGAGACACATTAAGATATTGGACCGCAGAAGATCAAGAATTTGCAACATCAATTGCTAATATAGTCTCTTTAATGTTTGAAAGTGCAGAACGTAAGCAGGCAGAACAAAACTTAGTATTGGCTAATAGTGAACTAAAAAAAGCTAATAATGAACTTAATATTCTGCGAGATCAGTTAGAACAAGAAAACTTTTATTTGAGAAATGAGTTAGACCTAGTTTTTAATTATGAAGATATGGTTTATGGAAGTGCAGAATTTAGCAATGTATTAACAGAAGTTGAAAAAGTTGCACCTACAAACGCAACCGTAATGTTATTAGGAGAATCTGGAACAGGAAAAGAATTATTAGCTAGAGCTATTCATAATACCAGTTTACGTAATGATAAACCACTTATTAAGGTTAATTGTTCTGCCATACCAAGAGAGTTAATAGAGAGTGAATTGTTTGGACACAAAAAAGGCTCATTTACAGGAGCAATAAATGATAAAGTAGGAAAGTTTGAATTAGCAGATGGCGGCACCGTTTTTTTAGATGAAATAGGTGAGTTACCATTAGATATGCAGCCTAAAATTTTAAGGTTTTTACAAGAAGGTGAAATTGAAACGGTAGGTGGTACAAAATTTAAAAAGTTAGATGTCAGGGTAATAGCTGCAACAAACAGAAACCTTAAAGAAGAAATTAAAAAAAAACAATTTAGAGAAGATTTATATTTTAGGCTTAATGTATTTCCTATTGAAGTGCCACCATTAAGAAAAAGAAGAGAAGATATTCCTTTGTTAATTGAACATTTTGTAGATAAGTTTAACAAAGCCTATGATAAGAACATTAAATACATACCGGCAGAAACCATGAATCTTTTAAAATCTTATGATTGGCCAGGAAATATTAGAGAATTAGAAAATTTAATTGAGAGAGCATCAATATTATCAACTAATGAAACTTTATTAATACCAGGCTTTGAGTCTACTATTCAAAAAACAAAACAGCCAATTAGTAATAAAGATTTAAGCTTTGACACGGCTCAAAGAAATCATATTCTTCATGTTTTAGACAAATGTAATTGGAAAATTACAGGTAAAGATGGAGCCTCTACTTTGTTAAACTTAAAACCAAGTACACTTAGAGATAAAATGACAAAATTAGGTATATTAAAGCCAACAAAACAGTAACGGTATACCGTTAATTTTAAAATTTTAAACAAAAGCCACACGGTATTCCGTGTGGCTTTTGTTTGTTGGTACAATCAATGTTTTGTTTTAAATAACTAAAAGTCAATCGCTTATATTTTTTTTGTAGTTAAAATCTTGTTTGGCACATCAGTTGTTTCGATGTTTTTGTAATAAAAAATGATGAAAAAGGAAGTAGAATTTGATAATATGGAATTTGGTTTAGACCACAATTTTATCCATTGTAAGTTTAAGGGGAAATTAAATAAAACGTTTCTTCAACTTGATATGGAAGATATTATAATTGAGGTTGTACCTACGTTATCAGAAATCAATTATAAACCGATAATTTTTGATTTAACGCAAATAAGTAAGGTTGATGCTTTTAGAGTTTTTAAGATACTATCACGTAATTCAAATATTAAATTATTAGTGCTTTCAAAATCATTTTTAGTTAAGTCATTTGACTTGAAATTGCTTTTTGATTTGTGCAGTTTTAAATGTGGAGCTGTGGTGCCTAATAAAGTTTTCACAAGTTATAATCAATCAGTAAAATTTTGTAGTAAAGATTATGAGCAATTTAATGCCTGTTACTAAAAAACCAATAGAAGAAATAATAATATTAGAAAATGCTATGTTTTGGATAGATGATTCAAAGTTTCTTCATTGTAAGTTTACAAATAACGATTCTAATTCTAAATTGAATTATGGCTTAGTAAAAAGGTATATAAATGCTATTAGTAAATTATGTAAGGGTAAATCTATGCCATTTATTATAGATGTTAGAAATGCTCGGGGTACGTTCTCAATTTCAGCAGCTAAGTTAGTAGCTAATAGTCCAGAGCTTATAAAGCTTAGAATTTCAGAAGCTTTTGTTGTTAATACTATTGGTGTTAGATTATTGATAACAGCATATAAAAGAATATATAACCCAATTACACCATTTGGTGTTTTTAAAAATTTAGAGTTAGCTAAAAATTATTCTATAGAAACAGAAAAACAATTTTATAAAAATATAGAAGACAATATTTTATAAACAAAACAATTACTAAAAAGGTGAGCTATATAAATAACATAAAAATAACAGTTAGTAAGATACACATAATAGGTGTGTTTTTATTAGCGCTTAGTTCATTTAATTGTTTTACTCAAGTTGTTAATAAAGGAGTTCTGTTTATATCTAATGAAACTAACATGTATGTTGAAAATGAATTTGTAAATGAAGAAGGAGCAGTTGTTGTAAATAAAGGGTCTATATATTTAAATGTAAATGCAGAAAAAAGCACTCAAGTTTTACCGTCTGGTATTACTTATTTTAAGTGCTCTATTAATCCTGATAAAAATGTTTTTGTATCTGGAAATGATAAAGTATTCAGATTGTCTAAACAATATAAAGATAGAATAATTTACATAGGAGAAAAGGTAAGAAAGTTTAAAGTAATTGCTGAGATTAAAAATGAGGCTATTAAAGATAGTAGTAGCAATTTTATTATAAGAAAAAGTGGTTCAAAATTGGAGCAAACAAATACGTTAAAGAATTCAATTTATGGAGAAGTTGAATTGGCAAAGAATGACTATATAGAAATTTGGGAGCAACGTTTTAAAAAGAATCAAGTTTCTTCAAAAAAGAAACTTTCTCTAAATATTAGTATAAGTAGTAATTAATAGCAAAAGGGATTTTGTGAGAGGGGTCCCGCAAAAAGCACCCTGATATTACATTGTAATAGAGGGGTGCTGTTTTGTTTTAGAACTTATACATACTCACCAAAATAGTTAGTTTACTATTTACTTAAAGTGCTTATTTCCTTGGAAATCTTTATCTTTCTTCTTCTTGTTATTCATGTTAAGTGAATAGGTTATTCCTAATTCTACTATAGGGCCAACTCTTTCATATAAAGTTTCTTGATAGAAAATTTGTTGGTTAGATGCATTAAAAGCATTGGTGTCTAAACCTGTATCATTTTGAGCAAATATATCTAAACCTCTTACAGAAATATCCCATGCGTTAGAAGGTTGATAACTTAAAGCAATGTTAGAAACTGAAAAGGCATCATTTTGACCTTGTGATGTTACTGTATTAGATATTCTGCTAAAATCGTAATTAAATCTTAACTTGTTAGATAGGGTAAAATTAGCATTTCCTTTTAAAGACCAATTAGTACTATTTTGGTCAACATTATAACCAAAAACCTCACCTTTAATTTGGTAGTTATACAAAGAGCCGCCAATAAAAAATTTAGCCCAAGAATTGGCAATTATATTCATGTTTAATTCGGCACCTAATGATGTAGAATTACCAGCATTGGTGTAAGATCTAATTAATACATCTTCATTTAAAATAGTATTTAATTCGGGGTTTTCGTTTGCTGTTGTAACAGTGTTTACTCTAAAAACAGTATTATCAGTTCCTCTGTAAAATCCTGTTAATCCAACATTGTTTTTACCTAGTTTTTTTTCAAATGTAATTTCAATATTGTTTAAATATTCAGCTTCTAATTCTGGGTCTCCAACTACGTAAACTTCAAAATGGCGACGGTATAAAAACGGAGCTAATTTAGTAACAGAAGCTCTATTAATTCTGCGGCTACCAGCTAAGGTAAGGTTATTGGTTTTGTTAAATTTGTAATTAAAATGTGCCGAAGGAAATACATCTAATTTATTTTGACTGTAATTTTGTTTTAAGTCTGCTCCAAAAATAGGAACATAATCGGTGTTGCCTATTTTTAAAGTTTGGTCACCATACTCAGCACGTATTCCTAAAATATAATTAAGTTTTCCTCTGCTAACTGAATAATCGGCATAGGCAGCGTATACGGTTCTAGTTAAATCAATAGTGTTATCTAAATTTTTTGTAACAAGGGTGTTATTAAAATTAAATTCACCTTCAATATTAGTATATTGAATTTGTGCTCCGGTACCAAAAGAGCTAAACTCATTAATTTGTTTTTCATAATCTGTATTAAAACGAAGGCCTTTTAGTGGTGTGTTGTCTGATAATGAATAATTATCGGCATGATTAGCATTTGCATAATTATTGTAAATATCATTATCAATCTCGGCTCTAGAGTTGTAGAAATAGTTTTTATTATTTAATTCTCTACTTAACTTAGAAGTTTCGTAGGCTGCAGCTATTTTAAATGAAGCGTCATTTTTTAATGCAACAGAATAATCTATATTAAAGGTGTTGTACTCACCGTATCTATCATCAATGTTAGGATTGTACATAAATTGTTCTGTTGCTGTGTCTTTGTTAGATTGGTCTGCGTCTGCAAAAAACGTGTTGTAAATGTAATATGCAGCTCTTCCTTCATTTCTATTTCCATAGAAATATGAGAATGATAATTTTTTAGTATTAGATAAATCAAGGTCTATTCCAGCGTTTGCTGTATAGTTTTCGTACCACTCCGGACGTTGCCCATTTTTAGCGTTCATATGATAAAAATCACCTTCGGGTTGGTTAACAAAAACCCTTGCTTCACCAGAGCGTTTGCCGTTTACGTTTTTCATATTGTAATTAAATCCGCCATAGATAGTTATATTGTTCTTTCCGTATGAAATATTGAATCCACCACCGTAACGGTCGTCTTTTAATTTATGTTTACTAAATTCATCGGTTATGTTTCCCCAAGGGGCACCACCTAGTAATCCGTTAACTGAAACCGATAAGCCTTGATTGATATTTTTCTTGGTAGTTATATTAATAATACCACCTTTACCCTGTGCATCATAACGAGCTGTAGGTACAGTAATGACATCTATTTTACTAATGTTATTAGATTGAATTTGGCCTAATAATACAGAGGGTTTAATGTTTGTTGGTTTACCGTTTAAATAAACCATAAAATCACTAGTTCCTCTAACTGAAACATCACCGTTTGGGTCTACTGTAATAGAAGGTAGTTTATTCAAAACATCTGCCGCATTACCTCCTTTTGCAGTGGCAAAATCGCTAGCATTATAAACTTTTCGGTCTATTTTAGTTGTTGCTGTTTTGGTTTGAGATTTAATAGTTACAGCATCTAAAGATTCTAGTTGAGGTTTTAATAAAATAGAACCAATATTAACTTCATTATATGTTTTTGAGATTGTTATGTTGCTTATTGTTGTAGTTTCATAGCCAATAAAAGATATTTGTACGCTATAAGTTCCTGATTTGATATTGTTAACGCTAAAAGTTCCATCATCAGATGAAATAGCACCCGAAACTGTATTTGAATCATTGTTTAAAATAACAACTGTTGCAAAAGGAATGGGGGCTTTAGATTCGTTATCTATAATGAGTCCTTTAATAGTTCCTTTTTGGGCAAAAGTAAAAGCAGAGAATAAAGTAGATAGTAATAAAAATAAAATGGCTTTTTTCATAAATCAGTTTAGCTTAAATAGGGTTTAATATTATTATAGGCTAAACTAAATTATTTAGTATAGGTTAAATGGTCTTTTTGAAAATAAAATGGTACTTAACTTAAATGATTGGTTCTATATGCACTTGGGGTAAAACCTACGTGTCTTTTAAAATATTTTGTAAAATGAGAGTTATCTTTAAAAGATAATGAATAAGCTATTTCAGTTATATTTTTATTGGTGTATAATAGCAAACGTTTAGCTTCACTAAGAATGAAATCTGATAAAACTTCAGAGGCAGATTTACCACATTCATTTCTACAACTAGTGTTTAAGTTTTGTGGGCTTGTATTTAGCAAGTCTGCAAAGTATTCAACACTATTAAAAAGTTTGTTTTGGGCAGAAAGTAACTCAATAAACTTTTGATAAATACTATTGTTAACAAGAGGTTTTTGTTTTTTAAATTGTAGCAATTTACCTAATAATGCTTTAAAAAGACCTTCAATAATTGTGTTATTTCTATTTTTAGATTGGTTTTCGTTTATTAATAATTTAAAAAGACAGATAATGGTTTTGTTATCTTGAGGAGTTAAATGTGTATAAGCACTTATTTTAAGTAATAAATGTTTTATTTCTATGTCAATACAATTATCTATAAAAGATTTTTTAATGATGATAACAAACCCATCTGGTTCTGAAGTGAGGTTCCAAAAATGAATTTGTTCTTTTCTAACAACAAAAAACATAGGCGGGGTAATATCTATTTTTAAATTATCTATTACATGGTAACCTGTGGCGTTAGTAAAGTAAACAAACTCAAGATATTTATTATGTTTATGAGGAGACGTTTTCCTAACGTTTTTTCTAAAAGGTTCAATTTTTATAGTATCATAAGATAAAGTTTTATCTATTATTTTTAGTTCAGAAACCCCACTCATAGTTATATTAATATTTAGGTGCAAATGTAAGAAAAGGGCAGCTTATAAAAGGTTAATAGTGATAAGGTGATTAAATGAGTTAAAATTTTAAATTAAACTAAGCAAAAAAACACAATTACTTTTTTCAAAGAAGTAATTTTGTAAATTGCGTATCAGTTAAAATAGGGTATTAAAAATATGGTTACTTTAAAACAGTTAGCAAAAGAGTTGAATGTTTCAATTTCTACAGTTTCAAAAGCATTAAACAATAGTGAAGAGATTGGAGAAGAAACGGTTAAACGTGTTAAGGAATTGGCACAGCTTTATAATTACAAACCCAATAAAGTGGCTTTAAGTTTAAAGCAAAACCAAACCAAAACTATTGGTGTAATTATACCTAATATCTTAAATCATTTTTTAGCAAAAGTACTTTTTGGTATTGAGAGAGAAGCTACCAAGCTAGGTTACAATATGATTACCTGTATTTCTAATGAATCTTTAGAAAAAGAAAAAGAGAGCCTTCAAATTTTAGCAGACGGTAGTGTAGACGGGTTTATTTTATCAGTAGCCGAAGAAACTCAAGAAAAGAATGAAGTAGAACATTTTAAAAGAACTATAAACCAAGGGTTGCCCATTGTTATGTTTGATAGGGTAGCACATGATGTAATGTGTGATAAAGTAATTGTAGATGATTTTGATGCTACTTATAATGCAACAAAAGGTTTATTAGAAGAAAACAGAAAACAAATTGTATATATTAGTAATATTCAAGGTTTAAGCGTTGGTAAATTAAGAGAAAGAGGCTATACAAAAGCTATTTTAGAAAGTCAAACTATGGAGCCTTTAATATTAAAAATTAAAAAGAAAGATGATCATCAAAAAAAAATAAAATCTTTCTTTAAAAAAAATAAAAATATTGACGGAGTAATTGCAGCCGATAGCTCATCTGGAATTATAGCCATAAATACAGCTATTAATTTAGGTAGAAAAGTACCTAAAGATATTTCTGTAATTGGTTTTGCTAGTAAATCAGACTCTAACCATGCATTGCCAAGATTAACTACAATAAGGCAACATGCTAAACTTATAGGCGCCAAAGCAGCACAAATGTTAATTCATAGACTTCAAAACAAGCACTTAAAAGAAGAGGTTAAAACAAAAATTGTTAAAACAACACTTATAAAAAGTAAATCTACATTGAAGTAATTTGTACAATTTGTAAGCGTGTTATATTAGAGGGTTTATGCCTAAAATTATTATTAAAACAGTTAAATTACCGTTTACCGATGTATTTTAACGATAAAATGTGCGTTTCATCGATTTTTATGTTTTTAATTAATGCTTACAATTACTTTAGTCTCGTCTTAAAGGCACAACAGTTCCCTCCGCCATTTAAGCAAATTAATCCATTTAAAGTGACTGTAAAGTCATAATTCCCTCAAGCAATATAATTTGTATAAATCTGTATGCTAGTTTGCATTCGATTTTAAAGTTAATTATTCCATTTTTCCCTCAACAGAGATTTTGAATTTTCAGAGTCTTAGTTAAAGAATTTTATTAAAAATTTAAATAAGAGAAATAGTTTAACCTTAAAATCGAAATTAATATGAAATCCCTAAAAATTACTTTAATTGTAGCCGTAATTCTAGCATCTTTAACTTCTTGTACAAAACAAGATTTAAGCGAAGATGATGTACTAGGAGAAAATGAAGAGCAAACAATGCCTTATACAGGTGGAGGTGTTATAGACTAAAGCCTACATACATAATTTTTAAAAAGCTCTTTACAATTTGTAAAGAGCTTTTTGTTTTATCATATAATTAAAAAATTATAAATACATTTGGATAAATAGTTAATTCAATATTTTTGAAATTTAAATTATTCCATTTATTTGTATTTTTCTGGTTTAGCTTGTCATTTGCACAAAGTTCAAATGATTTAAGAAATATTGATTCTATTCAAAAATCTATCCTTAATTCTAAAACTAAAGATTCTTTACTAATTGCTAATGCACATTATAAAATAGGCGAAATTTATAGATATAGTTTTTCTGGAGATAGTGCTTATTACCACTACCAAAAAGCAGAAAAAATATATAGAAGTAAAAATGATAAGTTTAGAACAGCCATAACTTTGTATGGAATTGCGGCTATTCAAAACAATGAAAAAGATTTTACCGGTTGTGAAGTTACTGCTATTGAAGCTATTTCGTTATTAGAGTCATTAAAACAAACTGATAGAGTAATAAGATATAAGTCTTATTTGTATAATCTACTAGGGCTTACTTTTGGTCAATTAGAACAGTATGATGAATCTATTGCATATTACAACAGAGCCATAGAATTAAAAAGATTACTAAAAAACAATAAATCAACACTTCAAAATTCAAGAAACAATTTAGCACTATCATATAAAAAATCTGGTAATTATGCCTTTGCTTTAGAGCAATATAAAGAGATTTTAGATGAAGGTAATTTGCTAAAAGAACGACCAGATTTTTACGCATTGGTACTTGATAATTATGCACATACATTATACTTATCTAAAAACAGAAAGCAACTTCCAGAATTATATTTTAAAGCATTAAAAATTGCAGAAGATGTAAACCCCGGAGGATATAATTCTATAATAATAAATCAGCATATAGCAGAATATTATAATGATTTAAACCTAAAAGACTCTGCTAAAGTTTATGGTTATAAAGCAAAAAATCTAGCCAAAAACTATTTTAATGATGATTACTTAACCTCCCTTTTACTACTTTCGGAAATTGAAGAGGGCGAAAAATCTGCAAAAATTTTAAAAGATTACGTAAGAATTAGCGATAGCTTATTAAAACATGAAAGAGCTATTAGAAATAAATTTGCCAGAATTAGATTTGAAACAGATAAGCTAGAACAAGAAAACATACAAATAGCTAAAGAACGCATGTGGCTGCTAATAATTTCTGTAGTTATAATTATAGCATCATTTCTTTTGTATTTAGTTATAACCCAAAGAAATAAAAATAAAGAACTTCAGTTTATTCAAAAACAACAAGAAACCAATGAAGAGATTTATAACCTTATGTTATCTCAAAACGAAAGTATAGAAGAAGCTAGAACTATTGAGAAAAAACGAATTTCAGAAGAATTACATGATGGTGTTCTAGGACGTTTATTTGGCACACGTTTAAGTTTAGATAGCTTAAATTTTAATAATTCTCCTGAGGCTATAAAAACAAGAAGTCAGTATATTGAAGAGTTAAAAAATATTGAACAAGATATTAGAAAGGTGTCTCATGAGTTGAATACAGATTTTATTTCAGGATCTGGTTTTATTGATATTATAAAAACGCTAGTAGAAACGCAATCTTTAGCCTATAAACTTCAATATAATTTATCATATGATGATACTATTAATTGGGATGGCGTAAGCAATAAAACAAAAATTCATATTTACAGAATTATTCAAGAAACACTTCACAATATTTATAAACATGCCAATGCTTATAATGTAAATATTAGTTTTAAACTAAAAAATAATGTAATTTGCTTAACAATAATAGATGATGGCTCTGGATTTGATGTTAATAAAGTTAAATCTGGTATTGGTTTAAAAAATATAAACTCTAGAATAGGTGAAATTAACGGAGATCTTAATATAAGTTCTAAAATAAATGAAGGTACAACAGTTATTATTGAAGTCCCAATCCCCTAACGACTAATTTTATGGCTGAAAAAATAAAAATTTTAATGATAGATGACCACCCAATGATTATTGAAGGTTATCAAAATACACTACAATTTACTAAAAAGGAAACACAAGAATTATACATTGATATTGCAAATAATTGCGATGAAGCTGTTACTTATATGGATAAATCTTTAAAAGAGGAAAATCCGTATAATATGCTTTTTATAGATATAAGTTTACCTCCGTCATTAGATGGTTCAATGAGTTCAGGTGAAGATTTAGCAGAATATGCTAGAAAAATACTTCCAGAAGCAAAAATAGTTATACTTACTATGTTTAATGAATCTTTTAGAATTCATAATATCATTAAAAATATAAATCCTGAAGGTTTTTTAATTAAAAGCGATTTAACCTCTAGTGAATTAGCAAGTGCATTTCAAGCGGTACTTAATAATCCACCATTTTATAGTGGCACAGTAAATAGCCATATAAGAAAAACCATTGCTAGCGATATTGTAATTGATGATAAAAACCGGAAGATTTTACATTTATTATCTCAAGGTGTAAAAACCAAAAATTTAGCAACACATTTAGATATTTCTTTGAGTGCCGTAGAGAAACGAAAAAAGCAACTAAAAGAAATCTTTTCAGTTGATGATGGACAGGACGAAACCCTATTAAATGAAGCCAGAAAAAAAGGCTTTGTGTGATTTGTATTACTTTTTAAGTTGGTTTTTTGTTTTTATTTAATTTTAACATAAAATTAATACTCTTGTAAACCTACATTATAACTAGAAACTACTTGTAAACCGTAAAGTGGTTACGGTTTTTCCACAGCTAGAAGATAACTGCATTATTTATCTTTGTTCCTGTCAACACTTCAAAAAATTAATTAATCCCTCAATTTTTTTGTTGATAATAGCAATTTACAGGCCCTGTGGAGGTGAGAGACCCACAGGGCTTCTTCTTTTTAAAAAGTAAAAATAGCATTACTATTATCCCAAACAATACCAATAAAAAGACCAAGGTATATTACAGCCACAATAAATTTTATAAAAGCCGATGTTAAAAAGCCAATAAAAGAACCAAAAGCAGCTTTCATAGCAGTTTTAGAATCTGTTTTGTTAAACAGTTCACCAAGAAATGCTCCAATAAATGGTCCTATAATAACACCAAACGGAATAGGAGCTATCAAGCCAACAACCAATCCTATAGATGTACCTATCATACCATATCTAGTACCACCAAAACGTTTGGTACCAATAGCAGGAATTATATAATCTAAAACCCAAATAAGTATAGCTACAATAAGGGTAATTATTAAGAAAGATTTATCCATAGGCACTGTATTTGCCAAATGAAGAATTAGTAAGCCAACCCAACTAGTAAGCGGACCAGGTAAAACAGGTAAAAAGCTACCAATAAGCCCTAAAATCATAAAAAGTGCTGCAATAATAATTAAAATAATGTCCATGTAAATAAATTAAATTCTACAAAGTAAGACGTAATTAAGTCTTAAATGTTACATTTTTAACTAAAAAATTAGTTTAAACTAATTTTTTAGTTATATTTGTTAAAACTAAATCTTTAGTTGAAAATAAAAAAAGATTAAAAAATGAAACAACTTACTAAAGCAGAAGAAGATATCATGCAAATACTTTGGCAATTAAAAAAAGCCAATGTAAAATCTATAATAGAACAAATGTCTGAGCCTAAACCAGCCTATAATACGGTATCTACCATTGTTAGAATATTAGAAAGTAAAGGTTTTGTGGGTTATGAAAAACATGGTAAGGGACATGTATACTTTCCCATTGTAGAAAAGCAAGATTATAGTAACCAATCTATCAATAAATTGGTTGATAATTATTTTCAAGGATCCTTTAAAAGTATGGTGTCTTTTTTTGTAAAGAAAAACGATATGAACATAAAAGACTTAGAGTCTGTACTAAAAGAAATAAATAAAAAAGACTCCTAATCATGGTTCAATATGCTATACAAACCATTGCGTTTCAACTTTTCTTTTTAGTGGTTTACGATTTTCTTTTAAAGAAAGAAACCTTTTTTAATTGGAACAGAGCTTATTTATTAGGAACAGCGTTGTTATCATTATTAATTCCTTTAATAAAAATTGAACGTTTTAAACATGTAGTTTCTCATGAATATATAATCTCTTTACCCGAAGTTTTATTAGGAAATACAAAACAACAAGAGCCAGATATTATTTTATTAGATCCAGCAATTATTTCACAAAAAACATTTTGGTCTTGGGAGTTGGTTTTCTTTTTTGGGGCGGTAATTGCCATTATGCTTTTAGGGTTTAAGTTTTTTAAAATGTTTACGTTACTTGTAAAAAACCCAAAGAAAAAGGTTGGAAACCTACACATAATTAACTTGTTAAAAAGTAATGTAGCCTTTTCATTTTTTAAATATATTTTTTTGGGTGAGTTAATAAATGAAAACGAAAAGAAAGCCATTTTAAAACATGAAATGGTGCATGTTAAACAGTATCACTCATTAGATTTATTGTTTTTTGAAGTATTAAGAATTCTCTTTTGGTTTAACCCTTTAATTTATATGTATCAAAATAGAATAGGGGAGCTTCATGAATTTTTAGCCGATGCTCAGGCAGTTAAAACAGAAAGCAAAAGTACTTATTATCAAAACTTATTATCACAGGTTTTTGATACTAAAAAAATATCATTCATCAATCCATTTTTTAAACAATCATTAATCAAAAAACGAATAGTTATGTTACAAAAATCGAAATCAAAACAAATTAATTTATTAAAGTATGTTTTATTAATTCCGCTTGTTTTTGGAATGTTAATTTATACTTCTTGTGCCCAAGAACAAGTTAAGAATTCAACCGACCAATTATCAATTTCAGAACAGATTGAAACGTTAAAAGCATCTCTAGAAGCAAAGGAAGGACAGTTAACAGACGAAGAAAAAAACAGTTTGTTAGAATTATTTAAAAATGTAAATTTTTCCAAATCTAAATCAAATCCTTGGAAAATATCTGTTGTACAGAATGAAGTTAATGAAGATATTGATGTTCCTTTTGCAGTTATAGAGCAAGTTCCTGTTTTTCCAGGTTGCGAAGGTTTATCAAATAATAATGACCGTAAGGCGTGCATGTCTAAAGAGATAAGCATGTTTGTGAATAAAAATTTCAATACTAAAATAGCTACAGAACATAATTTAACAGGTAAACAGCGTATTAATGTTATTTTTAAAATTAACAAAGAAGGTAATGTTGTAGATGTACGTTCAAGAGCACCACACCCTGCTTTAGAAGAAGAAGCTAAACGCGTTATTAATTTGTTACCTAAAATGATTCCAGGTAAGCAAAAAGGAAAATTAGTAAATGTACCTTATAGTTTACCTATTATTTTTCAAGTGGCAGATGATAAGGCCAATACAAATAAAGAATAATTAAAGCCAATTACTTGAATGAAGATTTAAAACCGAAGCTAAAAACTTCGGTTTTTGCGTTTTATGTGAATATAAAAAGTAAAAAAATCGTACTTTTCGGTCATAGTTTTAATCCATGAAGTACTTTCTCGTTATTTTAATATTTGTTTTGCTCTCTTCCTGCAAGTATTTTGACGTAAAAAAAACATCTTCAGAAGCTATTTTAAATGAAGAGTTAAAAACCTTTAATTGGGATGAGGTTGATGCATATCCTACATTTTCAAAGTGCGATTCTTTAGAGCAAAAGCATGAAAAAATGTATTGTTTTCAGTATTTCTTAAAAAAACAAATATTCAATTCTTTAAGTAAAGAAGTCATTGTTGTTACTCAAGATATTAGTGATACCATTCAACTAAAATTTCAGGTTTCAGAAACTGGAGATTTAACCTTGTTAGAGACCAATATAGATAGTCTTACCATTGCAGAAATACCTAACATACAAGAGCTAATTGTTAAGAGTCTAGATTCATTACCAACCATATATCCTGCTCTAAAACGTGGGCAACAAGTAAAAACAGAATTTGAGCTTCCTATTATTATTATTAATGTAGAATAATAAAATTATTTTTTAAAAGTTCTTCCTTTCCATTTATAGGTTGTAAATACCGATAAAATAGCTACATATACACTAAAAAAAGGATAGAATATTAAAGCTAAAGGATAGCTCTGTAAGGCTTCTTTTTGGTTGAAAAATGAAGCCGATTTGTAAATTAAAAAGAAATCTATGTTAAACTTGATAAAGAATAAATAAAGAAAAATTTTAACGTTGAAAACACTTAAAACAGATAACAATCCTAAAGATATTATTAAGGCATTGGTTAATAAAACTATGAGTCCAGTAAGTTTACTAAACCAATTAGTATAAGCATTTGCTTTTGAAGCCCAACGCAAACGCTGCTCAATTAATAATACCCAAGATTGTTGAGGTTTAGTGTTTACAATGGCATGTTCGTTTTTTAAATAGTGAACATTTTCAGGAAATGTTTTAACCATTTTTTCTAACAAAAAAATATCATCACCACTAGCAATGTTACTATTACCTTTAAATCCGTTAAGCTCATTAAAAGCAGATTTTTGATACCCAAAATTAGCGCCATTACATAAAAAAGGTTTTTTAATACCAAAACCACCAATGGTAGTACCCTGTAAACTTAACAAATCTAAAAGCTGAAATCTGTTTAAAAAATCATTAATTTTATTATAAGTAACAGGAGCAACAATACATTTTGATTGATGTTGCTGTATAAATTCATCATAACAATCTAGCCAGTATTTAGGTAAAATACAATCGGCATCAGTAGTTAAAATCCATTCGTTTTTGGCAATTTTTATAGCAGTAGTAATGGCGTCTTTTTTTGGTGCATTAGACGTTCTTTCATTCTTAATAATCTCTATGTTGTTTTGAGATTTTGCAATGAATTTATTAATAATTTCTACCGAGTTATCATCAGACTCATCATCAACAAAAATAACTTCAAATAAATGATTTGGGTATTCTAACTTTATAATAGACTCTAATAAACTAGGAAGATTTTCGGCTTCATTCCTAAAAGGAATTATAACTGTAAAAGTAGTTTTTGCTATAGTGTCTTTTAGTTTAAAAGGTTTTACTTTATCAAAACCAAAAGCAAAACTTCCTATTAAAAACAGATAAACTAAAATAATTATTATACTTATTATTACCATTTTTTAGTCTTCTAGTTTGGGTAAATTAAAAGTGAGAACATAATAGCTGCCAATTATACTAGGTAACACAAAATTGAGTAGCCACATAATGGTGGTTATACTCAAAATAGTGAGTTCGTTAATTTGAATAAGAGCAAATAAATAGATTGCTATACTGCCTTTTATAACCACATCAAAAATAAAAATAGAGGGTATAATAGATGATAAAAAATACATAGATGTAATAAATACCATGGCGTTTAAGTAGCTTATATCTACTTTAAAAATATGTAATAAAACATAGAATTGAAAAGAAAAAGTTAGATAGCGTATTATGGATAAAACTAATATTAATGTGAGTGTTTTTTTAGGAAAGGTTAAGATATAATCTTTAATTTTTTCTATTGAAAATCCTTTAATAGTAAACGTATTATTTTTTATTACAAACGCTATGATAGTTAAGATTAATATAAACAATATGGTAATTCTTCTTAGTTTATAATAGTCTATATTAATACTGTATTTTGTAATGAAAAAAGATAGTCCAATTATTCCAAAAATGCTTGTTACCAACATTTGAGATATGTTTCCTAATAAATTTAAGAGTACAATTTTTTTTCTGTTAGAGCCTGTAAAGTAAATAGCTTTTGCTCCATATTCACCTATACGGTTTGGTGTAAAAAGAGATGCAGTTAAAGCTCCTAAACTTTGTTCTAAAGCTTTTTTAAATGATATTTTTTTTAATGTAGTAACAAGTTTTTGCCACTTAGTAATTTCTAAAAACCAATTTAAAAAGGTTAAAAAGAGTAGAAAAATTGTGTTTTTTAATGAAAAACCATCGTTTTTGGTTAAAAAATTAATGAAAACTGAAAAATCTAATTCGTTATTATTAACCAGTTTGTTATAAATAAAATAAAATGCTCCAGCTATAATACTTAATTTAATGAGTACAAAAAAGAATTGCTTAGTTTTGTAGTAAAGCGCATTATTCATACCTGCAAATTAAACCATTATTTAGCTTATGAACTTTAATTTTAAAATTTATAAAACAGTTTTTTGTTTGTTGTATTCTTTAGTGTTGAGTTTAAATGCCTTTGCCCAAGATGGTAAAAGTGCAATAAAAGTTCAAGCAGGATTGGGGATTAGTAGCCCTTCTCAAAGTGGATTTGTTGAAGACTTTGAAGGGAATAACATTAATTTTCCAGCCGTAAATCTAGGTGTTCAGTATATGTTTCTGCCTAAGCTAGGAGCAAAATTAGATTATAATTTTAGTAGAATATCTAATGTTGATGATTCACCAGAATTCAAACTAAACTATTCTAGAGTAAATTTGCAAGCAGTTTATAATGCCACCGATGTATTTAGCTTTTTCCCTTCAAGAATAGGCGTTTTTGCTCATGCTGGTCCGGGATATTCTTTTGTAAAACCTTTGGGTAATTACACACAAAACAACACGTCTTATTTTAATGTTATGGGCGGAGTAGAATTTCATTATGGTATTTCTGATAAATTGTCAATTTTCACAGATGTATCTTATGTTAGCGGGTTTGCTAAAGATTTTAATCCAGTTACTAATGGCTATGGCTCTTTCAATGGTAACCTTTTAACAATAACTTTTGGAGCTTCAATTTCGCTTAGCGGATGTTACTATTGTGATTAAATAAATACATGAAAGAAAGAATAATATTAGGAATAGACCCCGGAACAACCATTATGGGTTTTGGACTTATAAAGGTGGTTGGTAAGCAAATGCAGTTTATTCAGCTCAATGAATTGGATTTAAAAAAGTATAACGATCATTATTTAAAACTCAAACTTATTTTTGAACGTACCATAGAACTTATTGAAACTCATAACCCCGATGAAATAGCTATTGAAGCTCCTTTTTATGGTAAGAACGTGCAAAGTATGTTAAAACTAGGGCGCGCTCAGGGTGTTGCCATGGCTGCAGGATTGAGTAGAGAAATTCCCATAACAGAATATCTTCCTAAAAAAATAAAAATGGCTATAACTGGTAACGGAAATGCTAGTAAAGAACAAGTTGCTAAAATGCTTCAAAGTTTATTAGGAATAAAAACATTGCCTAAAAATTTAGATGCTACAGATGGATTAGCAGCAGCGGTTTGCCATTTTTATAACTCCGGAAAAGTTGCTGTTGGCAAAAGTTATTCTGGGTGGGATGCGTTTGTGAAGCAAAATAGCGAGAGGGTTAAAAAATAATGTCTGGCATTTACATACATATTCCTTTTTGCAAACAAGCATGTTATTATTGCGATTTTCACTTTTCAACATCTTTAAAAAAGAAAGATGATTTAATTCTTGCCTTGATAAAAGAGATAGAATTACGAAAAGATGAACTAAAAAATGAAACTATTGAAACCATTTATTTTGGAGGTGGTACCCCTTCTTTATTGTCTAATAGTCAATTACTGCTAATCCTTAATTCAGTATATGATAACTTCAACGTTGTTAAAAATCCAGAGATTACTTTAGAAGCAAACCCAGACGACCTTTCAAAAAAAAGAATAAAATCATTAACAAATACACCAATAAACAGGCTTAGTATAGGTATTCAATCTTTTTTTGAAGACCATTTAAAAGTGATGAATAGAGCCCATAACGCACAAGAATCTAAAGACTGCTTGTCTGTGGCAACTCAATACTTCAATAATATTACCATAGATTTAATTTACGGTATTCCAAACATGTCTTTAAAAAAATGGGGTCAAAATTTAGAAATGGCTTTTAATTTTGGGGTTAATCACATTTCAAGTTATGCACTTACGGTAGAACCCAAAACAGCATTAGATAGTTTTATAAAAAAAGGAACCTATCCACCACTTGATGAAACTTTGGCATTAGAACATTTTAATTATTTAGTTAAGAGCACAAAAAATGAAGGGTTTATTCAGTATGAAATTTCAAATTTTGGAAAACCCAATTATTTCTCTAAACATAATACAAGTTACTGGCAAGGTAAAAAGTATTTAGGTATTGGTCCTTCAGCACATTCTTTTTTGGGTGACCAACGCAGTTGGAATGTGTCTAATAACACAAAGTACATTAAAGCCATTCAAAATAATAAATTACCAATTACTGTTGAAAAACTTTCAAAAATAGATAGGTTTAATGAGTATATAATGACGGGATTAAGAACTATTTGGGGGGTATGTTTCAATAAGGTTGAAGAAGAATTTGGATTAAAATACTTAGAATATTTAAAAACATCTTCAGAAAAATATATTAACCTAGAATTATTGTATATTGAAGAAGAAAAATTACTTACCACTCAAAAAGGTAGTTTTTTATGTGATGGTATAGCTTCAGAATTGTTTTATATTTAGTAAATGAGTGAAAATAATTTACAGGTTTGTAAAAATTGTAATGAACCGTTAAAAGGACTTTATTGTAGCCATTGTGGAGAAAAAATTGTTGAAAGTCAAGATTTTTCAATTAAAATAATATTAACACAATTTTTTAGTGGTTTATTTAATATAGATGCTAAGTTTTATAAAACATTTATTAATTTAATCTTTAAACCAGGAAAATTAACAGTACAATATATAGAAGGCGTTAGAAAACCTTTTATGAAACCTATACAAGTATTCTTAATTAGTAACGTTTTGTTTTTTATTCTCCTTACCCAAGCAGATATTTTAAAAATCCCATCTAAATACTATTTTAATAGTGGCAGAGAAATTAATATAGAACAGAAATTAGATAAAAACAATTACTCTAAGGTAATGCTAATGCAAGATTTTGATATTAAATCATCTAACTTATCAAAATCTTTAGTCATTATTATATTGCCTTTAATGGCATTAGTGCTTTTGGTTTTAAATTTTAAAACAAAATTTTTATATGGTATGCATATAATTTTTGCAATGCACTATATTTCCTTTTTCTTTATCTGTTGTTTAATGGCAATATCGGTTAGTAAACTAGGTAATAGAGCAGTTCAAATATTTATGATTAGTTTTAATTTTTTATACTTATTCTTTGCTATAAAAAAGGTTTACAAAAACAGTTATTTAATATCTTTTTTTAAAGCAATAATACTTTTAGTTTCTTTTGTAGGTATAACTGGTTTTTATAGAGAATTAATAAGTTTTTTATCATTTAAAAGCATATAAAATTGATAGCAACAATACAATACAACTCAAGAAAAATACAAATAGATGTATCAAAACCTTTAGATATTTCTATAGCCATAGATATGTCTAAGACCAACGTAAATGCTTGGTATGTTGATGATCCTAAGATTTTTCCTGAAAGTATTGATGGTGAAATTGTTAAAGTTTCAGAAGGTGCGGTAGTTAATTTTAATAATATTCATTTTAACCCACACTCGCATATTACACATACCGAATGTGTAGGTCATATAACCAAAGAAGTACATTCTGTAAACAAAAATTTAAAACATTATTTTTTTGTAGCCGAAGTAGTTACCGTTGCACCAGAAAACAAAGGAGACGATTTTTTTATATCTGCAAAACAATTAAAAACAGCTTTAAGAAATAAAAAAAGAGACGCTATTGTTATTAGAACACTTCCTAATTTATTAGAAAAAAAGAGTAGAAGATACTCTAATACTAATCCGCCTTTTTTATTAGAAGAAGCTACAGAATATTTAAAAGAAAAAGATATTAAACATTTGCTAATAGATTTACCATCTGTTGATAAAGAAAGAGACGAAGGCAAACTATTAGCCCATAATGCATTTTGGAATACCAAAGGAAAACTAAGGATGGATGCTACCATAACAGAATTTATTTACGTACCAAATTCTATTACAGATGGTGAATACTTACTAAACCTCATGATTGCTCCTTTTGAAAATGATGCCACTCCAAGTAAACCTGTTTTATATAAAATTCTTGATTAAATGGGGAAATTATTAAAAATTGAAGAGTTACTTATGTTTGTTTTAGGCATCTATCTCTTCAGTAATTTAGATTTCAGTTGGTGGTGGTTTTTGGTGTTAATACTTACCCCAGATATTGGTATGTTAGGGTATCTATTTAATACAAAAACAGGAGCTATAACCTATAATCTATTTCATCATAAAGGAATTGCAATTATAGTGTATTTAGTAGGTGCTTACAGTAATAATCAAACATTACAGCTTATTGGAATTGTGTTATTTTCACACGCTTCATTAGATAGAATATTTGGCTACGGATTAAAGTATTCTAATGCATTTAATAATACCCATTTAGGACAAATAGGAAAAAAATAGCATGGAAATTTTTTTAGCAATCATTATAGGCGTTTTAGTTACTTTAGGTATTGTAACTGTATTAAAATCTGTAAGAAAAAAACAGTTAGCAAATGCTCAATCGGTCATACTTTTAGATAAAATTAAAAAGGTGTGTAAATTTATTACTGTTGAAGGTGACTTTGCCGAGATATACCACTATGAAGATGTAAAACAAAAGTTTTTAAAACTTATTTCTAGTAAAAAGAAAGCTTTGGTTGTAATAAACGCTAAGGCACACGTTGGGTATGATTTATCTAAAATTCAATTAAGCTCAGATACGGCAAGAAAAACTATTATTTTAGAACATTTTCCTGAACCCGAAGTATTATCAATAGAAACCAATTTGAATTATTATGATAAGTCTGACGGACTCTTCAATAAATTTGAAGCTACAGATTTAACAGGCTTACACCAAGAAGCAAAACAGCATATTGAAGATAAAATACCAGAAAGCGGCCTTATTCAAATTGCGCAAACCGAAGCAAAAGAAACTCTTCAGCTTATTGAAACCATAGTAGAAACTATTGGTTGGACTTTAGATTACTCAAACTTAAAAATTGATAGTGAAAATCATAAGCTTTTACAATGAACATAGAACAAATAAGAACCTATTGTTTAAGTAAAAAAGGAACATCAGAAGGGTTTCCTTTTGATGATAATGTTCTTGTGTTTAAAGTATTAGGAAAAATGTTTGTGCTAACAGGTTTAGATAGCTGGGAAAAAGGAGAGGCAGCTATTAATTTAAAAGCAGACCCAGATTATTCAGAAAAACTTCGTGCTGAGTATAGTAGCATTCGCCCAGGGTATCATATGAGTAAAAAACATTGGAACACTGTTTACATTCAAGAAGGAGAATTGTCTATTCAATTTATTAATCAACTCATAGATCATTCATATGATATGGTTGTAAAAGGCTTACCAAAAAAACTTAGAGATACCTTAATTGATTTATAAAATATTGAAAATTAGCTAATTATATTTTTTTATTGTATATTTAAGTACTTCCTAAAGGTTAATTAATAGCGTTAAAAGATTAACCAAGCTTTATTTGTTGCTACATAATCTTTTTTAAAAGAGTTTAATTCAAACTAATATACTAACCTTTTTAATTACACAGATTATGAAAACAACCAATCAAATTCTCTCAGCTTTAATGGTAATGTGTTTGCTATTTAGTACTTCTACATTTTATGCCCAAGATAACACTCAAAAACGACCAGAGTTTATTACAGCAACCAAAATGTACTGGAACAAAAATTATGATGCCACACCAGCTGAATGGCGAGCCGCCGAAAAAGAATATATGGAAAAAGTTACCAGTAAAAATGAGCACATAGTTAGTGCGGGTTATTACACCCATCTTTTTACAGAGAACAGTAATGAAATTCTATACGTGCAATCTTATCCTTCTTGGGAATCTATAGAAAAAGCAGCATCTAGAAATGCAGAACTTGTAAAAGAAGCATGGCCAAATGAAGATACCAGAAAAACTGTTTTAGAAAAATTAAATTCAGCCTATTCCAGTTTTCATTCAGATGAAATTTACGCAACTATGTCTGGCGCTATACCAATGGAAAACCAGATGGAAAAAGATATGGTATTATATGTAAGAATTAATAAAGGCGCATTTCCTGAAGACGGAATTTTTGAAGAGTTTGAATCATTTAGAAAAAAATTAACAGATGAAGTACTTTCAAAAAATGAATTTATTAAAGCCTATTACCCGTCATTACATGCTTGGGGAGCAGATAAAAGAGACTTTGTAGAAGCCGTTTATCTTGAGTCTTTAGCAGATTTACATAAAATGTTTGATAAAAATCAAGAATTAATGAAAGAAGCTTTTACAGAAGAAGAAGCTGAGGCCTTTGGTAAATACTTTGAGGGTCATGGCGATTATTTGTATACAGCAATAAAACTGTAAGTTGCTATAATTGTTGATAAGAAAGGTGCCAATTAGGTGCCTTTTTTTATAACTAATCTAATGATGTTTTTACAACTATTTGTGTAATATTGCAAAAAATATAAAAACAAAATAAAATGAGTGTATTGCAAACTTTAAAAGAAAGAAGTAACAATTCTTGCGAATTATGTGGAGCTAATAACGAATTAAACCAATACACCATTCCGCCGTCATTAAATGAAAATGTAGATAATGATATATTAGTTTGTTCAACTTGTAAAAGTCAAATTGATGGTGATGTTGAAATGGATCCAAACCATTGGCGTTGTTTAAATGATAGTATGTGGAGTGAGCATGTAGCTGTACAAATTATGGCGTGGAGAATGTTACAAAGACTCCGTAATGAAGGTTGGCCAAAAGATTTGTTAGATATGATGTATTTAGATGATGAGGCTTTAGCTTTGGCAAGAGCTACAGGAGAAGATAAAGACCCAAGTGAAAAAATTATTCATAGAGATTCTAATGGTGTAGAGTTAAAAGCAGGAGATTCTGTAGTGTTAATAAAAGACCTAAAGGTTAAAGGTTCTAGTATGGTTGCAAAACAAGGAACTGCGGTTAGAAATATTAGGTTAGACCCAGAAAATGCTAAATACATTGAGGGCAAAGTAGGGGCGCAACAAATAGTAATTATAACAGATTTTGTAAAGAAAACTTAATCTTCTTTATTTCCTTTTTTAAACCAATTAAAACCAAAAGGTATTAGTAAAAAAAGGAAAAAGTACCTCCCTGTTATTATTCCAACAGCGGTAATTATCAGTGAAATTATTAAAAGAATGCTAAGGTGTTCTTTTTTCATTTTATAAATAGTACCAGAGCAGAAGTTTTACTTATAAATTATTTTAGCCAACTATCAATTATGCTATAAATTTCATTTTGTTTTTCTTTTTCAAAACTATTTATACGTGTTCTATGATTACCTTTTGGTTTAACAAATTTATATAATTCTCTTTTTGATGCAGTGTTAGATAAGTTAACAGCCGTAGCACTCCAAGAATCATATTCGCCATAAATAAATATCATTTTTTCGGCAGTGGTATCTAGAAATGTTTTTATTTCTTGCATGGGTTTTGGATTAAAAGGTTTTGTGATTCCTTCAGGAAAAGCCCAATCAAATTTTAATATCTCATCAGTATTAAAATACTTTTTAAAAGGTTTTGTTTCATACCCGTAAATACCCTGTTCTGTTAAGGCTGCCCAAAAATAAGGTTGTAAACTCTTAACGGAAGAAGCCTCAAAAAAACTGTAGCCAACAACATCAATTAAATGTTTGTAAATAGCTTTAGGAGAGGTGTTTTCAATAGGAATGCTGTTAATATCAAATCCCCATTGCCAAAAAGCAAAAGAGTATTCTAAAATGGTGTAATTAAGCGCGTTTTCAATTCCAAATTTCCAAGTTAGCTGTTTTTCTTCAGCAGCTTTTTTCATCAGTTTTAAAAGTTCTGCTCTGTTTTCAAAACATAAATTTTGAAAAGCTTTTACTTTTTCTCGTTCTTCTTTAGTGCCTACATTTTTTAAAAACTCAAATATTCTGGGGTCTTCTCTTTTAAAGTTTAAAGGACCTACATAACAAACACTGGCATCTACATTTTTAGGAAAATATCTTCTGTGAGCCATGGTGGTTTGACACCCTTTAGAGATACCAGTTGAAATAAATTTAGAATTAGGGCAAATAGCATCTCTAATGGCGTTTATAATTCTTGCTTGATCTTTAGCAGCATTTTCAATGGTTAAGGTGTTCCAATCTATTTTTTCGGGTCTAGAATTGTTAAAATATCTATGCTCTATGGTTAACTGGTTGGCTTGATAATGACTAGCTAATTCACTAGCTTTATCAGAATGGATACCGTATCCACGTAATTGAACTATTACTGGTTTTAAAGTGTCTACTAACCCTAAAAATACGCGTTGATTATAGGTGCCTTTAGAGGCATCGTTATGGTCTATAGGTTGTTTAAACCAAATTTCATAATTTTCATTAAAATGACTTGAGGCTTTACGTTTCTCAATTTTAACCACTTCTTTAACAGAAGCCAATTTTTCAAAATTAGATTTCTCTGTAGTTTCAGTTATTGGTGCTACAGATTTACAACTAACTGCACTTAATATAAATAAAGGAATAAGTATTTTGAATAGTTTCATAATTGTATAGTAATTAGTTAGAAGTGTCTGCAATAATTTTCCATTTTCCATCTATCTTTTTAAATACAAGCATAAAAATGCCATCGGCATTACCAACGTCTCGTTTAATATGATATTCTCCTAAAACATAGTAAGCACCTTCGGTAATTTTAGTTATGGCATTTATTCTATAGTTTAATTTACCGGTATGGTCTTTTGTAGGGTAAGCTTTTAAATATCTGTTTAGAATAGCTTCCCAACCTTGTGTAATGCCATTGTTACTGTAAAATTGAAGTGAGTCACTTTTCCAATAGCCTTCCATAAATTTTTCAATATTATTTTTAGACCATGCTAGTCTTTGAGCTTTTAAAACCGCCTGAATCTCTTTTTTGTCTTTTTCTTCAGAGCTTTGAGCATTTATTTTAAGCAAAGGCGAAGCAAATAGAACTAATATAATTACAAGTTTTTTCATAATTGAATGAATTTGAAAGCAGTAAAAATAACGAAAACATATTTTAAAATGGTTACTCATCGATTAATTTGACACCTAGCTTTATTTTAACTAAAGTTCAGCTGTATTCATCGATAAATTAAGGTTTTTACTTACGTTTATGTGTACTTTTATTCCATAATCAAAATATGATTATTCTCCCTCAAATTTATTTTTAACATTAAAAACCTTGATTATGGAATTAAAAATTACAAACTGCAACAATTTTTTTAAGATTAAAGGTGTCTTAAATCGTGCCAATTTAGAATTATTTATAAACGAATTTAACGGAATTTTTGAAAAAGTAGATAATGTAACAATTAGTATTGAAGGTGTTGAAAGTATGGATAGACATGGTGTAGATGCCATAGCTAAATTACACGAAGAAGCTGTAAATAGAAACAAAAGTTTATCTATTATTGGTTACGGCTGTAAAGATTTATACAACCATTTTAAAACAGAGACTGCAGCTTAAAAGCTACAACGCATTTTTTTGGTTTTTGAAGAAAGCATCTGCCTGTAATTGCATAAGCTCTCTTGCTTTTTTGCGCTTATACGTGTAGAGTTCTTCTTCTTGCTCAATATCTGTATAAATACGGTCGTTAATAGCGTTTTCTGTTTTTAGCTGGAGTTCTCTTTGGTTTTTATTTTGAGCCACCACTGCTTTAACAGTGGTTTCTAAATCTTCAAGTTTATAGTCATACGTGCCTCTAGGAGCTAATAGTTTTGCTATTATTGGCGATGTTTCTATGGCTAAAAACAATAAGAATATAAAGAATGAAGGTAGCCATGAGAGTTTATTTAAGGCGTTAATACGAGCCATTAAACCATCAAAATTATTGATGATTGGTTGCGAGTTAGTAACCTGAGTTTTGTAGTCATTTTTTAGTTTGGCTATTTCAGATTCTGCATTGGCTATTTTGACTTTGTTTTCAGTTTTAAGCTGTTGTAATTCAGCTAAAAGTACATCGTGTTTTTCTCGTTTTTCTTTGTAAACAGGACCTTTACCAACTAATTTAGTGCCCTCTCGTCCTTCGGCTTCAGCAATATAAGTGTTATAAAGTTGGTTTACTTCTGTTTCTTTGTCATTAATTTCTTGTTGTAAAGCAGAAATATTATTGTTTAAAGCTTCAATAGAAGGTGTATACTGTTCTGCAATTTGAGATTGGTTATTTAATGTTAGTTGGTTTTTTTGTTCTAATAAAACCTGATTAATTTCTTTTTCAAATATTTTTAATTCTAATGGTTTTGCAATAACTATAGCAATAATTACTGCCAAAATTATTCTAGGTGATGCTTGAATAAGCTCATTAATAGTACTACCTGTTTTTTTTATGGTAGAAACTATATATCTGTCTAAATTAAAAATAAGTAGCCCCCATAAAAACCCAAATAAAATAGCAGTAAACAGGTTGTTAAATACAGTATAAAGGGCGTAACTTGCCGCTATTGTTGCCATAAGAGCAGTAAAAAAAACCGTGGCACCTATACCAGCATATTTATTCTGTTCTCCTTTTGAGCATTGTTCTAAAATATCAGTATCGGCTCCAGAGCAAATGATGAAGAATTGCTTTAACATAATATGATTGTTTTTTGATTGATTGACTATAAGAACGTTAAAACAGATGAAATGTTACAAAAAAAGCCTCGAAATTTCGAGGCTCTCTTCTTCTAGAATTTTCTTAGGGATAATTCAAGAAACGCTATTAATCAAATAATTAATGTTATTTTACTATAATTTTTTTGCTTATAGTGCTCAATTGAGTTTCAATTTTAAAAATATAAAGACCACTGGTTAAGTTTAATGGTATGCTTTCTGTTTTAATAACACCTTGCGTTACTAAATTACCAGTAGTATTGTAAATACTGTATTTTTGATTTATTAATGTTTTAGAAACTTTTATAAAATCTGTAGCAGGATTTGGATAAATAGATATTATTTCAGCAACATTATTTGTAGTAGAAAGTGTTGAAGGGTCAAAACTATAAAGTTCGTTTCCAGTTGTTCCATTGTCTCCTTCAAAATATAATTTATCATTAAGTACTACAAGATCATCTATATCTTTAATGTTGCTATCAACTCTTTCAGAAGTAGAGCCATCTGTTCTAAATAAATATTGCGCGGTGTTGTCGGCTACTTCGCCTGCATAATATAAATAGTCGCCTAAAATAGCATAGTCTGATGGATCATGATCATTTGATGTGCCTCCTGTGATATTGCTAATATTGGTTATAGCATCGGTACTTGGGTTGTATGCCCAAAGTTGGTCTCCAGAGGTGCCATTGTCTCCTTCAAAATATAAAACATTATTCCAAGCAAAAAGGTTTGTAATACCCGATAAAGTACTTGCTTTGTCTACAGCTGTAGTACCTGCCTCAGTGCCGTCTGTTTTCCATAGGGCATTGTCTGCTTCAAAATATACTTCATTGCCTAATACAGTTAAAAAGCTAATGCTTGAACTGCCAGTACCCGTGTCAATATCTTTAATTAAAGTAAATAATCCAGTACTTGGGTCGTATTCATAAAGTTCAAGACCAACGGTAGATACATCATCAGAATAACTCATATAACATAATAATTTGTTGTTGAAAGCTGTAAAATGGGCTCCAATTAGTGCTTCTGTACCTGTGCCATTGTTGGTTACCGGAGATGTATTAGTACCGTCAAATTGATAGAGTTTATTGCTATCTGTAGTTAATACAAAGTATATTAATCCGCCAGTTTCTATTGGGTTAAATACAAAAGGGTGGCCTGTAGCATTGGTGCCACTTTCTGTACCGTCGGTTGAAAATAATACGCTACCACTACCAGAATCTGCAGAAAAATAGAGTGTATTGTTGTATTCAAAAAAACCTGTGGGAGAAGAATTACCAGAGCCTGATTTTAAATCTTTAACAAATGTAGTACCTGTTTCGGTTCCATCTGTAACCCAAAGTTCTTTGCCTAGGTTTGCGCCACCAGGAGTGTTAGAGCCGTTAGAATCAGTGGCTGCAAAATAAATTTTTCCATTAAAGGTGAATAAATTTGCTGGACTAGAATTACTAGAGCCACTATCATTTATCTCTTTAACTAGTGTTATTTGTGCATTTAAACTAGCAATGGAGAGTATTGCTATAAAATTTAGTAATAATTTTTTCATAATTTTTAAAAGTTTTAAAGGGTTATTAATTATTCTGTAGGGAGTTTAGGTATAAGTGTTCTGCCTTTATTAGATTTTAGGGTTTCTAAAAAGGCAATTAGGGCTTTAATTTCTGTTTTTTCTAAGTTTAGTTTTCTTAGAATTGGTGATGTAGTTGGTATTAAAGAGTCTCTGCCAACTCCTAAATATTTTTTTTGTATAGGTGCAGGGTTACCAAGGTTATAGTATTCTACAACATCTAAAAGGCTAGGGAAGTTACCGTGGTGCATCCAAGGGCCTGTTCTAGATACTTCTCTTAAGGTTGGTGTTTTAAATTTGCCAATATCTTCCATGTTGTTTGTAACATGGTATCTGCCAAAATCTTCATCTTTTGTTCCAAAAAGGGTTTGCCCGTCATTATGGAAATTGTTATCGCTAAAGTATGGTGTGTTGTGGCAGTTTATACAGCGAGCTTTGGTTCTAAATAGGTGCAAACCAAGTACCTCTTCATTAGTAAGTTTTGAAGAATCTCCTTCAATAAATTTGTCAAATCTACTTTTATAGCTATTTACGGTTCTTTCAAAGGTTGCAATGGCGTATTGTATGCGTTGTAAAGACACAGAATCATTACCAAAAGCAGCCTTAAAAAGTGGTTTGTAGCCTTTAATATTGGCAATTTTATCAACAGCAATGTTTAACTTTTCATTCATTTCTAGAGGATCTGTAACAGGAAATCTTGCTTGGTCTTCTAAACTGCTTGCACGCCCATCCCAAAATAGAGTGTGAGCAAAGCCACTATTTAAAATAGTCATGGAGTTTCTTTTACCTGTTTGTCTATCATGACCAAATGAACGGGTAGAATTGTCTGTCCACGCTAATTCTGGGTTGTGACAAGAAGCACAGGCAATTTGTCCGCTTACAGATAATCTTGGGTCAAAAAATAGGGTTTTACCAAGTTTTGCTTTTTCAGCAGAATACGGGTTGTATTCTGGGTGTTTTACTTTTGGTAATGCACCAATATCTTTAAAGGTAGATTTATCTATGGTCTCATCTAAATTTGGTTTTGGCCATAACGATTGATCTCCACTAGAGTATATTTTCTTTAACTCAGCTAAAGGATTATTATTATTTTGGGTTGCATTATTTTTTGTTACTAAAATGCCTGCAAAAATTATAGCTGTAATAACAATTGTAGCAATAAGAGATTTTTTTACTTTAGAGTTCATAAACAGAAATACAGTTTGCGTTAGTTAAATCTTCAGGATCGGTATAGCTATTGTTGCTGTAAATACGGTATTCTGCAGAAACCGTACCTCCAAAAACAGCTTCGTTTGTTGCGTTTAAAGTGAATTTTAATTCAAATAAACCATCGCTTATTTCTTCGTAGGTACCTTCGCCAGAGATAGCAATGGAGTGTGTGTTTCCATTGTTAGCAGAAATACTAATAAATTGTGGAATAATTAAAATACTGCCCTTATTAGTACTATTACCATTTTCTGGGAAAAATTCGATAGCGGGACTTACATTAAATCCGGGAGAGTCTGCTGTAGATGTAAGCTCATTACTAAACCAGCGTTTTAAATTAAAAGAGTTTGTTGTTATTGTTGTAGGCGTTCCAAACCCTATTTGAAAAGCATGATGGTAAATATCATCTGAAGTGTCCTCTGTTCCATTATCACTGTAAAGAACTGCGTTGGGGTGTGTTGCATCTACAACCACTGGATATGTAAATGCGAAGAAATAGCCCCATTCGCAAACGCCATCTTCATTAAAATCGCTCCAAACCTCTCCGTAAGTTCTGTGATAAGTGTCATTTAAGTTATAAAAATTTGAAGCTGTAAAGACTGCATTATCTCTTTCTGTTATAATTGGTTTAACAATTTGTAGGGTAGAATTTCCTGAAACTGAGTAGTTATCGGTATCTAATAAAGTAATTACAGATTCGTAATAAACGTCATCGTTTTGTATATCTTCATCTAAAGTTATTTTATAGGTTATATATGTTTTGTCCTCTGAAATATATTCGGTTGTAAGCGAGTAATCAAAGCCATTTAAAAACTCGAATATTGAAGTTGTATCAATTTCAGATTCAATAAATCCGTTAGGGAAGTTTACATTAAAAGTTATCTCTTCGCCTTGTTCTCCTTTAATTTCAATTCGGTTGGTTTCAATTGTGTAATAGGTTTCAATATCTTCAAGGTTTATTGTAAATGTATTGTTTGGATAACTATCGTTTATATTGCCAATATTAATAGAAGTATCAGAAGCACTATCTAAACTAAAATTAATAGTTTGGTATTCTGTCCAGCGTTCATTAAAACTAACATAAATAGTGTCTGTTAGTTGAGTGCCACTAAAGCTTACTTGATTTTCAGGATATACACTAAAGGTGTCTTCATTTCCAGATGAAGCTACGCTAAAATTAACTGTAATGGTTTCAGATAATGTTTCTGAAGATAGTGTAACAGGAATTTTTACAGGAGCAATAGAACTGTTAGTATAGCTAGAAATAGGAATTAAAGCACTGCTTACAGATGGATACTCTAAGGGTTCGTTATTACTATTTACTAAAAAATTAAATCTTACAAATGGTTCTGAAAACGAATTACCTTGATTGTCATCGTTTGTACAAGAAATAACTGTTAGTAAAAGTACTAGAATTTTAATGTTTTGTTTAATACGATGCATTTTGTTGTAAATTTTCGTTAAGGTCTATGTTGTCTTGCGGAATTGGTAAAATGAATTTATCTGATGGGTAGTTGAGATTACAGGTTTGTGAAATACATCCATCATTTCTTACTATATCTTGTTGGTTTCTAGATAAATCGAATAAATATTGACTTTCAAAACAGAACTCTTTTCTGCGTTCTTCAAGTAAAAGTTCTTCTAGGTTATCTGTAGAAGTTAGTAAGGAGGCTTTAGCGCGTTCACGAATTACGTTAATGTCATCTTTAGCATCTTCTAAATTTTCTAAACCTATAGAAGCTTCGGCTCTAATAAGATATAATTCACTAAGTCTTAAACCAACAAAAGCAGCATTGTCTTGAAATTTTTTGGTGAAGTAATAATTAACATCTTCAAGCTCATTATCTATTAAAGTGGCTAACGGTTGTTCTAAGAATAGGTTTTTTCTAATATCCGTTGTTTCAAAAAGATTGAGCAAATCTTCTGAAGCTACATATTTTTCGTAATCTGAATCTGAAGTATATCCGTAAAAAGCCGACATTGAACCGCCAACATTATCACCACTATCTCTGGGTATCGAAAATTCTAATAAAATTTCAGAAACAGGCGTATCTGTTTTTTCCCATTCTGAAATATAGTTTTCACTAGAAACTAGAGAAAATCCAGAGTTTAATATGACATCGTTAGCCATATCGTAGGCGTTTTGCCAATCTTGTTTAGTTAAATATACCCTAGCAAGAAATGCTTTCGTGTTATATAGGTTAAAATAGGAATACTCTGGACCGTCTAGAATATCGGCTTCATTATAAAAGCTTAAAGCTTCGGTTAAATCTTTAATTATAAGTGTGTAGGTAGCAAAAGCAGTTTCTCTAGATGGGTAAGTAATACCGTTTGTTAATGTTGTGGTATTATAAACTATCCCTAAATGGCTTGCATCTGCTGTATAACTATAGTTTTGAGCGTAAATTTGTGCTAGTAAAAAATGACAATAAGCTCTTATAGTTAGCGCTTGTGCTTTAATTTGATTTATTTCTTCACTTGTAGCATCTGTTAAAGCTTCAACAAATTCTAAAATTAAATTGGCTTGGTTTATAATATCGTAATTACTATCATATATAGATTCTAAATCACTACTTTGTGCTAAGTCTTGAAAATTATAAACGTTTTCTAGATTTATAGGAACGCTTATCTCTCCTAAGCTACTACTGCTTAAGTTTGGAGAGAATTTTAAATTTCCTCCTTGTAAATCTGCATAAATAGCATAGCGCTCACTTCTTACAGTAGATTCTAGGGAAGTGTATGCACCAAGTAAAGCTTCTAAAACACCATCTTTTGAAGAAAGTTGTTCGTTTATTGAGGTTTGTGATCCTGGTTCTTGTTCTAAAAATTCGTCGCAGCTTTGTGTTAAACAAATTAAAATTAAACCAAGCGTAGTAAGTAATGATTTTATATATCTAGACTGTTTCATAGCTTTAAAATTTTCCGTTAATACCCATTGATATGGTTCTTGCTTGGGGGTATTTAAATTTGAATTCTCTAATACCGTTTCTATCGTAAGGACTTTTATCTTTATACCAGTAGCCAACATTTGAAATGTCTAAGAAAACCGATAAGTTGTTTAAAAATTTAACACTATTTAGAGGGAAGTTATAGTTTAAATTAATGTTGCTGATTTTTAAATAAGTATTATCGTAGAGGTATTTGCTGTAGTTAGATATGGTTGGGTTATTACTTGTAACTACAGGTTGTAATGCAATGTCTCCTTGGTTTCTCCAATAATCGTAAGCATTTACAGAAAGGTTTCTGTTTGATGTGATGTTATATTTTGAAATAATTTCGTCTTCAACAAGAAAATCACCACCTATTTGAAAGGAGCCACGAATTGATAAGCTAAGATTTTTAAATTTAAAACTGTTATTAAAACCACCATACGCATCTGGTTGGGTGTCTCCTATAGGTTCCCAATCTGCACTATCAAATAAATTATTGTATGTAACAGCATCGTAAACTTGACCGTCTTTTTCTAGTAAATCTCTTCCTGTTCCAGGGTCAATGCCTACCCAATTAATTCCCCATATTGTAGTCGTGCTGTAGCCTACTTTTTGAGCTAGTGCTCGTTCTGCAGTAGAATATTGACTACCTAATCCTTTTAGTTCTGTTACCTTACTTTTTAGTGTTGCAATATTAAAGGAGGTAGTCCAGTTAAATTTATCGGATTGAATCCAATTTACTTTGGTTGAAAGCTCTAAACCTTTATTATACATACTGGCAGCATTTAACTGCAATGATGAATAACCTGTTTCTGAGGGTATATTTCTTGAGGTAATTAAATCTGAAATGGCATCATAATAGTACTCTAGTGATACTTGTACGCTGTTTAGAAAATTAAAATCTATACCGGCATTAAACTTTGTGTTTTTTTCCCAACTTAAAGAACCGTTTGGTGCGGTTGAGGTAGATGCTTCATCTAAATTATTGTATCCGTTGGCATAGGTGTCGTATAAACCTTTAGAGCGGTAGGAGCCAATTCTGGAGTTTCCGGTTGTTCCGTAACTTGTTTTTATTTTTAAAAAGTTAATAAAGTTACTATTAAAGTTGTTTTCGTTACTTATAATCCAACTAATTCCAACACCTCCATTGTAAGCTACGTTTGTGTCACTACCAAACACAGAGCTTTCGTCTCTTCTAAAATTACCAAGAAAATAATAGCGTTTTTTGTAATTGTAGTTTATTTGTGAGAAGAAAGAAACTCTAGAGTTATAACTAATGTCTGAATCGTATGTTTGATTTCCTGTAGTTTCATCATCAGTAGTGGTAATGTCGTCATCTTGAATAGCATTGGTAACAGCATTTATTACATTTGGGTTAACAAAACCTCGTCCGGAAGCGTAATCAAAATCGGCTTTATCTTCAGATAACTCAAAACCTATTAAACCATCAATATTGTGGATTTTATTAAATTGTTTATTGTATAATAGTTGCCCTTGCCAATTCCATTTTTTAGAATTTCTTTGGTTTATAACGCGTCTACCGTAGTTTGGATACTCTACTCCATTTAGGGTAAATGTTCCGCTGTATTGACCACTTTCGTTTTCTCCTGAGAAATATCGGTCTTGTTCTTTATCAGTATAGTTTAAACCAAAAAGAGTAGAAATTTTTAAGTTATCATTTATTGGGTATGCTAAATTAATACTTCCTAAAATACCGTATGTATCTGTTGTATTGGTGTTTTGGTCTATTGCTGCAAGTGGGTTTCCAAGTCCGGTTACACCTACAGAGCTATAGGAACCATCATCATTATATGGAGACAAAGTTGGAATAAAAGCGTAGTTGTAATAAATGTTGGGCGCATTTTTTTTAACATAACTTGGATTTAAAGATAAACCAACATGTAAGTCGTTTATATGGTAATTTATGTTTATACCTGCGTTTAGTTGTTTGCTGTTGTTGCCTTTTTGAGGCTCTTCTATATCTAGGTAGGTTATGCTAGTTCTAAAATTAAATTTGCCATTACCACCAGATGCAGCAAAATTATATTTATTGTAAACGCCTGTACCATTTAGTAAGTTAAACCAGTCTGTATCTACACCGTTATAAGGAACAGTGCTTGAACCAGTGTTTGCTAAATATTCGTTTCTTAGCTCGCTATATTGTTTGCCGTTTAAATATTGAATTTGATTTATTGCATTAGAGATACCAAGTTGTGTAGAAAAGTTAAATTTAGTTTTGCCTTTGCTTCCTTTTTTAGTAGTTATTATTATAACTCCGTTGGCACCGTCTGCACCATATATACTTACGGCTGCGGCATCTTTTAGTATGTTTAGGCTTTCTATATTTTCGGCAGATATTTGGGCTAAAGGATTTGCTAGTGTTTCGGTATAGGTACCACTGCCATCAAAAAAATTGCTATCTATGGCAGATTCTTCACTCATTATTACACCATCAACAATAATTAAAGGTTGGGTGGAAGTGCCTAAAACTGAATCGGACAAAGGGGTTAAACTACCTTGTCCACGAATGTTAATTGATACGGGGCCTCCAATTCCTGAAGTATTTTCAACTAAAACACCTACAAGTTGCCCCTCAATCATTTTATCAATACTTTCTGAAGCTTGGTTTGTTGCTATGTCTCTAGATTGAAGAGTTGCAATACTACCAACAACTTCTTCTTTTAATTTTTCTGTGCCATAAGATGTTGTTATTACTACTTCTTTTAATTTGTTTGTGTTTTCTTCTAAATAGATGGTGAAGTTTGATTGGTTTCCTACAAGAACATCCTTGGTTTTCATACCTAAATAGGATACTTCTAAAATTATATTGTTAATATTTGAGCCTTTAAGTAAGTACGTAAATTGACCATCAATATTTGTAATAGCTCCTTTTGCTGTTCCTTTTATTTTAATGGTTGCACCAGGTAAAGGGAAATTATCTGAAGCGCTTATAATTGTACCTTTTACTAGACGTTCTTGGTTTTTTTGTAAGTTGTTAGCTCTTGTTTGCGTGTTTTTTTTGGTGAGTAAAACTTGATTATTGTTTATAATAAACGTAATATCTGTGTTTAAAAATAATGCTGTTAGAGCTTCTCTAGGAGTTTTATTTTTTACCGAAATGCTTGTTTTTTTACTAGCATCAATTTTTTTAGTGTTATAAATAAAACGGTAGTTGGTTTCTTTTTCAATACTTTTTAAAATGTTGCTTAGCGGCTCTTTATTAAAGTTAAGTGAAAGTTTTTTGTTTTGAGAAAACCCGTTTAAACAGTATAAAAAGAGCGTGATAGTTATTAAGTTTTTAATTAAGTGGTTAGGGATAGTTATTGCCATAGACATTAATGGGTTAATCAGGTTGTATAATTTTTATGATGTTGTTTTTAATACTGTATTCAAATGGTGTATCAATTTTTAGAAGATTTAAAAAGTTAGTTATATCTTCTTTTACATATATAGAACCAGAAAAGTGTTGTTGTGCCAAAGTTTTACTGTTGTTGTTTACTTTAACATTGTAAGCACGCTCTATTTTTTTTAGTATTTCAGGAAATGGCATATTGTTAAAAATAAGTTCGCCATGTATCCATGAAATATGGTCATTTATGTTAATAGTGTTAAGCTTAAATGTATTTGTTGTTTTGTCCCATTTAGCTTGCTGATTAGGAGCTAAATGTAAGCTGTTGTTTGGATTGGTTATATCTGTTGCTAATACAGCCCCTTCCATAAGTTCGCAGTGTGCAAAATCATCGTTGTTATAGCTACTTAAGTTGAATTTTGTTCCTAAAACTTCAATATTTATATTGTTTGTTTCTACAATAAAAGGGTGGGCTTTATCTTTAGTTACTTCAAAAAAAGCTTCACCAGTTAAAACTACTTTTCTATTGCTTAATCCAGCAAATTGTACAGGGTATTTTAATGTACTACCAGCATTTAAGTGTACAATAGTACTGTCTGATAAAATCACTTTAAATGTTTTACCATAAGGAACTTTTAATGTGTTGTAAGCTGTGTTTTTTGTGGTTATTTCTTTTGCGGTGTAAATAATTTGGTTATCCTGTTGTTTGCCTAAAACTTGCCCTTTTGTATCTGTTATAACTTTATTTGTAGTTTCTGTAAGTTTTTGGGTGTTACCATTGCTAAGTTCTAATACAACCTCATTCTCAAGAGGTTTATTGTCATGGTAATTTTTTAAATAAAAACTCACTGAAATTAAAAGCACAACAGCGGCTGCATATTTAAATACTTTTGGTGTTGTGAATATTGACTTCTTGTTAATTTTTGTTTGTATTTGTTTAAAAGCAAGTGTTCTATTGGTGGCATTTTCAGTAGGTGTCATTGCCCATGCTTTTTTAAGGGCAATAAATTGTTGCTTATTATCTTCAGAAGCTTCAATCCATTCATAAATTTTCTGGATTTCACTTTCTGAAGCTTCGTTGTTTAAGTATTTATATATTATTTCTTTATTCATGTTATATACGTTTAGTGGTGTTGTTTTTATTAGATGATAAATGAATCATTCTAAACGGCCTGATATAATAAGTACCCTTAAGGTTAAGGTAACCCTATAGAAAATTTCATTTTTTTTGTAAACCCTGTGTTAAATGAAGTTTAAAATAAAGAAGATAGGTATGATGCTAGCTTTACTCTAAGTATTTTTAGCGCAGTAGTCATATGAGATTCAACAGTTTTTATACTAATACCGAGTTCTTCAGCAATCTCACTATTTTTTTTGTTATCAAAACGTTTTTTTATAAAAATGGTTTTGGTTTTTTGAGGTAGCTCGTTAATAGATTTATCTATAAGTACCTGTAACTCGTTAAGTGACAAAGCATCAAACTCCATAGATTTTAACACTTCAAAATTTAGAGTTTGTTCTTTTTTGTTTAGGGTATTGTTTTTGTAGTTTTCTTTAACCTTATTGTGTCTAATAGCATTTAAACATTTAGATTTTGCATAGGTATATAAATAGGTTTCAATGCCTTTGGGTTTATTAATGTTTTTACGGTGTTCCCAAAGATTTAAAAAAGCTTCTTGAGTTATATTTTTGGCATCATTTTCATTATAAATAAATTGAATACAAAAGCCTAAAATATGATTGTAGTATTTATTGAAAAAAAACTCAAATGCCTTTTCATTGCCTGATTTAAATTGTTTAAACAGGAGCTGGAGTATATTCTCTTCATTATCTTTCGTCATCCAAATTTGCTGTTGAAAGCAATAAATGTAAGTAATAAATATTAGTGAATAATTATTTAACAATCCTTTAACTTCAAAAAATAAATTTTGATACTTGTTTTATTTTCTGCTCTTAATGCTCTCTATAATAACTGTGGCTAAAATTAAACCACCACCAATAAATGTATTAGGAGAAGGAATTTCATTTAAAAAAATAAAGGCAATTATAATTCCAAAAATGGGTTGTGTACTACCTATAATACTAGCGGTACTAACAGAAAAATGTTTTAAACTACTTATAAATAAAGCGTGCCCAATGGCAGTTGTTACAAGACCTAATATAATAACATAGGGTAATTGAGTTTTTATATTACTGGTGTCTAAGTAAAACATAATAGGCAATAAAACAATACTAACTATTAAGGCTTGTTGCATCATAAGTACAGAGCCATTATAGTTGTTAACGTGCCTTTTTAATATTAAATTTCTTAAAGCATAGCACAACGCAGAAAATAGACCAAAGAGAACGCCTTTTAAATAGGTGTTTTTAAAATTGAGCTCTGGTGCTAAAATATAAATACCTAATAATACTATTAATGCTAGTAAAATATGAATAGGGTTGAATTTTGATTTAGTAAAAAATGGCTCTAATAAGGCTGTAATTACCGGAAATGTAAACATTGATAACATGCCCAAAGCAACATTAGATAATTTTAAAGCATAAAAATAGGTAACCCAATGGGTGCCCAATAATAATCCGCCTAGAATGATGGAAGGTAAATCACTCTTGCTACGGATTTTTAAATTAAGTTTTTTATAACGACAAAAACCATATAAAAATAATGCGCCTAAAGCTGATCTCCACCAAATAATGGCTATTGTTGGAAGGTCTATAAATTTCCCTAGCGTGCCAGACGTACTAATTAAAAGCGTTGCAAATGTTAATAGTAATAGGTGGTTGCTGTGGTTGTTTTTCATGTGGTTTTTATCCCGTGTTAGCGATTGCAACAAGCTACCGTGTAGCGTGGAAAGCGCGCCCAACTTTTGCTAAACAAAAGTTGGGAACACCCAAATTATTTAGATAATTCTGTAAAGTATTTGTAAAAATAGGGGATGGTTTCAATGCCTTTTAAATAGTTCCAAACCCCAAAATGTTCATTAGGTGAATGTATGGCATCACTATCTAAACCAAAGCCCATTAGTATGGTTTTGCTTTTAAGTTCTTCTTCAAATAAAGCTACAATGGGTATACTACCGCCGCTACGTTGTGGTATTGGGGTTTTTCCAAAAGTTTCAGTATAAGCTTTACTTGCTGCTTGATAACCTATACTGTTTAGAGGGGTTACATAGCCGTTACCGCCGTGGTGAGGTTTTACTTGTACTTTAACACCTTTTGGAGCTATACTTTCAAAATGTGTTTTAAATAAATCTGTAATTTCTGCCCAATCTTGGTTAGGTACTAAACGCATAGAAATTTTAGCATAAGCTTTACTTGGTATTACGGTTTTTGCACCTTCGCCAATGTAGCCTCCCCAAATACCGTTAACATCTAAGGTGGGTCTTATAGAGTTACGCTCATTGGTGGTGTATCCTTTTTCGCCATAAACAGATTCAATATCTAAAGCTTGTTGGTAAGCTTCTAAAGAAAAAGGGGCTTTTGCCATTTCTGTGCGTTCTTCTTTTGAGAGTTCTTCAACCTTATCGTAAAAACCTGGAATGGTAATATGATTATTTTCATCATGAAGTGAAGCAATCATTTTTGTTAAAATGTTGATTGGGTTGGCTACAGCACCACCGTATAAGCCAGAGTGTAAATCTCGGTTTGGTCCGGTAACTTCAACTTCAACATAACTTAAGCCTCTAATGCCTGTGGTTATAGATGGTGTATCATTGGCTATCATGCCAGTATCAGAAATAAGGATTACATCATTTCTTAACTTTTCTTTGTTATTTTTTACAAAGGTTCCTAAACTTTTACTACCAACTTCTTCTTCGCCTTCTATCATAAACTTTACATTGCAAGGGAGTTGATTTGTAGAAGTCATAAATTCCATAGCCTTTACATGCATAAACATTTGTCCTTTGTCATCGCAGGCGCCACGGGCAAAAATTGCGCCTTCAGGATGTTTTTCAGTTGTTTTTATAATGGGCTCAAATGGTGGGGAATCCCACAGTTCAATAGGGTCTGGTGGTTGTACATCGTAATGACCGTAAACTAAAACGGTAGGTAAATTTTTATCAATTATTTTTTCGCCATAAACTATGGGGTAGCCTTCTGTTTCACAAACTTCAACAGTGTCACAGCCTGCATTTTTTAAACTTGTTTTAACAGCTTGTGCTGTTTTTAAAACGTCGTTTTTATAGTTAGAATCTGCACTAATTGACGGTATTTTAATTAATTCTATTAGCTCATCTAGAAAACGTTGTTTGTTTTTGAGCAAATAGTCTTTTATATTATTCATGTTAGATGTTTTAAATTTAGTCAAATGTATAAAAAATGAATGTTTTTTATAGGAGAGCGTTTGCAATTTAAAAATCTTGATTATATTTGCAGTCCTTTTGCGGGTGTGGTGGAATTGGTAGACACGCCAGACTTAGGATCTGGTGCCGCGAGGTGTGGGAGTTCGAGTCTCCCCACCCGCACTTTTTTAAAAGTTAATTTAAAGTAAAAAGCTTCTCATTTTTGAGGAGCTTTTTTTGTTTGGGTACAACATAGGTACAACATTTTATATTTTTTGTACTCATAATAAGAAATTATAGGGTTTGACTTCATCTAATATTAAATCAATTTTTTATTTCTTTTTATAAATTTTTGATAGGACTTGTT